>NZ_NEJZ01000014.1:0-203645 GCF_002113215.1 Pseudomonas sp. B15(2017)
CCCCATCCCCCTCCACCGCCACCAACTTCACCCCAGGACTCACCCGCTCCCCCTGCAAAAAACTCCTCGGCGGCCCGTCGTTCAAACTCAAAATCGCCACCGCCCCACGACTCCCCGCCATCACGCCACTGACCTTGATCTCCACCGGCGCCGTGCGGTTGGAAAACCACTGCAACGCCGGGTTATCGCTGCGCGCCGCGAGCAGTTGCGGGGTGGCGGCCGGGGTGTGGGATTCGGCGGTGGTCAGGAGCAGGGATGACCAGGTGGCGATGCCGACCAGGGCGGCCAGCAGTGCGGCGGCCTGGATGATTTGGGGGGGTGAAAAGCGTGCGGTGTATCTCATGGGCTGAATCTCCTTTTAGTCCCGGTGACCAGACTACGCGGCAATTCTCACGGTTTTATTTCACACGCCTTACATGTTGGCCGTGCAGGATGGTTTTTTGGGACGGGCTGGACGCAAGGGAGTGCGCATTCGATGAACCGGAGCAGGCAGCAGGGTTTTACGCTGATCGAGTTGATGGTGGTGCTGGTGATCATCGGGATCGCCAGTGCGGCAATCAGTTTGAGTATCAAGCCCGATCCGTTGCAGTTGCTGCGCAAGGACGCCGAGCGCGTGGCGCAGTTGCTGCAGATTGCTCAGGCTGAGGCGCGTGCTGATGGGCGGCCGATTGCGTGGTTGAGCGATGGCAAGGGGTTTCGGTTCAGTCGGCGCAGTGACAGTGGCAAGGGTTTTGATCATTTCGAGCGGGACCCGCAGTTGCGGCCGCGTCCCTGGCAGAGTCCGAAGCTTGAGGTGCGGGTGGAGCCGAAGCAGAAAGTGGTGCTGAACGCGGAGTGGATCAATCCGCCGCTGCAGTTGACGCTGTCTGACGGGCTCAATCGGTTGAGTGTGCTGCGCGATGCTTCGGGCCGGATCAGCGTGCAATGAACAGACAACAAGGTTTTACGCTGATCGAGGTGATGGTCGCGATTCTGTTGATGGCGGTGGTCAGTCTGATTGCCTGGAAGGGGCTGGACAGTGTCACCCGCGCCGACAGCCATTTGCAGGCCAGTGGTGAGCAGAGCGACAGCCTGTTGCGGGCGCTGAATCAGATGCAGCGGGATGTGGAGATGCGTGCCGGGATCGAGCTGACGGAGCCGAAGAAGGTCGGCACCGAGGATGAACCGGCGACGGCGCCGCCTGCGCTTACGGTGCGCAGCAGTGACAGCAAGGGGTTTCGGCTGGACATCATTCGGAGCGCGGCGGATCAGCCGGGGGCTTTGCAGCGGGTTCGGTGGTGGCTCAAGGGGGACACGTTATATCGCGCGGTGGCGCCGGCGCGCAGTCGGTATCCGTTGCCGGCGCCTACGGCTGGGGTGGCGGTTTTGAGTGAGGTGAGTGATTTGCAGGTGCGGGTTTGGGAGATGGACAAGGGGTGGCGGCAGTTGAGCGGGAATCGGCGGGAGGATCCGTTGGGGTTGGAGGTGCGGTTGACTCGGGAGACGGCGCAGGGGGTGGAGAAGTATCGGCAGGTGATGGGGCCGCTCCAATAACTGGGTTCTATGTGGTCCCTGTGGGAGCGAGCTTGCTCTGGGCGGCGATCCGACGAAGGGGGCTTCACATCCGACATCTCATTGCCTGAACTACCGCTTTCGCGAGCAAGCTCGCTCCCACAGGTTCTATGGCGTTTATGGGGGTTGTGTTAGTTAGCTGAGGACTACGACGCCGCCCGGCAGTTCGGTGCATTTGACGCCGTAGGCATCGCGGATCAATGCGCCTACGCCGGCCAGTTGATCGAGGGAGAAACGTGCTTGTACGCGGCGCTGGCCGAGTTCGCGGTTGAGCAGCAGCAACATGCCTGGGCGGTAGCGGTTGATCTCGTCGATCATCTGGCTGAGGGTCGTGCCGTTGAACACCAGCACCTGTTGACGCCAGTTGCTTACTGCGGCGGTGTCGACGCTTTGTACGCTGCCGACCCGTTGTGCGTCGTAGGTCAACTGCTGGCCCGGTTCCAGTCGCAGACTTCGGCCTTCGACTTCCACGTCCACCGCGCCATCGAGGCACGTCACGCACACCTGTTGATCGAGGTTGCGCAGGTTGAACCGCGCCCTGCTCGCCCGCAACCAGCCGCCACCGGCCTGCATCGCCATCGGCAGGCGTGCGGTCCGCACTTCGACTTCGCCGCTGACCAGTTCAAAACCCTGCACGCCCTCATCCACCGAACGCTGGTTGATGCGGGTCTGGGTGTTCAATTCCAGGCTCAAGCCATCGGCCGGTTCGACCCGACGTTGCTGGCCGACTTCGGTGATGTAATCGGCGCCAAGGCCGGAGAATCCGCCGGGTATCGTGCCGCGCACCAGCAAGAACGCCGCCGACGCGGCAATGGCGCCGCCGAGAAAGGCCCGTCGCCCGAACCGTCGTGGTGCCTGCAATTCTTCCGCCGCCGGTTGCAGCAGATGCCACAACGCCTTGCACTCTTCGAAGGCGCGGGCGTGTTCGGGGCTTTGCGCGCACCACTGGCGCAGCGCTCGGGCGTCGGCGACCGTGGCGCGGCCGGAGGTCAGCAGGATCAGCCAGTCGCGGGCTTCGCTTTGCAGACGCTCGGCAGGCGTGGGCTCGGCAGGTGTCAGACGGAAGATGTTCAAACGCACAGGTACTCGACGGGTTGATCGGGAGCTTCATTCACTAGACGGTTTTCCGGCCCCGCGACCGAACCGCTGAAACACTTTTCTTTCCAGTTTGGCCGCGCAGTGTCCGAGGGCTGCCTTGATTTCCTTCTCGACCATGCGTGTGGAGATGCCGAAACGCTGGGAGATTTCCAGGTGCGGCGCTTCTTCCAGCCTTGCGGCGATGAAGATTCGGCGCCGCCGCGCGGGCAGTTCGTAGAGGGCGCTGAGCAAGGACTGGATTTCCTTCTGGCCGCCGACCACGCGCATCGGGTCCAGCGCTTCGTCGCTGACTTGCAGCAGTTCTTCGACTTCGCTGCCGGTGAGCAACCGCGCATCAGCCTGGCGGCGGTCGGCGGCGATGTTCAGGGCCATGCGATAGAGGTAGGCGTTGGGCCGCAGCAGGTTCGGCGGCGCTTCCATGCGGTCGACCCGCAGGTAGGTTTCGTGCAGCACGTCGTTGGCCAGGTCCTCCGAGCCGAGACGGCGTCGCAGACGCACCCGAAAGTCCTCGTAGGACGTCAGGAACAGCTGGACCATCGAACTTTGTCCGGCGTCTTTCATCCCCCGGAAACTCCTTCCCATTGTGTGCATTCCATGCGCTTTCCTGACGATTCGGGTAACAACAGCAACGTGACTGGCTGGCGCAATGCGCCGGGTGTGGGCCGGTCGATCTTGAGCGTGTGAAAACTGTCTACCAGCGCGGCATCGCGCCGAACATCGCCGGTCGATGTCACCAACCGGTTGTGCTGCACCACGCCGTCGCGACCGATCCACAACTGCAACACCGCGCGAAAACTGCCGGGCCGGGTCAGCGGCGAGCGGCACAGGTTGCGCTCAATCGCGGCCTGCACCGCCGTGGCGTAGCTGCGGTTGACGGCTGCGCTGGCGGGGGTCGGTTTCTCCGCCGGCAACGGCACATCCTCGACTTGCGCGACCTGCAAGGTGAACGCGTCGTCGCGGCTGTACTTGGCCATCAAGCCGCTGCCGCCGAGCATCCGGCGCAACGCTTCGGCAGCGGTGAATTCGCCATCCACCGCCAGGGAGCGGCGACCGCGACTCAACTGGCTGTCGACCAGCACCGCCATGCCCGTGGCGCGGCTGAACTGATCGAGGGCACGGGCCAGTTCCTGGGCCGGGATGTGCAGCGTCATGCGCATCGTCGCCGGCACCGGGTCGGCGCTGGCGCGGCTCAAAAACAAGCCAAGCAGCAGCCCCAGACAGAGCTGGCGCATGAGCGCTGAGCGCGCAAATTCCTCCCTGGCACGGCCTCGCTGCACGGCTGATGCACCCCTGAAAACCGTCATCCTGAGGGCTGTTTATGAATCTGGTGTGACGGCCACTGCAAAAAAACCATCACGGGATCGGCGCCGCCGTTGCACTAGACTCTTGAGTCAGAGCGGCCCCTTCGGGCCGGCCAGGAGGCAGGCATGAAATCAGTCTGGAAAGTCGCCCTCGGCGGATTGTTGCTGACGGTATTTAGCGCTGCACACGCGGAGGAGCCGCTGGGCTGCGTCGAGGTGACGGTGGGTGGCTACAAGGCGCCGAATTACGACTGCCTGAGCCAGCAGATGGGCAACAACCCCGACGGCGCGGCGGCTGCGCAGAAGAATCAGGAAGCGATGAATGTGCCGGTCAACAAGCGCCCGCCGAATCAGGTGGGACTGGCGACGCCAGCGGCCACCAGTACGCGGATGGGCAATACGTTTGGCACGTCGGTGAAACCGCAGCGCCCGCCGAATTAGCTTTGATCGTTCCCACGCTCCCGCGTGGGAATGCAGCCTGTGACGCTCTGCGTCACTGGACGCGGAGCGTCCCTAGAGGCATTCCCACGCGGAGCATGGGAATGATCAAAACCACAGCTACCGAACCAGATTTCACCTGATCATTCCCACGCTCCTGCGTGGGAATGCAGCCCGTGACGCTCCGCGTCACTGGACGCGGAGCGTCCCTAGAGGCATTCCCACGCGGAGCATGGGAACGATCAAAACCACAGCCACCGAACCAGCTTTCACCTGATCATTCCCACGCTCCCGCGTGGGAATGCAGCCCATGACGCTCTGCGTCACTGGACGCGGAGCGTCCCCAGAGGCATTCCCACGCGGAGCATGGGAACGATCAGCGTGTAGGGGGCGCAGCGATGGATGGCTTGTGATCAATCGCTGGGAATCTGACGGAAGCTCACCGCCAACCGATTCCAGCTGTTGATGGTGCTGACGGCCATGGTCAGATCCACCAGTTCGGTCTCGTTGAACTGTTCCCGCGCCTGCTGGTAAACATCGTCAGGCACCCGGCTATCGGCCAGCAGCGTGACAGCCTCGGTCCAGGCCAGCGCCGCACGCTCGCGCAGGTTGAAGAAGCCGCTGTCGCGCCAGACCGCAATGGCGTAAAGCCGTCGATCCGTCTCCCCTGCCCGCCGTGCTTCCACGGAGTGCATGTCGGTGCAGAAGGCGCAGCCGTTGAGCTGCGAGGCGCGGATCTTGATCAGGTGCAGCAACGGCGGTTCGATGCTCAGGCTGCTGGTCAGCGCTTCCAGGGCAATCATGGCTTTCATGGCTTTGGGTGAAGCGCTGTAGTAATCCAGACGCGGGGACATGGTCGGGCCTCGGGCAGCATAAGAGTGATTTCACGGTAAGCGCTGATGCGCCAGCGTTACAGCCCCAATTGCACGGAAAACCGGCAGACCACTGATCCAGGCAAAACACGAAACCTGTGGGAGCGAGCTTGCTCGCGAAAGCGGTGTGTCATTCACCTTTGACAAGGGCTGAACTGACGCCATCGCGAGCAAGCTCGCTCCCACAGGGTTTTGCGCCAATTTGGGGGATTTGCACTACGCAACTTCTGCCGATACCGCATTCGGGGGTAATCTGGCCGACACTTCAGTCGCCCCCGGGAGCCCCGTCGGTATGGAACTTCATGTCGTGATCAACGGCCGCAAGGATCTGGCCGGTCAGTTGTACCAGCAACTGCGCGGCGCCATTGAGTCCGGGCGTCTGGCTGCCGGCACGCAACTGCCGCCGAGCCGTCTGCTCGCCGAGCAATTGGGGATCTCGCGCAAGACCATTTCCGACACTTACGCGCAGCTGACTTACGAGAATTTCCTCACTGGCGTCATCGGCAAAGGCACTTACGTCAACGCCCGCTCGACGCCGGTGCAGCGCAAGCAAAGCCATTCCGAGCTGGCCAGTTCCGAGGTGATCGAGAGCTGGCGCAATCTGCCGGTGTTCCTGCGCCATCCGACGCTCGAAGGCTCGCTGCGTTACGACTTCATCGGCGGCGCCACCAGCAAGGGCCAGTTTCCCCAGGATGACTGGCGCCGCTGCGTCTCTCATGCCCTGCGGCAGATGGCCAATTCCAAGGGTTTCTACAGCGTGCCGGAAGGCCTGCCGGCGCTGCGCAATGCGATTGCCCGGCACATCGCGTTTTCCCGTGGCGTGAACTGTCAGGACGAAGACATCGTGGTGTGCAACGGCGCACAACAGGCGCTGGATCTGATCACCCGCGTGTTGATTCGCCCCGGCAGTCTGGTGGCGATGGAAGATCCCGGCTATCCGCCGGCGCGGCTGCTGTTCGGCACTCACGGGGCGACGGTGGTCGGCGTGCCGGTGGATGCCGAAGGCATTCAGGTTGAACGGATTCCCGAGGGCACGCGGTTGATCTACGTGACGCCATCGCACCAGTTCCCGCTGGGCATGCCGATGAGCCAGGCGCGGCGCGAAGCCCTGCTCGAACGGGCCTATGAACTCGGCGCGATCATCATCGAGGACGACTATGACAGCGAGTTCCGCTACGAGGGCCGGCCCACCGACTCGCTACACAACCTCGATCAGCGCGGTATCGTTGCCTACGTCGGCACCTTCTCGAAAACCCTGTTGCCGGAGCTGCGCCTCGGCTACGCCATCCTGCCGCCGGCAATTCTCGAAGCGGTGATCCGCGCCAAGCAACTCACCGATTTGCATGCCTCCACCCTGCCCCAATGGGCGCTGGCCAAGTTCATCGCCGAAGGCTGTCTGCTCAAGCACATCCGCCGCTGCCACACGATTTATGCCCAGCGCCGTGAACGGATTCTCGCGCGCATGGCCACTGACCTGTCGCCGTGGCTGGAGGCCGTGCCGCCCAGTGCGGGGTTTCACATGGCGGTGTTCTGCAAGGTGCCGATCGACTTGCCGCTGGTGATCGAACTGGCGAAAAAGGTCGAAGTCGGGCTGTACGCCATCAATGGCTTCTATCACCAGCAACCGGCAAAAAACGGGATGTACTTCGGCTTCGGTGCTATCGAAACGCTGGACATCGACATCGCGCTCGACCGCCTGCGCGACATTCTGCAACAGGTTGTTGGTTAGATTGGACTAAATGATTAACCGCCGATTGGTTATTGGTGATCCGGCGGCGCAGGCCTATTCTGCACAAGCGTTATCCCTCAATGAGCAGGATTCGTCCGGCCTGATTCAGGAGTGTGAGCAATGTCCAACGAAGTGATCAACACCGTACAGGTGCAGGCTGCCGCCGGCCGATCGGAGGAGCTGGGCAAGCAGTTGCAGAAGATCGTCGAAACCCTGCGCGAAACGCCGGGCTGCGACTCCTACCTGGTCGACCGCTGCCCCGAGGACAGCCACCGCTGGACGGTCAGCGCCCGCTGGCAGTCGGAAGCGGCAATGCAGGCGCATTTCAATCGCCCGGAAGCCCAAGGCTTCATCGACCTGATCGACAGTCGTCTGGCCAATAGCGTGGATTTCAACAGCTTTCCTATCGTCTGATCCGACGCCTTCGTCGGAACGCCGCCCGGAGCAAGCTCGCTCCCACAGGGTTTCGTGCAGTTCACTAATAATATGAACGACACAGAACACTGTGGGAGCGAGCTTGCTCGCGAAGGCGTCATGGAAAGCACTGACATTCTTGAATCGAGCCCCCTGATATTGGTCACCTGAACTTCCCGAATATTGGCGGTGTGAATGGCCCGGATCGGGGACTACTGTGAAAGCCGACTCCCCCACTTCACTGGTGACCCGCCATGAAACTCCTGCACATTTTCGCCGCCGCTCTCGCCCTGTCTGTTTCTGCCGCCGCCATGGCCCACGACGCCTCCGAGAAAATCTCGGTCCTCCAGGACCAGATGCTGAAAGACGTCCCCGGCAAAAAAGCCATGATGATCGAAGTCGATTACAAACCGGGCCAGTCTTCCATCGCCCACAAACACGACGGCACGGCGATGGCCTATGTGCTCGAAGGCGAAGTGACTTCTCAGGTCAAGGGCGAACAACCGATCACCTACAAGAAGGGCCAGTACTGGTACGAGCCGGCCGGTTCCGAACATCTGGTGTCGAAAAACGCCAGCAAAACCAAACCTGCCAAGTTGCTGGTGTTCATGGTGTTGTCGCCAGACGAGCAAGTGCTGATCCCATTGAAAAACTGATGGTTGTTCAAGCAGCCATAAATAAAAGGCGCAAATGATTGATTTGCGCCTTTTTTATTACTCGCGGCAATTAATCAAAAACGCTTACAGCCAATAAAACTATTGCATGACAGTCATTCAGCAAATTGTCAGGTTGTTTTCAGTTTGGCGGGAGTAGTCTGAGGCAACTGTCGCCGGTTGCATTTAATCAACCCCGACATCTCTGACTTTCCGACTGAAGTTGCTTCACGGGAGACTCACCATGAAACTTGCCTTTGCCAGTACCTTGGCGATATCGGTTTTAGCGTTGTCAGCCTGTTCTGTTCCTACCGCCCCGAAAGCGGTTTCCTCCCTCGACACCCTGTTCACCCAACCGGTGGGTCGCAGCAGCGCCACCCAGGTCAAAAGCGGCCCCGGTGTCTCGCTGGGCGTCGTCTACAGCCCGAGCACCCAGACCAACCGCGAATACCTGCGCGACTACCAGGCCAACGCCGGCACCGGTTTTGGTCAGAGTCTGCTGGTGCAGCCGATTCATGACGCCTACGTCGCCACTTCAAAACCGGACATGGCGGTGGATTGGGTGAAAGCCTCGCTGCAACGCCAGTTCGGCTCAGTCACGGTGTACCCGGACATGCAGAGCCTGCGTGCGGCGAATCCGGATGTGGTGGCGATCGTCGATACTCACAGCCAGTTGATTACTTCACGCAGTTCGGACATCAAGGCCGATGTGAGTGCGGATTTCTATGACGGCAAGTTCAACTATATCGGGACGGCGAAAGGCTCCGAGGCGAAAGAGTTGACGCCGATTTGGGCGGACTTCAAGCGTTCGGAGGAGATTGTTGCGGATATTAATCAGCAACAGGAAGTTCAGGTTCGGGCGTTGCAGAAGTTTGACCAGTCGCTCAGCAATTTACTGACCAGACCGGCAGATAAAGTGTCGATGCTTGATAACAAACAAACACATAACTTGCAGTGAAAAACAGGGCCTAATCGACTTGCCAGCGATGAGGCCGGATCAAACAACACAAATCCAGCCGCCATGAAAAAGCCCCGGCATCTCTCGATGCCGGGGCTTTTTCATTCAACGGTTACTCAAGCAAGCTCAAGCTCCGCAGTCGCCGCAGCAGGCACAACCGCCTGACCGCTCAGCGCCACGTCGTTCAGCTCACGGTTGGCCACCGCGTACATGGCGTAATCGGTGCCGCTGGCGGCACGGATTTCCACCAGCATGGCGCGCCAGCGTTCAATCATGGCGTCGTTTTGCTTCATCCACAGTGCCAGACGGGTTTCCACGTCCGAATCACCGCCGCCGGCTTGCAGAACGGCGATGGTGATCGCGCGTTGCTGCCAGTCGACGTCGTCGCGGAACGCTTCGCGGGCCAGGGCTTGCCAGTTGTTTTCAACCGGCAAGGCGCTGATCTGCGAAATGTACCAGGTGATGTCCAGCGCGCTGCCCACGGCGAAGTACGCCTTGGCCACTTCGGCTGGATCCTGACCGGTGACATCGGCCGCTTCGATGATCGGCAGCAGCGTGTAGAGGTGGGTCGTACCCGCCACCATACGCGCCAGCAGTTCCGGTACACCGGCAGCCACGTAAGCCTGATAACGCTGTTGCCAGTTCTCGCGGATTTCGCCGCTCAGCAGCTCGTCCAGCTTCAGGCCCAGCTCTTTCAGGTGCGGACCGAAATGCGCGACGTCACGGGCAGCGTTCTGCTCGTTGCGGCGGGCACGCAGGAACCAGCGCGTAGCGCGGCGGCCCAGACGCATCAGCTCGTCCATCAGCTCCAGTTGCACGTCAGCGGAGACCTGATAGTCCAGCGCTTCGATCTGACGGAACCAGTGCGGGAGGTGGAAGATGTCGCGCACGATCACGTAAGCGCCCGCCACGTTCGCCGGGGTCATGCCGGTGGACTCTTTGAGTCGCTGAACGAAGGTGATGCCCATGTGGTTGACCAGATCGTTGGCGATCTGGGTGCTGACGATCTCGCGCTTCAGGCGGTGACGACGCATGGCTTCGGAGAACTTGCTGACCAGGGTCGGCGGGAACGCCGTTTCCATGTCGCGGGTCAAGTAGTCGTCGTCCGGCACCAGGGAGCCCAGCAGCTGCTCCTTGAGGTCGATTTTGCTGTACGAGATCAGTACCGACAGTTCAGGACGGGTCAGACCGTGGCCTTCGGCAACGCGTTCGGCCAGTTGCTCTTCGGTCGGCAGGAACTCGATGGCGCGATCCAGCTTGCCACGGGCTTCCAGGTCGCCCATCAGACGTTTGTACTCGGCGATGCGTGCGTAGGCACGACGGGCCGCCAGGGACAGGGCCTGAGTCTGCTTGTAGTTGTTGCCCAGCACCAGACCACCGACTTCGTCGGTCATGCTCGCCAGCAACTGGTTGCGTTGCTTGTCGGTCATGTCGCCGGCCTGAACCACTTCGTTCAGCAGGATCTTGATGTTGACTTCGTGGTCGGAGCAGTCCACGCCACCGGCGTTGTCGATGAAGTCGGTGTTGGAACCGCCGCCATTGAGACCGAACTCCACACGACCCAGTTGGGTCATGCCGAGGTTACCGCCCTCGCCCACCACTTTGCAGCGCAGTTCGTTGCCGTTCACGCGCAGCGCATCGTTGGCCTTGTCGCCGACATCGGCGTGGCTTTCGGTGCTGGCTTTCACGTAAGTACCGATACCGCCGTTCCACAGCAGATCCACCGGCGCCTTGAGCAAGGCGTTCAGCAGCTCGGTCGGGGTCAGCTTGTCGGCCTGGATGTCGAAGCGCTCTTTCATCTGTGGCGAGATGGCGATGCTCTTCGCGCTGCGCGAGAAGATGCCGCCGCCTTCGGACATGATGCTGGTGTCGTAGTCGGACCAGGCCGAACGCGGCAGGTCGAACATGCGCTTGCGCTCGACGAAGCTGGTGGCCGGGTTCGGGTTCGGGTCGATGAAGATGTGCATGTGGTTGAACGCAGCAACCAGTTGCAACTTGTCGGACATCAACAGGCCGTTACCGAATACGTCGCCGGCCATGTCACCCACGCCGACCACAGTGATGCTGTCTTCCTGGACATTGATGCCGCGTTCGCGGAAGTGACGCTGAACGCCAACCCACGCGCCCTTGGCGGTGATGCCCATTTTCTTGTGGTCGTAACCGGCCGAACCACCGGACGCGAACGCGTCACCCAGCCAGAAGCCGTAGTCGATGGCGATGCCGTTGGCGATGTCGGAGAAAGTTGCAGTGCCCTTGTCCGCCGCGACCACCAGGTACGGGTCATCGTCGTCATGACGCACGACGTTGACTGGCGGTACCAGTTTGCCGTCCTTCAGGTTGTCGGTGATGTCCAACAGGCCCGAGATGAAAATGCGGTAGCAGGCGATGCCCTCGGCCGCGATCTCGTCACGGCTGCCGCCCAGTGGCAGGCGACGCGGCAGGAAGCCGCCCTTCGCGCCCACCGGCACGATGACCGAGTTCTTCACTTGCTGGGCTTTTACCAGGCCCAGGACTTCGGTACGGAAGTCTTCTTCACGGTCGGACCAGCGCAAGCCGCCGCGAGCAACGTTGCCGAAACGCAGGTGCACGCCTTCGACGCGTGGCGAGTAAACGAAGATTTCGAACTTCGGAACCGGTTTCGGCAGTTCAGGGATCAAGTGCGGGTTGAACTTGAAGCTGAAGTACGACTTGTTCTGGCCGTTGGCGTCGGTCTGGTAGAAGTTGGTGCGCAGGGTCGCTTTGATCAGGTCAAGGTAACGACGCAGGATGCGGTCTTCGTTGAGGACTTGAACGTCGTCCAGCGCGGTCAGGATGGCCTGTTCCAGACGCTGTTGCTTGTCGTCCAGATCATCGCTGCCCAGCTTGCGGGCCAGATAGAAACGGGTCTTGAACAACCGGGTCAGTTCGCGAGCAATGTCGGTGTGGTTGTTCAGGGTGCTGGCGATGTAGCCGAGGTCGAAGCCCAGGCGGATCTGCTTCAGGTAGCGGGCGTAGGCACGCAGCAGCGCAACGTCGCGCCATGGCAGGCCGGCGGTCAGCACCAGACGGTTGAACGCATCGTTCTCGGCATCGCCACGGACGATGTGGACGAAAGCATCCTGCAGGGTGTCGTTGAGTTGCTGGATGTCCAGGTCCAGACCTTCGGCAGCGGTGAACGCGAAGTCGTGGATCCAGAACTCGCGGCCGTTGTTGTGGCGCAGGCGATACGGGAATTCACCGAGCACGCGCAGGCCGAGGTTTTCCAGAATCGGCAGCACGTCGGACAGTGCCAGCGGAGTATCGGCGTGATACAGCTTGCAGTGCAGCTCACGCGGGCCGGAGGCCAGCGGCTGGTAGAAGCTCATCGCCAGTGGCTTTTTCTCGCTCAGGTTCAGCAGGTGCTGCATGTCGACCACGGCCGAATGCGCAGCGAAACGCTCGCGGTAGCCGGCCGGGAAGCCTTTCGGGAAATCGGCCAGCACGTTGGTGCCGTTGGCTTCGCCGAAGGTTTCGACGGTCAGGGCGGCGTAGTCGTCCTGCCAGCTGCGGCAGGCCTGGATCACTTCGTTTTCCAGTTGCAGCGGGTCGATGTCGATGCGGTTTCTCGGGTCGACGCGCAGGATCAGTTGCACGCGGGCCAGCACGGACTCGGAGAAGAACGTCCAGAATTCGCAGTCGGAGGCTTTCAGACGCTCCATCAGCACTTGCTGGATCTTCTGGCGGACTTCGGTGGAGTAGATGTCGCGCGGCACGTAGGCCAGGCAGTAGCAGAAACGGCCGTACGGGTCTTTGCGCAGGAACACGCGGATCTTGTTGCGCTCCTGAATCTGCACGATCGACATCACGGTGCTGAACAGTTCGTCGACCGGGGTCTGGAACAGGTCGTCACGCGGCAGCACTTCCAGAACCTGTGCCAGTTCCTTGCCCAGGTGAGCCTTGGCCTGGAAGCCGGAGCGACGCTCGATCTCTTCGACCTTGCGGCGGATGAACGGGATGACACGCACGCTTTCGCCATACACCGACGAGGTGTACAGGCCCATGAAGCGGTGTTCCTTGATGACTTTGCCGTTGGCGTCGATTTCACGGATCGACACGTAGTCCGGGTAGGCCGGACGGTGTACGCGGCTCGGATGCGCGGCTTTGGCGAACGACAGCAGCGTCGGTTCACGCAGGTAGGCAACGGCGTAGTCTTCGATGTGGCGGTCTTCGTTGGTCAGACCGGTGCGCAGCATCTTGGTCAGGCCGAGGAAGGAGTTCTGGTCGTATTCGATGTGGCCGCCATCGGCCTGATCGACAACAGTGAATTCTTCGTAGCCGAGGAAGGTGAAGTGGTTGCCCACCAGCCATTCCAGGAAGCTTTTGATTTCGTTCTTTTCGTCGGCATCGACGGCGAATTCGCTGTTATCGAGCTTGGTGAGGATTTCCTGCACCTTGGCCTTCATCGGCTCGAAATCGGCGACCGCGACGCGGACTTCACCCAGGACCTGTTCCAGCTCCTTGGACAGCACATTCAATTCGGCCGCATTGGCGCAGCGGTCGATTTCCAGGTACATCAGCGACTCGTGCAGCACGCCTTCGCCGGTGGTGCCTTTTGGCAGGATTTCCAGCAATTCGCCCTTGTCGTTGCGACGCACGCTCAGCACGGTGGTCTGCAGGGTGTGGATGCTGTAGCCGCGACGGTTCAGCTCGGTACGCACCGAGTCCACCAGGAACGGCAAGTCATGGTGCAGCACTTCGACCGCGGTATGGGTCGACTGCCAGCCGTGACGTTCGTAATCGGGGTTGTAGACGCGCACTTGCGGTTGCGCGTGATCGAAGCGCTCAAGCAGGCGCCACGCAGAAAGAGTACAGCCAGCGAGGTCGGAGAGGCGACGTTGGGTCAGCTCGTCCAGGGAAATGATGCCGAAGAATTGTTCAGCGAACAGCGCCACTTGTGGCAGTGCCTGTTCACTGATGTGCTGCGCCAGTGCCGCTTGCAGTTGGTGCTGGAAGTCGGCTTTGCTGGCTGCGGTGAAGAACGCCATCTGTGGTACTCCGCTTGGGCTTGTTATTGATGGAAAGCGTCGCGTACAAAACCCCTTTCGGGGCGTTCCGTCGCCCTGTTCCTGAATCTCGGGCAGAGGAAACAGGGTGACAGGTGGGTGAAGCTGGACGAGACACTCAGGTCACATTCACCTTCCATGAATGGGCATCTGCAAAAACGACTGCCTGGCGCCGCTCGCGGGGCCATGGCAATGCCTTTACGGGTGCTCATCCGTTGCGCAGCTTAATGGGTGCGACAATGTGTCTGCTTGCGGTGCTGCGACATATTCGGTCATTGGCACGTAAACCAAGGCCTGCGCATCGGTAAACACTAGCATTCATGGGGCAGAACGCCGGTCTGAATGCCCGTTTTTACGGTACAGGCGTGCCCGGAATGACCATTGACCTGTGTCGCGTTCACGACACATCCTCTGACACTCTCACATGCAGAAATTCCCGAGGGCTGGCAGAATCGCGCCCAATTGCGACCAACAAACCCGCCGAGGCAGGAATTCCCCCATGCAAATGACCACCGCCCTTTTGATCGTCAACCCGTGCGACGACGAAGAAGACAACATGGCCATGCTCTGCTGCCACAGCGATAAGGGCGAAATGTTCCTGATGAGCCGCTACCCGGACGAGGACGAACTGGAGATCACGCTGGACGGCGAGCCGTCGACCCTCGACGGGGTCAAGGCCACCCTGAGCAAGACCCAGTTGAAGATCGAAATCGCGGCCGCGGATGCCGATGCGTTGAATGGCGATGATGTGCTTGAAATCACCTTCAACCCGGACATGGTGGACTTGGCTGAAGTCGAGGAAACCCTGAAGAACATTCTTGAGGGTACTGGCACCTTTATCAGCCAGATTTGAGGGTGTCCGCACTGGCCCCTTCGCGAGCAAGCTCGCTCCCACAGTGACCGCGCTCTGCCAGGAGAATATGGTCCATTGTGGGAGCGGGCTTGCCCGCGAAAGGGCCCGAAAGAACACTGCACTTCCCCCGCCCTACAAAATTCCAACAAATCCCCCGATCATTTCCCGCACTTTGCGCAAAATGCCGTTAGTCGCCACCCCCTGCGATGGATTAAAGTAACGCCCCCAGCCCCGGCGTTATCCGAACGCCTGTGGCCACCCTTTCCAGGAACAGTCATCGATGGAACATCGTGAAGCGCTGCTGGCGCTGCGAACCTTTCTTTCAACGCAGATTCTCGGCCAGGAAAAACTCATCGAGCGCTTGCTCATCGCCCTGCTCGCCGACGGCCACATGCTGGTCGAGGGCGCTCCGGGTCTGGCCAAGACCAAAGCGATCAAAGAGCTTGCCGAGGGCATCGAAGCCCAGTTCCATCGGATTCAGTTCACCCCCGACCTGCTGCCCGCCGACATCACCGGCACCGAAATCTACCGCCCGGAAACCGGCAGCTTTGTGTTCCAGCAAGGCCCGATCTTCCACAACCTGGTGCTGGCGGACGAAATCAACCGTGCCCCGGCCAAGGTGCAATCAGCCTTGCTCGAAGCAATGGCCGAG
Organism: Pseudomonas sp. B15(2017); assembly: GCF_002113215.1. Lineage (NCBI taxonomy): Bacteria > Pseudomonadati > Pseudomonadota > Gammaproteobacteria > Pseudomonadales > Pseudomonadaceae > Pseudomonas > Pseudomonas sp. B15(2017). Next base: position 15,541 of record NZ_NEJZ01000014.1, read on the forward strand.
CGCCAGGTCAGCGTCGGACGCAGCACTTACGAGCTGTCGCCGCTGTTTCTGGTGATGGCCACGCAGAACCCGATCGAGCAGGAAGGCACCTATCCGCTGCCCGAAGCCCAGCTCGACCGGTTCCTGATGCACGTGAAAATCGGTTTCCCGGACGCTGCCGTCGAACGCCGGATTCTGCAACAGGCCCGGGGCGAAGCCCTGAACGGTGAAACCAAGCCCGAGCGCCGGGTCAGCCAGCAGGCGATCTTCGCCGCGCGCAAGGAAATTCTCGGTCTGTACATGGCGGACGCCGTGGAGGAATACCTCGTGCAACTGGTCATGGCCACGCGCAACCCGGCCAAATTCGATCCGGAAATGGCCGAGTGGATCGCCTACGGCGCCAGCCCGCGCGGCTCCATCGCCCTAGACCGCTGCGCTCGCGCCCATGCCTGGCTGGCCGGACGCGACTTCGTCAGCCCGGAAGACATCCAGGCCGTGCTGTTCGACGTGTTGCGTCACCGCATCATTCTGTCGTTCGAGGCCGAAGCCGCAGGCATCGACCAGGATCGGGTGGTGCAACGGATTCTCGACGTCGTAGCCGTCGCTTGACACCGATGAACGCCACCCTGCCTTCCGAACCGGGCATCCGCATCAGCCTCGCCGAGCTGATCGAGATGCGTCACCGCGTGCGCGAAGTGCAGCTGTTTTCCACGCCGAGCCAGCGCAGCCCGCTGATCGGCCTGCATCACTCGAAATTCCGTGGTCGTGGTGTCGACTTCGATCAGGTGCGGGTCTATCAGGCCGGTGACGACGTGCGCACCATCGACTGGCGCGTGACCGCGCGGACGCAGGAACCGCACACCAAACTGTTCCATGAAGAACGCGAACGGCCGATTTTCATCATGGTCGAGCAAAGCACGCGGCTGTTCTTTGGCTCCGGTCTGATGTTCAAGTCGGTGCTCGCGGCGCAGGCGGCGGCGCTGATCGGCTGGGCGGCGCTGGGTCACAACGATCGGGTTGGCGGGCTGGTGTTCGGCGACAACGAGCATTACGAAATCAAACCGCGCCGCAGCAAGCAGAGCCTGTTGCAGCTGCTCAACCGGTTGGTGAAGGTCAATCAATCGCTGCACAGCGAGCGGGAGCCGGATCGCGATGCGTTCGGCGTGGCGTTGCGCCGGGCCCGCGAAGTGCTGCGACCGGGCAGTCTGGTGATCGTGATCTGCGACGAACGCGCGCTGTCCGACAGCGCCGAGCAGCAATTGAGCCTGTTGTCGCGCCATTGCGACCTGCTGATGCTGCCGCTGTCCGATCCGCTGGATCACGCCCTGCCCGCTGCCGGGCTGCTGAGATTCGCCGAGCGCGGCGCGCAGCTGGAACTCGACACCCTGAATTTCGACCTGCGCCAGACCTACCGCGCCCAGGCCGAAGCGCGGATCGCCCGTTGGGAATTGCTCGCGCAGAAGCTGCGCGTGTTGTTGATGCCATTGAGCACCCAGAGCGAAATGGTCGAACAGATGCGCGAATTCCTTAACCCGCAACGTCCGGGGAAAGGTCGATGAACGGCCTCGAACAACTGCAACCGCTGATCTCCCCGCCACCGATTGCCTTCTGGCCGCCGGCGCCGGGCTGGTGGCTGCTGCTTTTGCTGGTGCCGGTGATCGGGTTTGCGGTCTGGCGTCTGCGGCGTTTCATTCCGATCAAGAAAAAACCGATCGTGCGCGCCGAACTGCCGCTCGACCCGGTGCGCATCGCCGCACTCGCCGAACTGGCGCAGATGCCCAAACCCTACGACGGCGCCCCGGCCGGGGCCTGGCTGCAGCAACTCAACGGCCTGCTCAAGCGCCTGTGCCGCAACCACTATCCCTATAGCCAGAGCCACACCCTCAACGGCCGTAAATGGCTGGCGTTTCTCGACAACCGTTGCCCCGCCGCCGGCCTGACCCGCTGGATGGTGCTCGTCGAAGGCGCCTACAAACCCGAGTGCAAACTCGACGACAAAGCCATCGCCGGCCTTACCCAGGCGGTCGAGACCTGGATTCGCAAACATGTTTGAGTTCGCCTGGCCGTGGATATTTTTGCTGTTGCCGCTGCCGTGGCTGATGCGCCTCGTGCTGCCGGTGGCCGACAGCGGCGAGCCGGCGCTCAAAGTGAGTTTCCTGGGCGACCTGGAAGGCCTCGCTCGTCGTCGCGCCCGGGCCAATCTGCCAGCGTGGCGCCAGCAGGCACCGTTCATGTTGCTGTGGTTGTTTCTGCTGATCGCCGCCGCCCGCCCGCAATGGCTCGGCGAACCGCTGCCGATTGCCGCCAGCGGTCGTGATCTGCTGGTGGCAGTGGACGTGTCCGGCTCGATGGATTTCCCGGACATGCAATGGAACGACGAAGACGTCAGTCGCCTGTCGCTGGTTCAGCATTTGCTCGGTGATTTTCTGGAAAGTCGCGACGGCGACCGGGTCGGTCTGATCCTGTTCGGCAGCCAGGCCTACCTGCAAGCGCCGCTGACATTTGACCGGCGCACCGTTCGGGTCTGGCTTGATGAAGCGCGGATCGGTATTGCCGGCAAGAACACCGCGATTGGCGACGCCATCGGTCTGGCCCTCAAGCGCCTGCGCATGCGTCCGGCCCAGAGCCGGGTGCTGATTCTGGTCACCGACGGCGCGAACAATGGCGGCGAAATCGACCCGCTGACCGCCGCCAAACTGGCCGCCAGCGAAGGCGTGAAAATCTACCCGATCGGCATCGGCGCCGATCCTGAAGAAAGCGGCGCCACGGCACTGCTCGGCACCAATCCGACCCTTGATCTCGACGAACCGGCGCTCAAGGCCATCGCCGACGTTACCGGCGGCCGCTATTTCCGCGCCCGCGATGGCAAGGAACTGCAAGCGATCAAAGACACCCTCGACCAGCTCGAGCCCGTGACCCAGCAGCCGACCCAGGCCCGCCCCACACAGGCGTTGTATCAGTGGCCACTGGCGTTCGCGCTGCTGTTGAGCATTCTGCTGGTTGCCCGCGTACTGTGGCCCGACAACCTGCTGCAGCGTTTTTTCACCAAGGAGTTGTATCTGCAAAGCCCCTTGCCTGACTGGCGCGACCGCCTCAAACGCCTGCGTTTGCGGAGGCGCCGATGATCGCCCTGTGGCCGCACTGGTTCCGCCCCTGGTGGCTGTTGCTGCTGCCGGTGCTCGGCTGGCTGATCTGGCAGCTCTGGCACCGGCAGAAACGCGCCGGTCGTTGGCAAATGATTCTGCCGCCGGCCTTCCACGCCACGCTGCTCAGTGGCGGCAGCGGTCGCGACAGCAAGTTGCCGTGGGTCGCCCTGAGCGTGGCCTGGCTGCTGACGATTCTGGCGTTGCTCGGGCCAAGCTGGGAACGGGTCGAACAGACCAGCCAGAAACCCGCCGACCCGTTGGTGGTGGTGCTGGAACTGACCCCGGAAATGCTCGCCACCGACTCGCCGCCAACGCGACTGGAACAGGCCCGGCGCAAGCTGTTCGACCTGTTGCAGGTGCGCAGCGATGCGCAGACTGCCATCGTCGTTTATGCCGGCAGCGCCCATACGCTGGTGCCGCTGTCGGATGACCTGGCGACCAGTCGCAATCTGCTCGACGCGCTCAAGCCTTCGCTGATGCCGGAAAGCGGCCACCGCGCGGATCTGGCGGTGGGCAAGGCATTGGCGCTGCTCAAGCAGGGTGCGTTGGGTCAGGGGCGGATTCTGCTGATTGGTTCTTCGCTTTCCGAAGAAGAACGCCAGGGCATTCGTCATGCGCTGAGCGGCCAATCGGCGCAGTTGTTGATGCTCGGTGTCGGCACCGCCGAGGGCGCGCCGATTGCTCAGGAGGACGGCAGTTTCCTCAAGGACGCTCAGGGCGCGATCCGCGTACCGCAACTCGACAGCCCTGGCCTTGGCGCGTTCCTCAACGCGGTCGGCGGCGAGTACCGCAGCGCACGCCTGGATGAATCCGATCTGGGCGACCTCGGCCTGCTCGACGGCCCGCGCAGCCTGCGCAGCGATGGCCAGACCGTGCGTCTCGACACCTGGGCCGATCAGGGTTACTGGCTGCTGTTGCCACTGCTGTTCCTCGCCGCGTGCGCCGGGCGGCGTGGCTGGCTGTTCTGCCTGCCGTTGCTGCTGGCATTGCCGCAACCGAGCTACGCCTTCGACTTCGAAGACCTGTGGCTGCGTCCCGATCAGCAAGGCCTGCATCTGCTCAAACAGAAGCGTCCGGCCGAGGCAGCGAAGCATTTCGAAGATCCGCAATGGCAAGGGGTGGCGTTGTACGAAGCCGGCGACTACAGTGGCGCCGCTCAACGTTTCGCCGAGGGCAATGACGCCCACGCCCACTACAATCGTGGCAACGCACTGGCCAAAAGCGGCGAGCTGGAAGCGGCGCTGGACGCCTATGAACAGGCTCTGGAACGTCAGCCGGATCTGCGTCCGGCGCTGACCAACAAGGCGCTGGTGGAAAACCTGCTGAAACAGAAAAACGCCCCGCCGCCGGCCGAACCGCAAGACAAACCGGCGCAGCCAAACCTACCGGGCGACGAACCACCACCGACTGCTCCGGCGCCAGCGGTCAAGAGCGAAACCCACAGCGAGCCGCAAACCGGCGAGTCCGCCAACGAGCCTCCGCCGACTACCCCGCCGCTACCGGGCGCCAACGAGTTGCCGGACAGCGAACCGGGCGAGGAACAGAACACACCGCCGCTGCTGCGCCCCAGTGAGGACAACCTCGAAGGCGAACAACAGCAGGCGCTGGAACAATGGCTGGGCAAGATCCCGGATGATCCGGGCGAACTGCTGCGACGCAAATTCTGGTACGAACAGCAACAACATCAGGATCAGGAAAACATTCGATGACCCGTTTCACCGCTCTCTTGCTGCCCCTGCTGATCTGCACGGCCACCGCCCAGGCGGCCGAGCTGACGGCCAGTGTGGATCGCAGTCGCCTGAACTCCGGCGAGACGGTGGAACTCACCCTCGAATCCAACGATGTCACGCAGTTCGGCAAACCGGACCTGAGCCCGCTCGAGCCACTGTTCGAAGTACGCGGCACACGTCAGGTCAACCAGTTGAACACGCTCAACGGTGACAACCGCGCCACCACTCGCTGGATCATTACCCTGCTGCCCAAACAGAACGGCAGCGTTGAAATCCCGCCGCTGAAACTGGGCGAAGTCGAGAGCCAGCCGATCACCGTGCAGGTGATCGAGAGTGACAACCGCGAAGAGAACAATGCCCGCGAACCGGTGTTCATCGAGGCCAGCCTCGACCAGACCAGTGTCTACGTGCAGGCCCAGGCCATCCTCACGTTGCGCATCTACCATTCGGTGTCGCTGTACGACGACAGCAGCCTGACGCCATTGCAGATCGCCGATGCCCGCATCGAGCAACTGGGCGACATGCGCACCTACGAAAAAGACATCAACGGCGTGCGCCATGGCGTGATCGAGATGCGCTATGCGATCTATCCGCAGCACAGCGGTTTGCTGAGCATCGCTCCGCAGACCTTCAGTGCCACACTGGTCGATACCCAGCCCACGCAGGACGCCACGGCGCAGGGGCCGAAGCCGGGCAAACTGATGCGCGTCAGTTCCAGCGCCACGTCGCTGACGGTCAAACCCAAACCGATGACCTACCCCAGCGATGCGCCGTGGCTGCCGGCCCGCAGCCTGAGCCTGAGCGAGAGCTGGAACCCGGAGCCGGAGCACACTCAGGTCGGCGACTCCCTGACCCGCAGCCTGACCCTCAAGGTCGAAGGCCTGGCCAGTTCGCAACTGCCCGCCCTGCCCGCCACCGAAGCCAACGGCTTGCGCCGCTACCCGGATCAACCGGTGCTGAACAACCAGAGCAGCGATCGCGGGCTGATCGGCAGCCGTGAAGAACGCGAAGCACTGGTGCCGAGCCGCAGTGGCTCGATCGAGTTGCCAACGGTGGACGTGGTCTGGTGGAACACCTTCGAAGATCACCTGGAACACACCAGCCTGCCGGCGCGCACCCTGCAAGTGGCGAACAACCCGAGCCTGCAAGTCGACACCCCGGCGGGCAACGCGCAACCGCTCAGCGCCGCCGACAGCGAAGCCTTGTGGTGGTGGAAACTCAGCACGTTCGTTCTCGCCTGCACCACCCTGCTCGGCTTCGGCCTCTGGTGGCGTGCCCGTTGGCAACCGGCGATCCTGCGCGCCGCACAAACCGGCCCGAGCCCCCGCACCCTGCTCGACGACATCAAACGCGCCAGCCAGGCCAACGACCCCCACGCCACCCGCCAGGCCCTCGACGCCTGGGCCCGTCAGCAGCCGGAAACACTGGCGGACATGGCGGCGCGGTTTGTGCCGCTGTCGGATGCGCTCGATGGTTTGAACGGCGCGTTGTACAGCGAGACCGGGCAGCATTGGCAGGGTGAGGATTTGTGGCGGGCGATCCGGACGATTCCGACGGCGGAGCGGGTGCAGGATCCGGTTGGGGATAGTGGGTTGCCGCCGCTTTATCCGAAGTAGGATCGTCCCCGGGCGTCGATCAGTCGGCACCTGTCTTTGAAATACCAAACGCCCGATGCGATGCATCGGGCGTTGGGGTGAAACAGGTGTAAACCTATTTCAGGACTAGAAAAATCAACGAACGAAAAGTGTACGTTGCGTTGACCGGTTGAGCCCGCCGTCCCCTTTCTTTCCTTTCTTTTTTTCCAATACTTTCTGCCCTTTCTTGACCTAGACCGCCATTAGCTTTTACTCAGGGGGCTAAAATCATCAATAGACATATTTTTACTTTTCAATAAAGACACGACAAACTCCGAATCGAAAGTCATAAAAAACTCCAGGGCATCATAAATTTTCCAACGATGCACCTCTGGATGATCAATTATCGACAGAAGATACTGCTTTAGTGGCGCCAAGTATTCGATATAGTTTTCACGCCTAACAAAGCGAAGCATTTCGGAAATCTCGAAAGGCCTCACTCCGGCTAACGCAACAATCTTCAGAAGGAGATCGCAAACCTGTACCCTTGCGACTTCTTTCCCTTCTTTATCAGCGACATTTGCAAAGTACATTGTCACCGCCATTAATATATGGCGATAGGTATCATCATAACCATGTAACCGGTGAACATATAGCCCTTCAAAAACTTCAGATTTATTCATAAATTTTTCTAAGGCAACCAGGCCTTCACGAGCGCCCCAGCTCGTTAACAGCTTTGCAGCATAAAATCGTACTAATTCATCATTCGATTCACGAAGTAGCTCCTTCACAGAGTCGAGTCTATCCTGTGGAATATCCTCAACATCCAGATCTCCTGCTTCTGCGGCATAGTCTGCATTTTCTGGAATACCATTGAGTAATTCATAGATTCTCGGATCCATTATTAAACCTTCTACTTCACAATTTTAATATAGTCGGCCGGTACACAACCTTTGATCAAGCATTCACCGTCTCGTTTGGCATTCGACAGGTCTTCCTCTGCACGCCCCAAGGAGATCTCGTTTTTCGTTGAAGGGTTGTTCGTGTACTTCACCCGTGCTTCATCCACCTTAGACTGAAGCTCTTCGGTAACTTTTCGATTATCCAGGTATTTGGTATCTGGCAATGCTCCGGAATCAATATCCTGTTGCAAGCGCTTTACGTCGATCTCAATTTTACTGGAGCCATAGTCTTTCGGATTCGAGGCAGCGCTTGGATCCGTGGTAGAAATATAGGGCGTATTTTCAGGATTACTACCCCTCACATGCGTTTGAACACTGCCCGTTCCATTGATATTGGGGGGATTCAAATCACCGTTCTCATCGATGAATGCCTTGGGCTTTCCTTTATCATTGACGGTCGCAGAAAAATCATTATCGCTTCGCACCACGGTATCACCAGGGCCTTTGGTGCCGCCAGTGCCACCGCCAGTGGTTTTTGGCACATCCGCGATTTCAGGTCCTTCCTCTCTGGAAGGTCCCTTTTCATTGATCGCTTTACCCGGCTTGCCCGGCTTCGCCCCTCCCGCAACGCCTGCTAGCATTTCTGCAAATGCCGCCCATAACCCGGCGGTGTCGCCGTCACGCTGAATCACGACTTCATTAGTTATCGTATTTTGAGCTGCATCGTTGTTTTGCAGTACGACATAACCGATTGTTGTGGCGGCGCCTATTTGGCCATTGCGCGCGAGTTCCTCGGACAACGCGCGGATTTTTGGTTCGTCTGCTTGTAGCTTTTCAGAAATTTCATTACACGCACTGATGTTCTTCTGACAAAGATTGGCGAGCTCCTTATTCCTTTTCTCATCAAGGCTGGCGTACTTTTCACGCACTTCGTCCAGACAGGCCTGGGACTCACACTTCTTCTGTTCATCCATCATCTCAACGAGTTCATGGTGCAACAGGTAGTTGTAGTTGGTGGCGTCCTTCGCAATAGTCGCGCCTTCTTGAACGTTGCCATTGCTCACTGCCGCCGCAGCAACGCCTACCAACTGGGAAGACATCGACAACAGGTTGCTGTCGTTCTTCACCAAGACAGCTAACTGGGTTACCAGCGCTTCATTGGCGCCAGCGGCCAAGGCTCCGGTTTTAAAATCTCCTCCCGCTGCCTCGTTCAACAAACCGCCCACAACAGCGTGCAAGGCAATTTTTTCGAGACCTCCATCCTTCCAACCCTGACTTGCTGCAAAATCACCTACAGCATTGAATGCTGCCGCATTCAGAGTACTCAGCAGTGCCCCTGTCAGTGCATTCCCAAAATCTGTGTGCTGACCAAGTGCGCCACCCAATAACGTCGAAGTGGTGTTCTGCAAAAGCTGGTTGCCAGCGAAACGGCCGATGCCTTCCAGACTGCTCAGATCCGTCATGACTTTGCCGGTAACAGGATTCGTCGTTGTCTTCAGGACGCTATCGAAATACCCCGCCGTAAGACCAGCCGTTACCCCGGAAATCACATAGTTTGAAAGCGCGTCCGATGACGTCACGTCCTGGAATACGGCTCCGAGATTGCCGCCGTTATTGATAAAACTAGTCGTTGCGTTAGTCGCTGCCCCCGTTGCAACAGCCGCCAGACCCGCTGCCCATACCGGCCCCATCGCACTTAATGCACTCAATGCTGCCGGACCAACAAACGCCGCCATCACGATCGCAATAACGATCTGCGAGGCCGGACCAAGACCCGAGTTGCTGTATTTGAACGACTCGTGAATCTCCTTCACTCGCCGCCAATCAACATCCCCACGCGCTTCAGCATCCTTCAACCACGCCAACTGCGGATCAGCCTTGACCATGGTGTCGATGGTCTGGCTCACCGACTCCTGGTTCACATCCTTGATATCGATCTTCAGACCATCAACGGCCTTCAACACGATGTTGCCTTTGGCAATCATCTGGGTCTGACGCAGGGTCTCGTCGGTATTGCCTCGACCTTTGGAAGATACCCATGCTGCGCTGTTGTTGGTCTTGGTATGGCTTTCGTCATGAAAGTCCTTGACCCCTTCAAACGTGATCGCGCCACCACTGTCCAGCGTGATGTTGTTTCCGCTTTCCAGTTTGGCAACCTGATAAAGCTGATCGCCCTTGCTGGACAGCGTCAAATCACCGCCCGCCTTGATTTCAGAGCCGACATGCTTGATGTCGGTCACCTCATCGCGCTTCAACTTGAGCTTGCCGAAACTGCCCTTTTTCTTCTTGTCGTAGAGCGAGTAATCGGAATCCTGCGCAGCAAGAATATCGAGGTTGTCACCCGCAACCAGATAGGCCTCGTCGCCGGCAGTGATACGGCTGGAAATCACACTGAGGTCTTTACCCGCATCCAGTCTGACGTCGCCGCCTGCCGAAATGCCCGACATGACCTGGCTGACATGGTCCTCCTGAACGGTGAGTTTCTTGCTCTTGGACAGGGAATGGGTTTCATCCGCTGCCGACGTGATGACCACGTCTCCGGTTGCCTTGATCGCAACGTCACGTTTTGCATCGATCTGGCTTGCGATGACGTTGATATCGCGCTTGGCGTCAGCCTTGAAGTCACGACCAGCGTCGATTTCCGCACCCAGCTGGGTGATGTCACTGCTGTTGTGCCTGGCGTCTTGGTAAACGCTGTTGGTGACCTGAGCGGATGAGACGTTGATGTCACGCCCGGCATTCACGACCATGTCCTGGCCGCTTTTCATCACGCCACCGGCGATGTTGATATCTTTGGCCGCTTTGACGGTCAGGTCATTGGCCGCTTCGATCCTTGCCGCGTTGTCGGCGTAGTCATGATGCTGGGTGCCAAACCGGGTGCTGTTGTCGGAGGACGTGATCGTGCGTTCATTGATCACGTCCCCGGTGCGAGTGGTCAGGCTCACATCGCGCCCGGTGATGATGCCGCCGGACTTGTTGACGATGTCGTTGGTCGCCAGCAGATCCAGACGGTTACCCGCCTCGATCAGGCCACTGTTGACGATGTCCTTGCCCGCCGTCGCCGACAGATTATTCGTCGCCTTCAACGTCCCGACGTTATCCAGATTGCCGCCGGCAATCAGCGTCACATCGTTGCCGGCAATCAGCGCACCGGTCGGGCCGAGGCGGCCGTTGGCCTGGGCCAGGTACAGCACCGGCACCAGCACTTTTTCGCCGTTCACTTCGTGCTCTTCGAGCCAGACAATGTCGTGGGTCAGCGCCGCCACTTGTTCGGCCGTGAGGCCCACGCCCATCGACAGGTTGAGGGCGTCCTTGCTGGCGATGGCGTTGTCCATCAGGTAGCGGAACATGTCCTCGTTGTTGCTTCGGCCATCGATGAAGGCCTGGCCGGTGCGCGCGGTCACGGCTTGCTGTACCAGACGCTGCTCGAAGAGGCCGTCACCGAGGCGCTTGGCGCTCTGATCCGGGTCGTAACCGAGTTTGCCGAGCAAGTAGTCCGAACTCATGAACGACTTGAGATTGGTCAGGACCGGGTTGGTTTCGATCAGGTATTTGTGCGCATTGGACGGCGCCTTCGTGTCCGGCAGTCCGGCAACGCGTGTCACCGGACGGGTGTCGATCGACTCTCTGGCATCATTGCCGCGGTCCTTCATGCCGGGACCGGCCGACTTCACCGGCACGTTGACATCGACCGTACTGGCCACCGCCGTGACCACGCTCGGGGACCGATGGAATGTGTCAACCGCGCGCGTGCTATCGGAAACTGCGGGCGGTGCATCAATGAAAAGATTACGCGGGCCGCCACTGCTTCCAGCCACGACATGCCCCTCGGTAGCGACAACCTGCCCCCCCATCGTCCAGGTCGGTGCCGGGCCGGTTGTGCCAACGGGTGCGGTGTCAGCCGCGCCCTGACCGCTCAGACGGAACAGACCGTTTTCCCCGGTTGGCAGGGAGAAGCCTGGCAGCGACAGTGGATTGACTTGCTGTTGGGCGAGGTCTGGTGGCAGTTGGCTGTTAATTCGGATGACGGCTGTGCCGGAATTGCCGACGTTGGTGTTACCGACCTTGTTGGTACCTCCCGTCGAACCGTAGTCCTGATGGATAACGCTGTTTTCCAGATTCTGGGCGGCAATGATCGAGACGTTGCCACCCGCCTGGATGACGGCATTGCGACCCGTGTTGGTGCTGGCGGCACCGGTGCTGTCAACGGCGACCTCAGTGACGGACTCCGGTTTGTACTGGGTCAACTGGCCAGGAAGTTCGACCAAGTTGTTCGGGTCATACAGGGAGGGGGTTGTGGTTTCAAAGCCGTAGTTCACGTCTGGTATCGCGTTGCCCCATCCACGCAGCTTACTGACGACCGCGCCGGTTTCGCTGTCCTTGAGTGTTACAACGTCAAACCACTCACCGTCGCGCCCCCCTTCTCTGATACGCGTGGACGTGGGAATGGCCTTACGTATGCTGCCTCCCGCTCCGATGTAATAAACAAATGGAAAATCAGGGTTATTGCGCTGGTTGTAAGGCAACACGACACTGTCAAAGAACCGCTTGGTACCACCGTCGGTCATGCTGAGTACGTAAGTACTTGTGCGTTCGATGGTGCCGCTTTTCGCCCCGATGTTTTTGAGACTGTCTGCGGTGATATTGATATTGCCGCCAGCAGCGACGGTGCTTTTACTATTGAGAAACGTACCTCCCTGGAAAACAAAATCCTTGCCGACATTAAGCACTGCCGAGGGGCTGCTATCAGCGTCCGTACTTTGATAAAACTCTTTGGCCATCAGCGTGAAGACGTAATTGTCACCCTGGCAGTCATTGCAAATATTGGCGATATAACCCGACACCAATTTGCGGTCACCCGACATCACCGGACCTTCCGTACGGTTCTCGAAAACATCGGCGTTGATAGTGAACCCACTACCGCTCTCCATTGAGCCGGAGATGTTGTAGACACCCGCCGCCCGCGCGGCACCGCCGTAACCATTGATGGTCACGTTCCCTAATCCGTAGAAATCACCGTGCTGGTTGGTCAGGTTGCCGACATTCAGCGTCATGTCCTTGCCGCTGAAGATCAGCCCGCGGTCATTGAGCAATGAAGGGGTGTTGATGTTCAGGTTCTGCGCCGCACCCAACGTGCCGTAGTTGGCGACACTGCCGGCGTTCACGGTCAGATCTTCACTGGAGGTGATGCGGCCCGAGTTGACGAGCGATCCACCGGTACTGATCGTCGACGATCCGCCAGCGGCGATGCTGCCGGCACTACCGATGTTGACTTGCGCTGCACTCAGGTTCAGACCACGCTGACTCGACATCCGCCCATTGCCGCCATAGGCACCGGTCAGTTGCATATCGATCAGGCCATCACTGGCGAGCAGGCCGTCGTTGGTCCAGTTGCCCCCACGTATCTGCAGAAGATCGGAGGCCAGCAGCTTGCCGCTGGCGCTCTGGCTGAACTGGCGGACGTTCACGTTCAAACGCCCGGCCTGAATCACGCTGGAGTTGTTCCAGGTGTCGGCCGTCAGATCCAGCAGGCCGCCGGTGGTAATGCTGCCGCCGGCGCCGATGACGTTGGCCGTGGAGAGATCGAACTTGCCGCGACCGACGTGGTTGAGCTGCCCGCCACCGTTTAGGAAGCTGCCGACGGCCAGGGTCATGTCGGTGTTCGCGGTTTCCAGCACACCATTGCGATTGTCGAACTGACCGCCAATCTGGAACTCGGTCTTGCCCGAGTTGCCCAGCGAACGCAGGCGCCCATTCTGGTTGTTGACGCTCGCCGCTTTGACCGTCAATTGGGTATTGCTTTCAATGATCCCCGCGCCATTGCTCAAAGCGCCGCCGAGGCTGAAATCGATGCGTTCGCCGGCGATCTGCCCGGCGCCGTTGTCCAGACTGGCGCCATTGACGCTCACCAGTCCTTTGGCGTAGATCACGCCGTTGCGGTTATCTAATGCAGCGGTGGTGATATTCGCATCGGAGCCTTGCGCCGAGATGCGCCCACCGTTGTTGTCCAGACCGGCCAGTGCCGAAAGCTTCAGGCCCTGAGCCTGAATGACGCCGACCTGGCGATTGTTGTTCAGGTCGAAGCCATTGCGCAGGACACCGACGGTACGCGCCTCAAGCGCGCCCTTGATGCTGGCCAGAATTCCGCCGCGGTTATCGATGCTGGCTGCGCCGATCGTCACGTCGCCTTCCTGAGCGATGACTTTTCCGCTCTGGTTATCGAGATCGCCAGTAACGTCGAGTGTCAGGCCGGTCTGGCTCTGGATCGAACCTTTGCCGTTGGCCAGGCTTGCCGCCTTGAGTTGCAGGCTGCCGGTCTGGCTGTAGATCAAGCCGTCGGCATCGTTACGCACGGCGGCGCTGGCGGTAATCTGCAAGTCATCCTTGGCCGCAATGGTGCCTTTGCTACCGTTGTCCAGCGAGCCGGTCAGCAGTTGCAGCGAGCCTTGACTGGCGAGCTGGCCGTTGCGGTTGCTCAGATCGCTGACGCCTTTGATCACGACCGGACCGGTGCCCGCCAGTTTGCCGGCGTTGTTGTTCAGTTGCCCCGCCAGGTTCAGGGTGATCGCGCCGTTGGCCGCGAGTTTGCCCCCGTTGTTATCCAGGCTCGAAGCGTTGGCAGTGAGCGCCTGGAGCGCGTTGATAGAACCGCCTGCGTTGGTCAGTGCAGTGCTGGTGATGTCCAGTGCGGCGCCACTGTCGATCAGGCCGCCCTGATTGTTGTTGAGTGCGCCTTTGAGCGTGAGGGTCTGCCCTGCCGCACTGCTGAGGATGCCTTTGTCGCTGTTGTCGAGGCTGGCGGCATTGACGGTCAGATTGCCTTGCGAAACCAGAGCGCCGTTACCGCTGTTGAGCAGAGCGCCCTTGAAATCGACCGACACATCGCCGTTGCGGCTTGAGAGCGTGCCGTTGGCGCGGTTGTCCAGACTGTCGCCACTGACGCTCAACTGCTGCCAGCCCGAGAGCAAGCCGTTCTGGTTGGTCAGGGTCGTACCGCTGAGCTTCAGTTTCTCGCCGCTGATGATCTTGCCGGCATTGTTGTTCAACGCCCGGGCAATGACGTCGAACCCCAGGCTGCTGGAGATTTCACCGCTCTGGTTGTTCAGGTCGCGCAAGCGCTTGAGGGTCAACGGCCCCTTGGCCGTCAATAAACCATTGGTGTTGTCGAGGTCGCCATTGGCAAGATCCACGGTGACAGCTTTGTCGCCCAGCAGACGCCCGCCGTTCTGGGTCAGGGAGGTCAAGGTCAGGTCGATGTCACCGCCGGCGGAGACTTCACCGCTGTTGCTGGAGTCCAGCGATGTCGCGGTGAGCGACAGGTTGCCCTCACTGCTAATCAAACCTTTCTCGCGATTGTTCAGCGCCATCGCGTTGAGCGTGACGGCACTGACACCCTGCAATACACCGCCCTGATTGTTCAGGTCGGTACTGCGAATGCGCAGCGCTTGCGCCGCACTCACAAGGCCGTCGCTATCATTGCGCAGCAATCCATCTGCGGTCAGGTCAAGGTCGGCATGGCTGATCAGGCTGCCGCCACTGTTGTTAAGACTGCCGGCCCGGGCATCGATCGATGCTGCACCGATCATGCCTTTGACGTTGTCCAGTGCCTGGGCGATGCGCAGCGTCAGGCTCTGGGTGCTCAGCAATTTGCCATTGCCGTTGTCCAGATTTTGCGCCGCCACGGTAAAGGCTTCACTGCTGGAAATTTCTCCGCCCTGGTTGTTCACGCCATTGAGTTGCTTGAGCAGCAACGTACCGGGTGCATTGATCAAGCCATTCTGGTTATTAAGCTGGCCATTGTTCATGTCCAGGCTCAGGCGAGTGTTGCTGAACAGCTTGCCGCCCTGCTGCTCGAGCCCGATGATCGACGCCGTCAATTCCCCTTGGCTGCCAATCCGCCCGCCATCGCGGTTGGTGACCTTCCCCGCGACGAGGTTCAGGGTGTCGGCGCTGCTGAGCTTGCCGGTGCTGTTGTCGAAGTCGCCTGTGGTGACGCTGGCCGCGCCCTTGGCGCTGAGTGTGCCTGCCTGACGGTTGTCGAGGCCGGTGCTGTCGAGCGCCAGCGCCCCATCGGTGACTACCGCACCGCCCTGGTTATCAACGCTGCCGCGACTCTCGATTGTCAGGTCCGCAGCGCTGGAAAGGCTGCCCTTGATGTTGGTCAGTTGCGAGGTTTTGACCGTCAGCACGCTTTCGCTGCTGACCTTGCCCTGGCTGTTGTCGAATGCACCGCCCAGCGTCAGCCCCATGGCCTGCTGGCTCAGCAGTTCACCACCACTGTTGTCCAGCGATTTGCCGTGCAGATCGAACGAGGTGCTGGCATTGATCAGCCCCTTGTTGCGGTTGATCAATTGCTCGACAGTGAGCGTCAACGACTGGCCGGTGAAGATTTTGCCGGCGTCACTGTTGTCGAGTTTTTTGCCGGTCACCTGCAGATCGCTATTGGTGCTGATTTCACCGCCGCGGTTATCCAGATCCCAAACGTTAAGAGTCATGGTTCTGGTCGAGCCGAGCAGTCCGCCCTGACGGTTGTCGAGCAGGTCGGCATCGAGTTTGAGGACGCCGGTGGCGATCAACTGGCCGTCCTGGTTATCGAGCTTTTTCGCCTGCACGGTGGCATCCGACTTGCCGGCGATGCTGCCGCCACGGTTGTCCAGCGTCTGCGCCGTCAGTTCGAGTTTGCCGTCGGCAATCACCGTACCAAGCTGGTTATCCAGGGTGTTGTCGGTCGTCAGCGTCAGCGGGCCACGGCTGCTGATCAAGCCTTCATTGTTGTCGAGGCTGGCGCTGTGACTGTCCAGTGATGTACCGGAAATAACGCCTTTGGTGTTGTTCAGCGCCTGCGCAATGCGTACGGTCAAGCCTTGCTGACTCAGCAGTTTACCGTTGCTGTTGTCCAGGTCATGGGCGGTCAGTGCGAAAGCTTGCTGGCTGGAGATTTCACCGCCCTGGTTGTTCACGCCACTGAGTTGCTTGAGCAGCAATTCGCCGGGCGCATTGATCAAACCGTTCTGGTTGTTCAACTGGCCGTTGTTCAAATCAAGACTCAGGCTGGTCTTGCTGAACAGTTCACCGCCCTGCTGATCGAGGCCGGTGACCGACATGGTCATGGCTTGCTGACTGGCGATGCGGCCTGCAGCGTTGTTGACCTGTCCCGCCGTGAAGTCCAGCGTTCCACCACTGATCAGGCGCCCGCCCTGGCTATTGTCGACATCGCCGCTGTCGATCCGGCTGTTGTCCTTGCCGGAGATCAGGCCTTTCTGACTATTGTCGAGACTGGCGCTCTTGAGTTTCAGAGTGCTGTCGGTGCTGATGGAGCCACCCTGATTGAGCAGCGCGCCAAGGCTGGTCAACGCCAGGGCACCGGCGCTGGTCAGGTTGCCGGCATTGTTATCGACACGGCCGGCATTGAGGGTCAACGTGCCTTCGCTGCTGATGAGCCCCTGGCCGTTGAGCAGTGCATCGTCCAGTGTGATGACCAGGCCTTTAAAGCTATCGAACGAGCCACCGGTGTTATCCAGCGTGCTGCCGGTCAGTTTCGTCGCACCACTGGCGACGATCATGCCTTTGTTCTGGTTGATCAATCGGGTAACAGCAAGCTCCAGATCGCTGGCCGCGAGAATCTTGCCACCGTCGCTGTTGTCCAGACGCTGGCCCTTGATGTTGAGCAACAGGTTGCCCGATAGCTCGCCCGCTCGGTTATCGATGTCATCGACCGCGAGAGTCAGCGCTTTTTTGGTGCCGATCAGCCCGCCGTTACGGTTGTCGAGTGTGGTGCCGGTCAGGCTCAGATTGCCCTGTGCGACCAGTGCGCCGCCCTGCTGTTGCAGCAGACCGATGGTCGCGGTCAAGTCGCCCTGGCTGGAGATCCGCCCTTTGGCGTTCTGCACCTCGCCGGCCTTGATACCGACAGCGCCGACAGCGCTGACCAGGCCATTGCTGTTGTCCAGTCGCGTGCCCGAGTAGGTAACGCCGGCCTTGCCGATGATCAGACCGTTGTCGCGGTTATCCAGTCGATCAACATTCAGCGTCAGTTGTCCGTCGCCTTGCAGCGCGCCGCCACGGTTGTCTGCCGAATCACTTCGCAAGGCCAGTGTGCCTTTGCCGATGACCTTGCCGTCACGATTGTCGAGATGACCGGCCCGCGCATCGATGGCGCCTCTGGCAGTGATTTCGCCCTTGTTGCGGTTGTCGAGCAGACCACTGACCCGCACTACAAGACCGCCATCGCTGACCACGACCCCGGCGTCCCGGTTATCGAGGCTGCCGGCCCTGAGGTCGAGAGCAACGCCGGAACCGAGCATGCCGTCGCGATTGTCCAGGGCTGCACTGAGATCAATGTTGAGCCCCAGATCACCCAGGATCTGGCCGCCGACGTTGTTGACGGACGTCCCGCTGAGTCGAGTGATACTGGAACTCGAAACCTGGCCGTTGCTGTTGTTCAACTGACCGATCGTGGCCGTCAGGCTACCCTTTGCGTCGATCAAACCTTGGCTGTTGAGCACTTGATTGGCGGTTACGTTCAGCGCGCCGTTGCTCAGCACACTCCCGTCATTCTGGTTGTCCAGTGTCCCTGCAACGATGCTTGCGATCTGCGCAGCGCTCAGCGTGCCACCCTGGTTACTCAGCACCTGCGCGGCATTCACCGCCAGATTGCGGCTCGCCACCAGGCTCTTGCCACGGTTGTCGATGTTTTGCGCACTCAGGCTCAGATCGCCATTGGCATTACGACCGCCGTCAGCGTTGACCCCGGCTTCAATAGTCCCGGCGTTTGTGAGCTGACCGCCCGCACTGAGGCTGATGCTATCCCGCGCTGCAAGCGTCTGCCGGTTGGTCAGGTCGCCCTGGGTCTGCACGTTCAGCGAGGTGCCGGCGTAGACCGCCGAACGGGTTTCCAGGCTGGCGGCCTTGACGTTGACCGCGCCGGTGGCGGAGGTCTCGGCCAGGCTCAACTGACCGTTGGCGTCGAGCTGGATGTCACCGCCGCTGGCGATCAGTTTGCCGTCGAGCTTCACCCCGACCCCGGCCTCGGTGCCGACCAGTTTGATCGCCCCGGCGTACATGCCGCCCAGCGCCGAGGAGTCGATGGCCAGTTGCGGTTTGGCGCTGCCGTCGTCGGCGCGGGCCGTAGCGTTCAGGGTTTCAGCGTTGACGTCGTTACGCCCGGCAACGATGGTCAGGTTTTTCGCCTGGATCTCGGCGTTGATCTTCGCCGAGCGAGTGATGATTTCGAAGCGGTCGACATTGGTTGCGTTAAGCCCGGCGCCTTCGATGGCGACGCTGCCCTGATCGACCTGGAAACGGTCGAGGCGACCGCTGCCATCCAGCACCGGTTTGCCGGTGGTGAGGGTGACGCGGGGCGTGTTGATGAAACCGCAACCGTTGCAACTGATGCCGTAAGGGTTGGCGACGATCACCCGCGCCGACTGCCCCGCCACTTCGGTGTAACCGCGCAACTGGCTCGGGCTGCCACCGATGACTTCGTTGAGGATCGCCTGTGCCGAACCACTGTTTTTCAGGTGCGGGTTGTCAATGATGTAGCCGCCCAGCTGGGTGGACGAAGCCTGGTTGGCGCCGTTGTTGAGGATGACGCCCTGCGCCCCGACGTTGTAGTCATGGAACTGGTTGTGCGACAGACCGCTGCCGTTGGGCGTGGCGATGTTGATGATCTGCACGCCGTTGCCGGCGCGATCAAGGGTGGTGCCGGGGTTGGCCACCACAATGCCGTCGGCCTGGGCCCACATCGGTTGCCAGAACATGACGTTGGCCAGCAGAAAAGCGATCCCGCGCTTGGGCATGCCCAGAAAGGTATCGCGGCGTTCTACGGCCGCAGATGGCAGGCGAGCGAGGAAGGCGTACTGGCGAACGTCCATGTTGAAGTCTCTATGCAACAAACATAAATGAGCAGGCAGACCGCAGGCGCAGCACTTCCCGACGGGCATTCACACGACGCCGGTCGACCGAGAAGTGGGTAAGAGGAAAATTGCCGGGGCAACCTGGATATAGCGGGATCGGTCACGGAGCAGGCCGCAACACATCTGCCAGCTCCCTCATAGCAGCACACTGATGTCACAATAGTGGCGCGATATTAGATGGCCGCTATTTTGGCGTCAATAAATGTATGAACGGGTGCAGCGTTGCCGACGAACGGTAGCAATACAGTCATACCTTTCTGACGATGGTTTCTAAATTCCCTTCCGGCCCGCCTCTCGCAATAATCTGTAAACTCTCCCCTCTTTCGCCGCCCTCTCATCCCGGCGGCCATCACCTCTTTATATTGCGGAGTCAGCCTTGCGTCTGTTTCACACCTCCGACTGGCACCTTGGGCAGAACCTGCACGGCCAGGAGCGCGATTTCGAGCACGCCTGTTTTCTCGAGTGGCTGCTGCGCCAATTGAAGCTGGCGCAGCCGGACGTGCTGCTGATTGCCGGCGACATCTTCGACACGGTCAACCCGCCGGTCAAAGCCCAGGAACGCCTCTACGATTTCATCGTCAGCGCCCACGAACAGCAGCCGTCGCTGACCATCGTGATGATCGCCGGCAACCACGATTCCGGTTCGCGGATCGAACTGCCCGCGCCGTTGATGCGGCGTTTGCGCACCCATGCACTGGGCCGCGTGTTGTGGCTGGATGACGGGCAACTGGATGCGGAACGTCTGCTGCTGCCGCTGCCGAATGCGTCCGGCGAGATCGCCGCGTGGTGCCTGGCGTTGCCGTTCCTGCGGCCTGCCGAAGTGACCGGCGCGCATCTGGGCGATAACTATTTGCGCGGCATCGGCCAAGTGCATGAATGGCTGATCGAAGCGGCCAACGCCAAGCGCCAGCCGGGCCAGGCGCTGGTCGCCATCAGCCACGCGCACATGGCCGGCGGCTCGGTGTCGGAAGACTCCGAGCGCAGCCTGATTATCGGCAACGCCGAAGCCCTGCCTGCCAGTCTGTTCGGCCCGAGCATCAGCTACGTCGCCCTCGGCCATTTGCACAAGCCGCAGAAGGTCAATGGTGAAGAACGGATTCGCTACAGCGGCTCGCCGATCCCGTTGTCGTTTTCCGAAATCAGTTATCAGCATCAGGTGCTCGACGTCGTTCTAGACGGCGAAACCCTGGTCAGCGTCGAGCCAATGCTGATCCCCCGCTCCGTCAATCTGCAACGCCTCGGCCCTGCGCCGTTGGCGGAAATCCTGCTGCAACTGGCGGACCTGCCGAACATCGACCTGCTGGCCGAAACCCAGCGTCAGCCTTGGCTGGAAGTGCGGGTGCGCCTCGACGAGCCACAACCAGACTTGCGCCATCAAGTCGAAAGCGCCCTGCAAGGCAAGGCTGTGCGACTGGTGCGGATCGCCGCCGAATACGCCGGTAACCGTGGCGCTGACGGCGCCGAGGACGGCAGCGCGCTGATCGAACTGGACCAGCTCACACCACAGGAATTGTTCAGTCGCGCCTGGCTCGACAACTACGGCAGCGAGGTCGACGAGCAAACCCTCAAGGACTTCGCCGAGCTGCTGCAAGACGTACAGATGGAGGGCGAGCAGCCATGAAGATTCTCGCCATTCGCTTGAAGAACCTCGCCTCGCTGGCCGGCCCGTTCGAGATCGACTTCACCGCCGAACCGCTAGCCAGCGCCGGTCTGTTCGCAATCACCGGCCCGACCGGCGCCGGCAAAAGCACCCTGCTCGATGCACTGTGCCTGGCACTGTTCGGCGCCGTGCCGCGTCTGAACAACACCGGGCGTGACGCCAAGGTGCCGGACGCCGACGGCGAAATCCTCACTGGCGACCCGCGCACCCTGCTGCGTCGCGGCACCGGTGAAGGCTTTGCCGAAGTGGATTTTGTCGGCGTCGATGGCCGTCGCTATCGCGCGCGCTGGGAAGCCAATCGCGCCCGGGAAAAGGCCGGCGGCAAGTTGCAGGCCAGCCGTCAGAGCCTGCGCGACATCGATCAGGATCAACTGCTCGCCAGCCAGAAAGGTGAGTACAAGACTCAGCTCGAAGCCGCGCTGGGCCTGAACTTCGAACAGTTCACCCGCGCCGTGTTGCTGGCCCAGAGCGAGTTCAGTGCTTTCCTCAAGGCCGACGACAACGACCGCAGCGAACTGCTGGAAAAACTCACCGACACGGCGCTGTACACCCGTCTCGGCCGGCGCGCGTTCGACAAGACCAAAGAGGCCCGCGAAGCCCACAAGCAATTGCAGGATCAGGCCACCGGCGTGACCCCGCTGGCCCCGGAGGCACGCGCGGAACTCGACGAACGCTTCAACGCCGCCCAACAACAACTCAAGTTGCAGCAGGCGCAGCTCAAGCAGATCGAGCAACAGCACGACTGGCTCAAGGAGCTGCTGCGACTGCAAGACTCGCAACAAGCCGCCGCCGAACAACTGCGCAGCGCCGAGCACGAGCGAGAGTCGCTGGCCGGTGAGCGTCTGAAGCTCACCCGTCTGGAACAACTTGCCCCGCAACGTCACCAGTTCGCCCGCAAAACCGAACTGGATGCACAGCTGACGCCACTCGCTGCCCAGATCCACGCGCACACCCGGCAACATGGCGAGCTGACCGAGCGCCAGGCGCGACTGGAACAGGAGCTCGCCGCCGCGCAGATCGCCCTGACCCAGGCGCAAACGCAGCAAAGCGAAAGCGCACCGCTGTTGCGTCAGGCGTTCGATGAGCAAAGCACCCTCGCCCGCCTCGCCAGGGATGTAGCGTCGGGCAGCGAAGCAAAGCAAGCCGCAGAACAGGCCTGCACTCAGGGCCAAAGCGCGATCCAGACCCTGCTCGATCAGCAAAAACAGGTCGCCGATCGCTTGCAGCGCATTGCCGCCGATCTTGAGCAAAGCGCTCACTTGGCACCGTTGAGCGAAGCGTGGAATGCCTATCGCGACCGCTTGCAGCAACTGATGCTGATCGGCAACCGGTTGAACAAAGGCCAAAGCGAACTGGCGTCTCTCGAGGAAAACGCCACCCGCGCCGCCGAAGCGCTCACCACGCAGAAGCAGCAGCTGGAAGTGCTGTTCAAGGAGGCTGGCGCCGAGCCGGACGCAGTCGCCGAGCAGATCGGCATTCTCGGTACTCTGCTGCAGGACAACCGCAAACAACTGCGCGCCATCGAAGACCTGACGCGGCTGTGGGCCAGCCAGCAGGATCTGGACAAGCGCAGTGCCGAGCTGCAACAGCGTCAGCTCGATGCGCAACAGGAGCGCGAGCGCCTGACCCAGGACGGGGTGAAAACCAAGTCCGAGCTGACTGTCGCCGAACAGACCCTTAACGTCACCCGTGAACTGCTTGAGCGTCAGCGTCTGGCCCGCAGTGCCAGTGTCGAAGAGCTGCGTGCGCAATTGCAGGACGACCAGCCGTGCCCGGTCTGCGGCAGCAACGAACATCCGTATCACCAGCCGGAAGCCCTGTTGCAAAGCCTCGGCCGTCACGATGAAAGCGAGCAGGCCAGCGCGCAGCAAGCCGTCGATCAACTGAAGGAAAAACTCACCGAGCTGCGCGCCGATGTCGGTGGGGTGATTGCCCGGCAAAAGGAACTGCTGCAACAGCAGGAGCAACTGGCCGCTCAGCAACAATCGCTGACGCCGAGCATCGAAGCGCATCCGCTCGCGGCATCGTTGCTGAATCAGGACAGTGACAAGCGCACGGCGTGGCTCACCCGCCAGAACGATCAACTAAATCAAAGCATCACCCAGGACGAGCAGCGCCAGTCCGCCCTGCTCACGCTGCAACAGGACGCGGCGCGGCTGACCCAGCAATTGCGGCAGGCCGAGACGGCACACCAGCAAGCGGCGCAACAACTGAGCAATCAGCAACGCGAACTGAGCGCTGACCGCCAGCGGCTGGACGAAGAGCTGGCAGCCTTCGCCACGCTGTTGCCGAGCGACACCCTTGATGCCTTGCGCGCTGAACCGGCCGCGACCTTCATGCAACTTGACCGGCAGATCGCCGAACGTCTGGCGCAAGTCGAACAGCAAAAGGAAGAACTGACCGAACAGCAACAACGCCAGCAAACGCTCGAGAAGGAACAGGATCGCCAACAGGGCCGTGTCGAGCAATTGCAAAACGCTGAGCAGCAGCTCAACGCACTGACCGAACAGCAACTCGCCAGCCAGCAGAAGCTGGCGCAATTACTCGGCGATCACACCTGCGCCGAGCATTGGCAGCAGCAATTGGAACAAGCGGTGGAACTGGCGCGCAACGCCGAATCCACCACGACTCAGGCGCTCCAGGAAACGCGTACGCAAAGGGTGCAAATCTCCGCCGAACTCAAAGCGCAGCAAGAGCGTCTGCAAGCGCTGGAAACCGAAGACCGCGATCTGGCCGGCAAAATTGCCGACTGGCGCGCCCGTCATCCGGAGCTGGATGACGGCGGCCTTGAAGACCTGCTGCGGATTGATGACGCCCAGGTCGACGAACTGCGCCAGCGCTTGCAGCGCAACGAAAAAGCCGTTGAACAGGCCACCGTGTTGTTGCAGGAACGTGATCAGCGCCTGCTCGATCATCAGGCCCAACACAATGGCAACCTCGATGCGGAACAACTCGCCAACGCCCTCGCCGACCTGCAAAACCAGTGCGCGGCCAGCGAACAGCAATGTGCGGAACTGCGCGCCGAGCAGGCCGAAGACCAGCGTCGCCAGAACGCCAATCAGGCGCTGGCGCAGCAGATCGCCGACGCCTACGCCGAGTATCAGCGCTGGGCGCGGCTCAATGCGCTGATCGGCTCGGCCACCGGCGACACGTTCCGCAAGATCGCCCAGGCCTACAACCTCGATCTGCTGGTGCATCACGCCAACGTGCAGCTGCGGCAACTGGTCAAGCGCTATCGCCTCAAGCGCGGCGGCAGCATGCTCGGCCTGCTGGTGATGGACACCGAAATGGGCGACGAACTGCGCTCGGTGCATTCGTTGTCCGGCGGCGAAACCTTCCTGGTTTCGCTGGCGCTTGCACTGGGCCTGGCCTCGATGGCGTCGAGCACGTTGAAGATCGAATCGCTGTTCATCGACGAAGGCTTCGGCAGCCTCGATCCGGAATCCCTGCAACTGGCCATGGACGCTCTCGACGGCTTGCAGGCTCAGGGGCGCAAGGTGGCGGTGATTTCCCACGTGCAGGAAATGCACGAACGGATTCCGGTGCAGATTCAGGTACAGCGCCAGGGCAACGGTCTGAGCACACTGGAGGTGAAATGAACACGCTGTATTCCTTCCGCCGCTGCCCGTACGCGATGCGGGCGCGGATGGCCCTGCGTTATTCGGACGTGCCGGTGGACATCGTCGAAGTCAGCCTCAAGGCCAAACCGGCCGCGATGCTGGCGATCTCGCCCAAGGGCACGGTGCCGGTGCTGGATGCGAACGGTCAGGTGATCGATGAAAGCCTGGAGATCATGCGCTGGGCGCTGGCGCAGCATGATCCGGATGACTGGTTGCTGAATGGCGATTCAAGGATTGCCGAGTTGATCGAAGCCAACGACCAAGTGTTCAAGGTTCACTTGAATCGCTACAAGTACGCCGAGCGTTATCCGGAACAACCGATGGAGGTTTATCGCGCGGAAGGTGCGTTGTTTTTGCAGCGGCTCGATGAGCTGCTCGAAGGTCGCGATTATTTGCTGGCCGGGCATCCGAGCCTGGCCGATATCGCGCTGTTGCCGTTCGTTCGCCAGTTCGCTCACGTTGATCGTGACTGGTTTGCGCAGACGCCTTACGTGCGGTTGCAGGCCTGGTTGCAGCGGTTTCTGGAATCGGAGCTGTTCACCGATATCATGAAAAAGTAAGCGCGTTACGCCAGCACTTCACACATGCCGATCGCCGAGCAATCCACTTCGAACGGGCCGAGAAAACCGCTGGAAGTTTTCACCGGCGGATTGCCGGCCAGCAGCCCCAGCGCATTGGCCCGTTCGATGTTGTGCGCGATGTTGTGGTTGGCCTCTATGGCCCGGGCCAGCCCTCCGACCGAGCCCTGGCCGAATCCCAGAAGCGAGGCGCCGTTGGTCATGAACGCCAGTCCGGCAATGACCCAGAGTCTGTAGCCTTTCATGCTCCGCCGACTCCCGCGAGTTCAGTCGAATCCACCGCCGCGTTTTGCGAGCGGAGTTCGAACTGGATGCCGGGATGTGCAACGTCGATCGGTGCTTCGAAGCTGTGTTGCGACTGCGACGCCAGACTGACAAACAGCACCATGACCAGGTACAGACCGATGGCCACGTAGGCGCCGCGCTTGGCGGAAGTGATGATTGAACTGGCCATGATGTGTGCTCCGTGGACAATGTTTCGAGGTCCACAGAATCGATCAAAAAAGCCGGGGTAACCACTCAGCGTTTGCCATAGTAACCATCAGCTTCGTTGATTATTTAGCCGGTCTATTTCTCCGTTTGAAAATAGCTATCGCCGGTCGAACCGCAGATAAAAAACTGCCCAAGGCTGCGATCTTTTGATTTTGCTTTTTTAGAAACAAGATCAAAGGATCGCAGCCTTGGGCAGTTCCAGGGCGTGACGGAAATTTCAGTGTTGGGCTTTGTGATCCAGCGCGGCGTAGAAGTTGGCGCTTTGTTGCAGGTATTTCTGGGTGTAGCTCTGGGTATGGGATTTTTTGCTGCTGATTTCAACGTTGGCACTGGCTGGCAGGGCCACGGTGGCGGAGATGGCGGAAGCGGCAATCACGGAGAAGAGATTGAAGTTCATGGCGGTAACCCTCGTGTTCAGTTGGCTTGCTTGCCCGGTTGGGCCGTGAAGCAAACTTAACGCTCAAGGGTTAATCGCTTGAAATGCTTTGCAACATTACCTGTTATCAGCAGGATTAATACAAAGCTTCAGGCCCCGTAGACCGGGGCCTGCGGCTTATTGACGCACGAGAAACTTGAGGTCGCTCGGGGCGTCCATCGGCAGTTTTTGCACGGTTTTGCCCAGCAGACCGGTCTTGCCGTCGCGCTCGACCACGACAATCTGGTTGCTCTTCTGGTTGGCGATCAGCAGGAATTTACCGCTTGGATCGAGGCTGAACTCACGCGGGTGATCGCCTTCCACCGAACGTCGTTGCAATTCCTTTAGCTGGCCGCTGGCCGGGTCAATCGCGAATACCAGCAGCTGATTGGCGGTGCCACGGTTACTGACGTAAAGGAATTTGCCGTCGGCGGACGCATGCAGCGCCGCAGCGGCTTTGTCTGACGTCGGCTGGCCGGCCGCCAGATCAACCATTTGCGTCTGGGTCAGCACGCCGTCCTTGTAGTCGAATACCGCGACCTGAGCGCTCATTTCCATGGTCAGCCAGGCATGCTTGCCGTCCGCACTGAACAACAGATGACGCGGCCCACTGCCGGGTGGCAGTTGCACCGAAGCGGTTTTCGCCGGGGTCAGCGGCAGGTCCGGATTGGCTTTCGGGTCGAATTGGTAGATGAAGACTTTATCCGCACCGAGATCATTGGAGAACACATAACGACCGTCCGGCGAAGAGACCGTCGAGTGCACGTGGTTCGAGGCCTGACGCTCCGGATTGACCCGGCTCGCCGGGTGCGCGCTCATCTGCACCACCGGTTTGAGCTGGCCGTCGCTGCCCACCGGCAATACCGCGAGGGTGCCGCCCGGATCTTCGACCACGGAATAGTTGCTGACGAACAGATGACTGGCGTCGCCGCTGAGGCTCGAATGGGTCGGCTCGTTGCCCAGGCTCTGGACCTGATTGATCAGGGTCAGGGCGTGGGTCTTGGGATCGATCGAATAACTGCTGACGCGACCGACCGGATCTTTCTGGCCCGGACCGTTTTCGTTGACCACAAACAACCGGTGCTGATCCTTGGACAGGGTCAGCCACGACGGGTTTTCGCTCTTGATCACTTGCAGCGGCTTGGCGGCGATCTGGCCGGTGGCACTGTCGAAGCTCATCCGGTAGATGCCTTCGCTGGGGCCGGCAGTGTAGGAGCCCACCAAAAACTGGAAGCTTTCGGCCGAGGCACTGGAAAGGCCCATCGCGCCGACGCTGCCGGCCATCAGCAATGGCCAGAATTTACGCATGTTCATTCGGTTTCATCCTCGTCATCGGCGCTGCTCAGTACATCGCCGAGGCAGACCAGACGGTGTTCGCCAACGGTTTTGGTGTCGCTGGCAAAACCGACGATCAACCAGCTCTGCAGATCTTCATCAAACGTCGCCGCTGCAACTTGAGCCGGGGTGAATTCCCAATGCTTGGCGACCCGGCCATCGATGCATTCGATGTGCAGGTTGTCGTCTTCGTCGAGGGCGAATTCGAAAGCGTGCAGGCCGTCGATTTCGACCATACCGCAGTGTTCGAGGGCGTTGAGAAGGGTGTCGGTTACGGCAGTCATGGCAATCATGTCTTTCAGGGGGGAAAGGGCCAATGATAGCTCAAAGCTGTCGCTGGGCTCCTGTGGGAGCGAGCTTGCTCGCGAATACGGAGTGTCAGGCAATCAACAAGTGACTGGACGACCGCCTTCGCGAGCAAGCTCGCTCCCACAGGGATCTCGGGGTGGCTTAGAGGGCTTCGCGCGATGGCTTGCCGTCGACCAGCCGCTGAATGCGCAGCGGGTTGGCGTTTTTCAGCGGTTCCGGCAGCAGGCTGTCGGGGTAGTTCTGGAAGCACACCGGACGCAGGAAACGATCGATCGCCAAAGTGCCCACCGAGGTGCCACGGGCATCGGAGGTCGCCGGATACGGCCCGCCGTGGACCATCGAATCACAGACTTCGACACCGGTCGGATAACCGTTGAGCAGGATCCGCCCGACCTTCTGTTCCAACAACGGCGTCAGCTCCGGGAAGCGCTCGAAATCCGTCTGCTCGCCGATGATTGTCGCCGTGAGCTGTCCGTGCAGGCCCTGCAATGCCGCGCTCAGCTGCGCCTTGTCGGCCACTTCGACAATCACCGTGGTCGGCCCGAACACTTCTTCCTGCAGCACTTCATCGCCATCGATCAGCAGGCTGACGTCCGCCTTGAACAACTGCGGCTGCGCCTGATTGCCTTGCTGCGGATTGCCCGCCAGATGCTCGATACCGGTGTGCGCCAAGAGTTTTTCCAGGCCCTTGCCGTAGCTGCCAAGGGTGCCGGCATTGAGCATGGTTTGCGCCGGTTGATCACCGATCAGCGCCGCCACCTGCTCAACAAACGCGCTGAACTGCGGCGAGCGAATACCGATCACCAGACCCGGGTTGGTACAGAACTGGCCGCAGCCCTGCACCACCGACGCGGTCAGATCGCGGGCGACGGTTTCCGAACGCACGGCCAGCGCCTGGGGCAGCACGATCACCGGGTTGATGCTCGACATCTCGGCGAACACCGGGATCGGCTGAGGCCGTGCGGCGGCCATGTCACACAGCGCCCTTCCGCCTCGCAGCGAACCGGTGAAACCCACAGCCTGAATGGCCGGATGCTTGACCAGCCATTCACCGACGCCGCCACCGTAGATCATGTTGAACACGCCAGCCGGCATCGCGGTTTTTTCTGCTGCACGGATCAGCGCGTCGGCCACAAGTTCAGCGGTGGCCATGTGGCCGCTGTGGGCCTTGAACACCACGGGGCAACCGGCCGCCAGCGCCGACGCGGTGTCGCCGCCGGCAGTGGAGAATGCCAGTGGAAAGTTGCTCGCGCCGAACACCGCCACCGGCCCCAGGCCGATGCGGTACTGGCGCAGATCCGGACGCGGTAGCGGCTGACGATCCGGCAACGGCAAGTCGATGCGCGCACCATAGAAATCACCGCGTCGCAGGACTTTGGCGAACAGTCGCATCTGGCCGCTGGTGCGCCCTCTTTCACCTTGGATGCGCCCGGCAGGCAATGCAGTTTCGCGGCAGACCACGTCGACGAAATCATCGCCCAGCGCATCCAGCTCATCGGCAATCGCATCGAGAAACTGCGCGCGGCGTTCAGCGCTGAGGCTGCGATACGCCGGATAGGCCGCCGCAGCGGCCTTGGCGGCGGCGTCCACTTCGGCTTCCGTGGCCTGAATGAAGTCGTGAGGCAGTGCCTCGCCCGTGGTGGCGTCGACGCTTTGCAGCTTGACGTTGCCTGCCGCACTGCGACGGCCGCCGATGTAGTTGTGACCGAGAATCTGAGTCATGGGATCTCCTTAAAGGGTGCCGATGCTGTCCGGTTCGAATACCGCTGCGACCGGAGCGATGCCGTTGACCAGCGGTGCGCCGAATTCAGCCTGGCTGATCTCGAACACATCGCCCGGCTGGGTGCGGATGCCGTCGGCAAACGACAGGGTCGCCGTGCCGAAGAAGTGAATGTGCACATCACCGGGACGCAGGAACTGGCTGTACTTGAAGTGGTGATATTCGAGGTTCGCCAGGCTGTGGCACATGTTGGCCTCGCCGCTGAGGAATTCGTTCTGCCACAGCACTTGGCCGTCACGCAGGATGCGGCTGGTGCCGGCCAGGTGTTGCGGCAACTCACCCACGCGCAGCTCCGGACCATAGCTGCAACTGCGCAGCTTCGAATGGGCCAGGTACAGGTAATTCTTGCGCTCCATGACGTGATCGGAGAATTCGTTGCCCACCGCAAAACCGAGGCGATACGGCTTGCCGTCGTGGCCGATGATGTAGAGACCGGCCATTTCCGGTTCCTCACCGGCGTCTTCGGCAAACGGCGGCAGCGGGAATGGCTGACCGGGACGCACGACAATGCTGCCGTCGCCCTTGTAGAACCACTCAGGCTGCACGCCTGCCTGCCCCGCCGCCGGTTTGCCGCCCTCCACGCCCCACTTGAAGATGCGCATGGTGTCGGTCATCGCCGCGTCGTCGCCGACCTGCTGGTGCATCTTGTCCCGGGCCGACGCGCTGCCGAGGTGCGTGAGGCCGGTGCCACTGACCAGCAGGTGCGCCGGGTCCGGGTGGTCCAGCGGCGGCAGGATGCGCAGCTCTTTCAGTAACTGCGCGTAATCGTGGCGGGTGCCCAGCCCCAGGGTTTGCACTTGCTGCGCGAGGGTGCTGCCGGCCTCGATCGCGGCCAGGGCCAGATCACGAACGGTGCGCGCATCCTGCACTTCACGCACCAGACCGTTTTCGACCACCCCGACACGGCGCTCGCCGCTACTCAATTCGAATTGAACCAGATGCATAAATCCTCTCCTATTCCCTCAAAAACACCGCCGATCCCCGTGGGAGCGAGCTTGCTCGCGAAGGCGGTGCATCAGTCACCACAAATGTTGAATGTGCCGAACACTTCGTCGGATCGCCGCCCGGAGCAAGCTCGCTCCCACAGGGTCGGTGATAGTCATTCAGGTTCGGGTGGCGCCTCGGGCACTCGCTGCAAACTGCTCGACCGGCAGCACATGTTTGCGCTCCAGCAAGCGATAGACGACGCCCGTCAGAACCAGCCCGCACACCATCACCCCGGACAGGAAGTACAGGCCCGAAGCGAGGTTGCCGGTGTATTCCTTCAGCGCGCCGATCACGAACGGACCGATATAGCCGCCGAGGTTGCCCACCGAGTTGATCAACGCAATCCCGGCCGCCGCACTGGCACCGGCGAAGAAGCGACCCGGCAAAGTCCAGAACACCGCCGTGCAGGAAAACAGCGAGAACGCCACCAGACACAACGCCGCCAGTTGCGCCACCGGCAACGACAGCCAGGCGCTGAGGAACAGGCCGATCGCGCCCAGTACATAGAGCACCGCCAGATGACCGTAACGGTCATTCAAACGGTCGGAACTGCGCGGAATGATCAGCAGGCCGATGATCCCGAAGATGTACGGCACCGATGACACGAAACCGGTCACCAGATCGCTGCCGCCAAACTGTTTGATCAGGGTCGGCAGCCACAGGCCCAGGCCGTAAATGCTCAGGGTCACCGGCAGGTAGAACAGCGCCAGCAGCAATACGCGTTTGTCCTTGAGCGCGTGCAACGGATTGCCGTGACGGGTCTGGCCGTATTCCTGCAGGTCTCTTTTCAGCTCGCCGGTCAGCCAGTCTTTCTCGGCCTGATCCATCCATTTCACTTGCTGCGGGCCGTCCGGCAGCCAGCGCAATACCGGCCAGGTCAGCAGGATCGCCGGGGTGCCGATGACGATGAACAGCCACTGCCAGCCGTGCAGGCCGAGGATGCCGTCCATGCCCAGCAGACCGCCGGACACGGGGCCGGTGATCATCATCGCGATGGGTTGGGAAAGGATGAACAGCCCGAGGATCTTGCCGCGATGACGCACCGGGAACCATTGGGTGATGTAGTACAGAACGCCGGGAAAGAACCCCGCCTCCGCCGCGCCGAGCAGAAAGCGCATGACGTAGAAACTGTGCGGGCCCTGGACGAACGCCATGCCGATGGTGATTGCGCCCCAGGTGATCATGATCCGCGCGAACCAGCGCCGCGCACCAAAGCGTTCGAGCATCAGGTTGCTGGGAATCTCTAACAGGAAGTAGCCGATGAAGAACAGCCCGGCACCGAGGCCGTAAGCGGCATCGCCGATACCCACGTCGGCGCCCATGTGCAGCTTGGCGAAGCCGACAGCGGAGCGATCCACATAGGCGATCAGGTACAGCAGGATCAGGAAGGGAATCAGTTTCAGTGTGATGCGCCGGACAAGCCGCAGTTCCTGGCTCATGAGATCGGTCTCCGATTGTTGTTTTTATGGAACCTCGGGGGACGCCTCTCACGCAAAGCCGCCAGGGCCATCCCTCCGTCGAAAACGACTATATAGTAATACTAATTACGCAACAACACTTCCAAACCGTCGATTTTGAGCTTATGTTTAGCCAAAGCTCGCAAACAATAGTCTTACAATAAGAGAATCGATCATGTCTGATAAGAAACCCACCCTGCGCTCCGCCCAATGGTTTGGCACGGCCGACAAAAACGGCTTCATGTACCGCAGCTGGATGAAGAATCAGGGCATCGCCGACCATCAGTTCCACGGCAAGCCGATCATCGGCATCTGTAACACCTGGTCGGAGCTGACCCCGTGCAACGCGCACTTCCGCCAGATCGCGGAGCACGTCAAGCGCGGTGTGATCGAGGTCGGCGGCTTCCCGGTGGAATTCCCGGTGTTTTCCAACGGTGAATCGAACCTGCGCCCGACCGCCATGCTCACCCGCAACCTGGCGAGCATGGACGTCGAGGAAGCGATTCGCGGCAACCCGATTGACGGCGTAGTGCTGCTGACCGGTTGCGACAAGACCACCCCGGCGCTGCTGATGGGCGCGGCCAGTTGCGACGTGCCGGCGATCGTCGTCACCGGCGGGCCGATGCTCAACGGCAAGCACAAGGGCAAGGACATCGGCTCCGGCACCGTGGTCTGGCAGCTCAGCGAGCAGGTCAAGGCCGGCACCATCACGATTGACGATTTCCTCGCGGCCGAAGGCGGCATGTCCCGTTCGGCTGGCACCTGCAACACCATGGGCACCGCGTCGACCATGGCCTGCATGGCCGAAGCACTGGGCACGTCGCTGCCGCACAACGCGGCGATTCCGGCGGTGGATGCGCGGCGTTATGTGTTGGCGCACATGTCCGGCATGCGTGCGGTGGAGATGGTTCGTGAAGACCTGAAACTGTCGAAGATCCTGACCAAGGAAGCCTTCGAAAACGCGATCCGGGTCAACGCGGCGATTGGCGGTTCGACCAACGCGGTAATCCACCTCAAAGCCATCGCCGGACGCATCGGCGTCGAGCTGGATCTGGACGACTGGACCCGTATCGGTCGCGGCATGCCAACCATCGTCGACCTGCAACCGTCCGGGCGCTTCCTAATGGAAGAGTTCTACTATGCGGGCGGCTTGCCAGCCGTACTGCGCCGCCTCGGCGAGGCCAATCTGATTCCCAATCCGAACGCGCTGACCGTCAACGGCAAATCCATCGGCGAGAACACCAAGGACGCGCCGATCTACGGCGAAGACCAAGTGATCCGCACCCTCGACAATCCGATCCGCGCCGACGGCGGAATCTGTGTATTGCGCGGCAACCTGGCGCCACTGGGCGCAGTGCTCAAGCCGTCAGCCGCCACGCCGGAACTGATGCAGCACCGTGGTCGCGCCGTCGTGTTCGAGAACTTCGACATGTACAAGGCGCGAATCAACGACCCGGAACTGGACGTCGATGCGAACTCGATTCTGGTGATGAAAAACTGCGGGCCGAAGGGTTATCCGGGCATGGCCGAAGTCGGCAACATGGGCTTGCCGGCCAAACTGCTGGCACAGGGCGTGACCGACATGGTGCGCATCTCCGACGCGCGGATGAGCGGCACCGCTTACGGCACGGTTGTGTTGCACGTCGCCCCGGAAGCGGCGGCAGGCGGGCCTCTGGCGGCGGTGAAGGAAGGCGACTGGATCGAGCTGGACTGCGCCAGCGGGCGTTTGCACTTGGACATTCCCGACGCCGAACTGGCGGCGCGCATGGCGGATCTGCAACCACCGCAACAGCTGTTGGTGGGTGGGTATCGTCAGTTGTATATCGACCATGTGCTGCAGGCGGATCAAGGTTGCGATTTCGACTTCCTGGTAGGTTGCCGAGGGGCCGAGGTCCCGCGTCACTCCCACTGACCTTCCCCACTGATCGTTCCCATGCTCCGCGTGGGAATGCAGCCCGGGACGCTCTGCGTCCCATTCGAGAGCTGGAACGCGGAGCGTCCCTTTAGGCATTCCCACGCAGAGCGTGGGAACGATCATTGCGTAGGTCCAGATTACGCCGTGCCTGCTATGATGCGCGGCATCTCCATCGCTCAGGATCGCGCCGCTCCCCATGGATTACCGCAAACCTTCCGACCGTAAAAGCATGCACTCGCGCATCGTCCAGGAACTGGGCATGCAGATTGTTTCCGGACGCTTTCTGCCCTGCGACAAGCTGCCCGCCGAAGCCTTGCTCTGCGAGGAATACGCGGTCAGCCGGCCGGTGTTGCGCGAAGCCACGCGAGTGCTGGTCGCCAAGGGCCTGGTGTATTCGAAACCACGGGTCGGCACGGTGGTCAAGCCACGCCGCGAATGGCACATGCTCGACCCGGACGTGCTGCACTGGCTGATGCAAAGCAGCCCGCAGAACGAGTTCTTCAATGTCCTGACCAGCGTGCGCAGCATCATCGAACCGGCCGCCGCCGCCCTCGCCGCCCAGCACGCCACCGATGCCGATATCGCATCGATTGCCGAGGCTTACCAGCGCATGGAAGCCGCGCCGAGCCCGGAAGCCTTGCTGCAACCGGATCTGGATTTTCACAGCCGGATTGCCGACGCGACTCACAACGATTTGTTGGCGAA
Source organism: Pseudomonas sp. B15(2017) (assembly GCF_002113215.1). Lineage (NCBI taxonomy): Bacteria > Pseudomonadati > Pseudomonadota > Gammaproteobacteria > Pseudomonadales > Pseudomonadaceae > Pseudomonas > Pseudomonas sp. B15(2017). The sequence goes on from NZ_NEJZ01000014.1 coordinate 50,040, forward strand.
CCTGTGCAACATGCTGTCGGTGGCGATTGCCGAGGCGTTGAAGCATTCGAACCAGCGACCGAATCTGCATGAACTGGCGTTGCCTCGGCACAAGGCGATTCTGACGGCGATCGAGAACCGGGATGCGTTAGGCGCGCGGCATGCGACGCTGGTGCAACTGGACGATGCACGGAGTGCCTTGAGCGTTGTGCTCGGCACCGAACTCTCCTGAACACAACTAAACCCTGTGGGAGCTGGATAACCAGCTCCCACAGGGTTAATCGTGAACTTCGCGACATAAAAAAGCCGCAACCCCAGGGTTGCGGCTTTTTCGTTTCAGGCTCGCCGATCAGTGAGCAAACAGGGAATTACCCTTCTGCCCCGCCAGCTTCTCCGGCTTGATCAGGAACTTCGCCAGTGCTGGCAGCAGCCACAGCGCACCGAACATGTTCCACAGCAGCATGAAGGTCAGCATCAGGCCCATGTCAGCCTGGAACTTGATCGCCGAGAAGATCCAGGTGCAGACGCCGATGGCCAGGCACAGACCGGTGAACAGCACCGCTTTACCGGTGGATTTCAAGGTCTGGTAATAGGCTTCCTGCAAAGGCAGGCCGGCACGCAGGAAGCTCTCCAGACGGCTGTAGATGTAAATGCCATAGTCCACGCCGATTCCCACACCCAGCGCCACCACCGGCAGTGTCGCTACCTTGACGCCGATGCCCATGAACGCCATCAGCGCGTTGCCCAGCACCGAGGTCAGCACCAGCGGCAGCACAATGCACAAGGTCGCGGCCCAGGAGCGGAAGGTGATCATGCACATGACCGCCACGCAGATGTACACCAGGATCAGGATGGTCAGCTCGGACTTCTTGATCACCTCGTTGGTGGCCGCTTCGATCCCGGCGTTACCGGCGGCGAGGATGAACTCCAGGCCTTCCTTGTTGTTTTCCTTGGCGAACTCCTGCACCGCATGCACCGCGCGATCCAGGGTTTCAGCCTTGTGATCGTTGAGGAACACCAGCACCGGCGCCAGCGAGCAACTGTTGTTGTACAGGCCGTCGGCCCGGGCGATGGAGTTGTTCAGCACGTCCGGGTTGCGCGACAGGGTTTCCCATTTCAGGTTGCCCTCGTTCATGCCCTTGATCATCTGCTTGGATACCGTCACCAGCGAGATCGCCGACTGCACGCCCTCGGTGTTCTGCATCTTCCACATCAGCTCGTCGATCGGCGCCATGGCTTCATAGCGCGAGCAGCCTTCGGACTTGGTCTTGACCATCACCACCAGCACGTCGGAACTGGTGGAGTAGTTGCTGATGATGAAGTTGTTGTCCTTGTTGTAGCGCGAATCCGGACGAAGCTCCGGCGCGCCCTGGTCGAGGTCGCCGATCTTCAGGTTCTGGCTGTACCAGAGACCGCCACCGAAGGCGACCAGCGCCAGGGCGATGGAAATCGGGGCGACTTTAGGGTTGGCGAAGTTCGACAGCAGGCGCCAGAACGGATGTTCGCGGTGCGCATCCTTCTTGCTCTTGGCAATGGCGCGCTTGCTGATGCCGACATAGGAAATCGCCACCGGCAGCAGGATCAGGTTGGTGAACACGATCACCGCCACACCGATGGACGCACCGATGGCCAGTTCGCGAATCACGCCGATGTCGATGATCAGCAGCGTAATGAAGCCGACCGCGTCCGCCAGAATCGCGATCATCCCCGGCAGGAACAGCTGACGGAAGGTCCGCCGTGCCGCCGTCAACGCGTTATCGGCCTCACCGGATTGCAGGGCGATACCGTTGATTTTCTGCACGCCGTGGGAAATGCCGATGGCGAAGATCAGGAACGGTACCAGCATCGAATAAGGGTCGAGGCCGAACCCGAAGAAGTGCATCAGCCCCAGTTGCCAGATCACCGCCACCAGCGTGGTGCTCAATACTGCCACGGTGCTGCGCAGGCAGTTGGTGAACCACAGCAGCAGGATCAGGGTGATGACGAAGGCGATGCCGAAGAACATCACCACCATCACCAGACCATCGATCAGGTCACCGACCTTCTTGGCGAAGCCGACGATGTGAATCTTGACGTTGGGGTTCTGCGCTTCGAACTTGTTGCGGATCTTGTCTTCGAGCTCATGGGAGAACTGGCGATAGTCCAGCGCCAGCAGCTTGCCCTGGTCCTGCGGGTCCGGGTAGGACTCCAGCAGCGGGATGTCGACGATGCTCGACTTGAAGTCGTTGGCCACCAGACGCCCGACCTGGCCGGACTTGAGTACGTTGTTGCGCAGCAGATCGAGGCTGTCCTGGGAGCCGTTGTAGCTTTGCGGGATCACTTCGCCGCCGGCAAAACCTTCCTCGGTCACTTCGGTCCAGCGCACGCTCGAGCTCCACAGCGACTTCAGACCTGAACGGTCGACGCCGGAGATGTAGAACACCTCGTCGTTGATCTGACGCAGGGTCTCCATGTACTCCTTGGAGAAGATGTCGCCATCCTTCGCTTCCACCGAAATGCGCACGGTGTTGCCCAGGTTCGCCAGATCGTTGCGATGCTCCATCATCTTTTCAATGAACGGATGCTTGAGCGGGATCATCTTTTCGAAACTGGTGGACGGGCGGATCAGCGTGGCCTGCCAGAACAGGAAAATGCTGACCAGCAGGCAGATCACGATCACTGCCGGGCGGTTGTTGAAGATCAGGCGCTCGAGAAACGTCGCCTTGTCCTGATGATGAGTGCTCAAGGAAGTCATAGCCCCGCCTTCTTATTATTGATTCGGCTCATTTGCCCAGCTCGGCGCCGTTCGCGGTCGTCACCCGAACGCCACCCTGCCCGCTCAGGATCAGATTGCCGTTGCCGGCGGCGGTGACCGACGACAGCGAGATGCGATCCGGACGGTTGAACACGCTGAAGGTTTCGCCGTTGTCACTGCTGCTGACCACCGAGCCGCCGTTGCCGACGATGACGATGGAGCCGTCGTCGAGCAGTGTGGCGCCGGACAGGCCGAACTCCAGCGAACCGCGCGCGGCTTTCAGTTCAACCTGCTCCCAAGTGCTGCCGAAATCGGTGGACCGGTAAAGATTGCCGCGCAGACCGTAGGCCAGCAGGGTTTGCGGTTGCGCCGTGCCGATCACGCCGAACAGCGAACCTTCGTACGGGCCTTCGAGTTTTTCCCAGGTCTGGCCCCAGTCGGCGGAGCGGAACATGCTGCCCGACTCGCCCACGATGAACAGGCCGGCGTCTTTTACGGCGCCGATGGCGTTGAGGTGGAACTGGTCTTCGTTGTCGAGGCGATCGCTGACGTCTTCCCAGTGCTTGCCGCCGTCGGTGGTTTCCAGCAGCGCGCCGTAGGCACCCACGGCCAGGCCACTGTTGATGTCCTTGAACCAGACGTCGAGCAGCGGTGATTCGCGTTTGAGGTCTTCGAACTGTTTGGTCCAGGTCAGGCCGCCGTCTTCGCTGGCAAGGATCTGTGCGTCGTGGCCGACGGCCCAGCCATGCTTGTCATCGACGAAATACACGGCGGTCAGCAACTGGCGGCTCGGCACTTTGGCCTGGGTCCAGGTCTTGCCCTGATCGTCGGAATAGAGAATGTGCCCGCGATCCCCGACCGCCACCAGCCGGGTTCCGGCGTGAACGACATCGAGCATCAGGCTTTTCGAGGCCTTGGCCGATTCGGTGGAATAGACCACGTCGGCTGGTGCTTCGGCCGCCAGGACAGGCGCCGACAAGGTGGCAAAGCCCAGCAGAGAGAGTGCTGTGGCCAGCAACGCGGTGTTGCGTAACGCCGGCGGGCGGCAACGACTCATAGACCTTCCCCTGTTTATTATTGTTGGTCATGGACCTTAAAGGGCGCCGCAAGGGTGCTCACGGTGACTGCCTGGTCACAAGCATAGTCCTGAAACCCGCCATCCAGAGCCCCTTCGGAAGCTGGCTCATCCTATCGGGCATTCGAAACGTCTGACAATCGGCGCAACGTTATCTTTTGTTAACCGAAAGGGACTACAGCAGCAGCTGAATGCGCGGGCATTCGTCCGACTGATGGCAGGGATTCTTGCGAGAGGGACTTGCACGATCGGTATTATGGTATACCATCAGACGCACAGACACTCTTTATCCCCTACGGAGCAGCTCATGAGTTTCGAAATTCGCAAGATCGTCAGCTATGTCGAAGAGACCTTCATCGAAGGCGGCAAGGCGTCCGACACCCCGGTGACCATGGTCGGCCTGGCCGTCGTCATGAAGAACCCGTGGGTCGGCAATGGCTTTGTCGAAGACCTCAAGCCGCAGATCCGCGCCAATTGCTCCGACCTCGGCGCGATGATGGTCGAGCGTCTGGTGGGCATCATCGGCGGTGCCGAGAAGATCGAGGCTTACGGCAAAGCGGCTGTGGTCGGCGCCGATGGTGAAATCGAGCACGCGTCGGCGGTGATCCACACCCTGCGCTTCGGCAATCACTACCGCGAAGCGGTCAAGGCCAAGAGTTATCTGAGCTTCACCAACAAGCGTGGCGGTCCGGGCACTTCGATCCAGATCCCGATGATGCACAAGGACGACGAAGGCCTGCGCTCGCACTACATCACTCTGGAAATGCAGATCGAAGACGCCCCGCGCGCCGACGAAATTGTCGTGGTGCTCGGTTGCGCCGACGGTGGTCGCCTGCACCCGCGCATCGGCAACCGTTACATCGATCTGGAAGAACTGGCCGCCGAAAAAGCCCAGTAATCACAATAAAAAAGGCATTGCAGGAGCGCTCCATGATTCGGCTCACCGCTGAACTCACCCCGGCCGGCACCAGTTATCTGGCGACCGGCCAAGGCCAACCCGTGGTGTTGATCCACGGCGTGGGTCTGAATAAAGAAATGTGGGGCGGCCAGATCGTTGGCCTGGCCACGCAATACCGGGTGATCGCCTACGACATGCTCGGCCATGGTGCCAGCCCGCGACCGGCCAGCGGCACTGCCCTGCTCGGCTATGCCGATCAGTTGCTGGAGCTGCTTGACCACCTGCAATTGCCCGAGGCGTCGGTGATCGGCTTTTCCATGGGCGGTCTGGTGGCGCGGGCGTTTGCCCTGCATTACCCCGAACGCCTGAAAAGCCTGGTGGTGCTCAATAGCGTATTCAACCGCAGCGAAGAGCAACGCGCCGGCGTCATCGCCCGTACCGCGCAAGCCGCCAAGCACGGGCCGGACGCGAATGCCGAAGCGGCGCTGTCGCGCTGGTTCAGCCGCGAATATCAGGCGGCCAACCCGGCGCAGATCGCCGCGATTCGCCAGACCCTTGCTGGCAATGATCCGCAAGGCTATCTGACGACCTACGAACTGTTCGCCACCCAGGACATGTACCGCGCCGACGACCTGGGCAGCATTCAGGCGCCGACGCTGATCGCCACCGGCGAACTGGATCCCGGATCGACCCCGGAAATGGCCGAGCAACTGGCCGCGCGCATTCCCGGCGCGAAGGTTGCCGTGCTGCCGGAGCAACGGCATATGATGCCGGTAGAGTCGCCACGGCTGGTGAACCAGACGCTGCTGGAATTTCTCGACACCGCACACGCCCGACAAAACCATATAAAGGGGATCGTTGCATGACGCTCGCACGCTTCCAGATGTGCATCGGCGGAGAATGGGTCGACGCCCTCTCCGGCAAGACTTTCGAAAGCCTCAACCCGGCGCTCGCCGAGCCCTGGGCCGAACTGCCCGACGCCGATGAGGCCGATGTCGAACGCGCCGTGCAAGCGGCACAGACCGCTTTCGACAGCCCGGCATGGCGTGATTTGACCGCCACCGCGCGCGGCAAACTGCTGCGCCGTCTCGGTGATCTGATCGCCGAGAACAAGGAACAACTGGCGCAGCTGGAAAGCCGCGACAACGGCAAGCTGATCCGCGAAACCCGGGGACAGGTCGGTTATCTGCCGGAGTTCTTCCACTACACCGCCGGCCTTGCGGACAAGCTCGAGGGCGGCACCCTGCCGCTGGATAAGCCCGATCTGTTCGCCTACACCGTGCACGAAGCCATGGGCGTGGTTGCCGCGATCATTCCGTGGAACAGCCCGCTTTATCTGACCGCGATCAAACTGGCGCCGGCGCTGGCAGCGGGCAACACGATTGTGATCAAACCGTCCGAACATGCCTCGGCGACCATTCTGGAGCTGGCACGTCTGGCCCTCGAGGCCGGGATTCCGCCGGGTGTGGTCAACGTCGTCACCGGTTACGGCCCGAGCACGGGCGCCGCCCTCACCCGTCATCCGTTGATCCGCAAAATCGCCTTCACCGGCGGCGCGGCCACGGCCCGGCATGTGGTGCGCAGCAGCGCCGAAAACTTCGCCAAGCTGTCGCTGGAGCTGGGCGGCAAGTCGCCGAACATCATCTTCGCCGACGCCGATCTCGACAGCGCGATCAACGGCGCCATCGCCGGGATCTACGCGGCGTCCGGGCAGAGCTGCGTCTCCGGTTCGCGACTGCTGGTGCAGGATGAAATCTACGACGAATTCGTCAGCCGGCTGGCGGAGCGCGCCCAGCGCATCCGCATCGGCAACCCGCAGGACGACAGCAGCGAAATGGGCCCGATGGCCACCGCGCAGCAACTGGCCGTGGTGGAAGGTCTGGTGGCCGACGCCATCGCTGAAGGCGCGCGTCTGCGTCTGGGCGGCAAGCGTCCGAGTGGCGTGGGCGATGGCTGGTTCTACGAGCCGACGCTGTTCGAGTGCGACCGCAACTCGATGAAGATCATGCAGGAAGAAGTCTTCGGCCCGGTGGCCTCGGTGATCCGCTTCAAGGACGAAGCCGAAGCGCTGGCGATTGCCAACGACTCGCAGTTCGGCCTCGCCGCCGGTATCTGGACTCGCGATCTGGGCCGCGCCCACCGTCTGGCCCGGGACGTGCGCTCAGGAATCATCTGGGTCAATACCTACCGCGCGGTGTCGGCAATGGCACCGATCGGCGGCTTCAAGAACAGTGGCTATGGACGCGAAAGCGGCATCGATTCGGTGCTGGCCTACACCGAACTGAAAACGGTGTGGATCAACCTCTCCCAGGCACCGATGCCTGATCCGTTTGTGATGCGTTAGGAGTCCTGCGACATGATCGAACCCGGCATTTACAAAGACGTCATGAGCTCGTTTCCGTCCGGGGTCACGGTGGTCACCACCCTCGACCCGGACGGCGGCATCGTCGGCATCACCGCCAGCGCCTTCAGTGCGCTGTCGATTGATCCGGCGCTGGTGCTGTTCTGCCCCAACTACGCCTCCGATACCTACCCGGTGCTGCGCGACAGCAAGCGTTTTGCGATTCATTTGCTGTCCGCTGACCAGACGGCCGAGGCCTATGCTTTCGCCGGCAAAGGCAAGGACAAGGCCAACGGCATCGAGTGGCATTTGAGCGAGCTGGGTAACCCGATCCTCGCCAAGGCCACGGCGATCATCGAGTGCGAACTATGGCGCGAATACGATGGTGGCGACCACGCGATCATCGTCGGCGCGGTGAAGAACCTGATCCTGCCGGAGCAACCGGTGACGCCGATGATTTATCACAAGGGCAAGCTCGGCGCGTTGCCGACCTTGGCTTGAGAAAATAACGCGAAACCCTGTGGGAGCGAGCTTGCTCGCGAAGGCGTAGTGTCAGTCGAAATCAATGTTGCAGGTGCTGACGCTATCGCGAGCAAGCTCGCTCCCACAGGGAATGGTGGTGTGAGAGGTAATGATGAACAACGAGAAGTATGAAAAGGGCCTGAAGATCCGCACACAGGTGCTGGGCGAAGCCTATGTGCAGCGCTCGATCGAGAGCGCCGACGACTTCACCCGTCCGCTGCAGGAAATGGTCACCGAATACTGCTGGGGCCACGTCTGGGGACGCGACGGTCTGTCGCTCAAGGAGCGCAGCATGATCAACCTGGCGATGATCTCGGCGCTCAACCGCCCGCACGAACTGAAACTGCATGTGCGCGGCGCCTTGCGTAACGGCCTGAGTCGTGAGCAAATACGCGAAATTCTGCTTCAGGTCGGTATTTATTGCGGCGTCCCGGCAGCCGTGGACAGTTTCCGGCTCGCCCGTGAAGCCTTCGCCGAAGCCGACGCCGAGGCCTCCAGTTAACCCCTCGGCTGTTTGAATGCCCGTCTGGCATGGACAGCCAACTTAAAGAGCGGACCCCATGAAACGCCTGCCACTCGACGACAGCTTCAAGGTCAATCGCAACCCCGTCACCCTGCGCGAAATCGTGCTGGATAAACTGCGAAGCGCCATCATGAACTTCCAGCTGCTGCCGGGCGATCGCCTGGTGGAGCGCGATCTGTGCGATCGCCTGGGCGTGAGCCGTACGTCGGTGCGTGAAGCCTTGCGTCACCTGGAATCCGAAGGCCTGGTGGAATTCGCCGACGCCAAGGGCCCGCGCGTGGCGATCATCACCCTCGCCGATGCCGTCGACATTTATGAACTGCGTTGCGTGCTTGAAGGCCTGATCGTCCAGCTGTTCACCCTGCGTGCCAAGGCCAAGGACATCAAGGCCCTGGAAAAAGCCCTCGACGAGAACCGCAAGGCGCTCAAGGACGGCGAACTGCAACAGGTGATCGACTCGGTGCAGGGTTTCTACGACGTGCTGCTGGAAGGTTCGGGCAACCATGTGGCGGCCACCCAGTTGCGCCAGTTGCAGGCGCGCATCAGTTACCTGCGGGCGACGTCGGTATCCCAGGAAAACCGTCGCGGCGCCAGTAATCACGAAATGGAAAAAATGGTCGAGGCGATCAAGAGCGGTGACGCACTCGCAGCGCATCAGGCCTGCGTCGATCACGTTCGTGCGGCGGCGGCAGTGGCCCTCGATTACCTGAAGCGCAAACAGGAAGAAACCGGCGCCACACCGGCGATCACCCTGCCCATAGCGCTGAAAGAACCACGCATAGGTCACTGACATGTTCAGCCCGAGCTTTTGCCCGAAATGCGGTGGCACTGACCTTGGTCAGCAAGTACCGCCGGGCGATACGCACGAGCGCCTGATGTGCCGCGGCTGCGGCTACATCCACTATGTGAACCCGAAAATCATCGCCGGCTGCATCATCGAGCAGGACGGCAAATACCTCTTGTGCCAACGGGCGATTCCCCCGCGCCCCGGCACCTGGACCCTGCCCGCCGGTTTCATGGAAAGCGGCGAAACCACCGAACAGGCCGCCCTGCGCGAGGTCTGGGAAGAAAGCGGCGTACGTGCGGAAATCGTCTCGCCGTATTCGATCTTCAGCGTGCCGAAGATCAGCGAGGTCTACATCATCTTCCGCGCCCTCGCGCTGGAAATCACCGGCCAGTACGGCCCGGAAACCCTCGCCTGCAAATTCTTCGCCCCCGAAGACATTCCGTGGGACCAGATCTACTACCCGGCGATCCGGCAGATCCTCGAACGCTACATCGAGGAACGCCAGGCCGGGGTGTATGGCATGTACATGGGTAATGACGACAGCGGCAAGATTCATTTCATGCGTTGACAGTCACCTTCCTCCTTTTTCTGCTCGTTCCCACGTCGAGGCGTCGAACCGTCCGCGTGGGAATGCCTGTTCGGACGCTCCGCGTTCGGCGGTTCAGGGACGCGGAGCGTCCAGGGCTGCATTCCCACGCAGAGCGTGGGAACGATCAATACCGTGGAGTTCAGAGGTGGCCGATGCCTTCAACGATGACAATCTCCGCCCTAGCCCATTCCTCCCTGTAACTTTTCGCTTCCTGATACGCCGCCGAGCGATAACACGCCACGGCCTGTTCGTAGCTGTCGAATTCGATCACCACGCTGCGCTGCGGTGTCGTCCGCCCTTCCATCGCTTCGCTGCGCCCGCCTCTGGCCAGAAACTTCGCGCCGAACTCCGCAAACGCCTTCGGCGCGCGCTGGGTGTATTGGCTGTAGTGATCGGGATCGGTGATGTCCACGTGAGCAATCCAGTACGCCTTCATAGTGACCTCTTGGCTGATTCTGTATTATGGTATACCACAAATTTCATCCACATCGAGAGTCCAGCATGGCCTTCAACAGCATCGAAGAAATCATCGAAGATTATCGCCTCGGCAAAATGGTGCTGCTGGTCGATGACGAAGACCGGGAAAACGAAGGCGACTTGCTGCTGGCTGCTGATCGTTGTACGCCCGAGGCAATCAGTTTCATGGCCCGCGAAGCTCGAGGGCTGATTTGCCTGACTCTGACCGACGATCATTGTCAGCGCCTGGGACTTGAGCAAATGGTGCCGAGCAATGGCAGCGTGTTCAGTACCGCGTTCACGGTTTCCATCGAAGCGGCGGTGGGCGTGACTACCGGGATTTCCGCAGCCGACCGCGCTTGCACGGTGGCTGCTGCGGTGGCGCCGAACGCTCGCGCTGAAGACCTGGTGCAGCCCGGTCATATCTTCCCGCTGCGGGCCAAGGAAGGTGGCGTGCTGACCCGCGCCGGCCACACCGAGGCCGGTTGTGATCTGGCGCGGCTCGCCGGGTTCACGCCAGCCTCGGTGATTGTCGAAGTGATGAACGACGATGGCACTATGGCCCGCCGTCCGGATCTGGAAGTCTTCGCGCGCAAGCACGGGATCAAGATCGGCACCATCGCCGACCTGATCCACTATCGCCTGAGCACCGAACACACCATCGAGCGCATCGGCGAGCGGGAACTGCCGACGGTGCATGGCACGTTCCGTTTGATCACTTTCGAAGATCGTATCGAGGGCGGCGTGCACATGGCGATGGTCATGGGTGAGCTGCGCCGCGAAGAGCCGACGCTGGTGCGCGTGCATGTCATTGATCCGCTGCGGGATCTGGTCGGCGCCGAATACAGCGGGCCGACGAACTGGACATTGTGGGCGGCGCTGCAACGGGTCGCGGCCGAAGGGCATGGCGTGGTGGTGGTGCTGGCCAATCATGAGTCTTCGCAGGCTTTGCTGGAGCGCATTCCGCAACTGACTCAACCGCCACGGCAGTTCAGTCGTTCGCAATCGCGAATCTATTCCGAGGTGGGCACCGGGGCGCAGATTCTGCAGAACCTGGGCGTCGGCAAGCTGCGCCATCTGGGCCCGCCGCTCAAATATGCCGGTTTGACCGGCTACGATCTGGAAGTGGTCGAGAGCATTCCGTTCACCGAATAATCCCGTTTGCCAGATAGCCGGTAAGGCAAAGTGCTTGCACAAAGTTTGGAATACCATAATATGATATTCCATAGACCGGACGACCTGAAAAACCGTCCAGCTACTGCTCCCGACAGGCGGGCAACAACGCAAGCCCGCTCAAAAACACAACAATGAGGGCGTAAAAATGGTGTTGAACAAAGCTGCAACCGCGATCTTTCTTGCGGGACTGCTGAGCGTGACCGGCCAGGCCGCGATGGCCGCCGAGAGTGTGAACTTTGTCAGTTGGGGCGGTAGCACCCAGGATGCGCAGAAACAGGCCTGGGCCGATCCGTTCAGCAAGGCCAGCGGCATCACCGTCGTGCAGGACGGCCCGACCGACTACGGCAAACTCAAGGCCATGGTCGAAAGCGGCAACGTGCAATGGGATGTGGTCGACGTCGAAGCCGATTTTGCCCTGCGTGCTGCGTCCGAAGGCCTGCTCGAGCCCCTCGATTTCAAACAGATCCAGCGCGACAAGATCGACCCGCGTTTCGTCAGCGACTACGGCGTCGGCTCGTTCTTCTTCTCCTTCGTCCTCGGCTATAACGAGGGCAAACTCGGCGCCAACAAGCCACAGGACTGGAGCGCGCTGTTCGACACCAAGACTTTCCCCGGCAAACGCGCCCTGTACAAATGGCCGAGCCCAGGCGTGCTTGAACTGGCTCTGCTCGCCGACGGCGTGCCGGCCGACAAGCTCTACCCGCTGGACCTGGATCGCGCCTTCAAGAAACTCGACACCATCAAGAAAGACATCGTCTGGTGGGGCGGCGGCGCGCAGTCGCAGCAACTGCTGGCTTCCGGTGAAGCGAGCATGGGCCAGTTCTGGAACGGCCGGATTCACGCTCTGCAAGAAGATGGCGCACCGGTCGGCGTGAGCTGGAAACAGAACCTGGTCATGGCCGACATTCTGGTCGTGCCAAAGGGTTCGAAAAACAAGGACGCGGCGATGAAGTTCCTGGCCAGCGCCAGCAGTGCCAAAGGCCAGGCGGACTTCTCCAACCTGACCGCCTACGCCCCGGTCAACGTCGACAGCGTGCAGCGTCTGGACTCGACGCTGGCCCCGAACCTGCCGACTGCCTACGCTAAGGATCAGATCACTCTTGATTTCGCGTACTGGGCCAAGAACGGTCCGGCCATCGCGACACGGTGGAACGAATGGCTGGTCAAATGAAAATGGCGGCCACCGCGTCCCGTCCCTCCACTGCCACCGGGAGCGCCACGAGCGCTACCGGGTCGGCCGCCGGAAAAAAGGCCAGTGTCATGGCGCCAGCCCCGTCCCTCAAGCAACGCTGGCGCGGCGCCGGTAACCTCGCGCCGGCGCTGTTGTTCCTCGGTCTGTTCTTTCTCGCCCCGCTGATTGGCTTGTTGCTGCGCGGCGTGCTGGAACCGGTGCCGGGCCTTGGCAACTATGAGCAACTGTTTGCCAACTCGGCGTACGCACGGGTGCTGTTCAACACCTTCTCGGTGGCCGGACTGGTGACGGTGTTCAGCCTGCTGCTGGGCTTCCCGCTGGCCTGGGCGATCACTCTGGTGCCGCGCGGCTGGGGCCGCTGGATCCTCAACATCGTGCTGCTGTCGATGTGGACCAGCCTCCTCGCCCGCACCTATTCCTGGCTGGTGTTGTTGCAGGCCTCGGGCGTCATCAACAAGGCGCTGATGGCGCTGGGCATCATCGATCAGCCGCTGGAAATGGTGCACAACCTGACCGGCGTGGTGATCGGCATGAGCTACATCATGATCCCGTTTATCGTGCTGCCGTTGCAGGCGACCATGCAGGCCATCGACCCGATGATCCTGCAGGCCGGTTCGATCTGCGGCGCGAGCCCCTGGACCAACTTCTTCCGGGTGTTCCTGCCGCTGTGCCGGCCGGGTCTGGCGTCCGGCGGGTTGATGGTGTTCGTGATGTCGCTCGGTTACTACGTCACCCCGGCGTTGCTGGGCGGGGCGCAGAACATGATGTTGCCGGAGTTCATCATTCAGCAGGTGCAGTCGTTCCTCAACTGGGGCCTGGCCAGCGCCGGCGCCGCGTTGCTGATCGTCATCACGCTGGTGCTGTTTTACGTCTACCTGAAGCTGCAGCCGGAATCCCCGGTTGGCGCCAGTCACGCGAGGTAAACCGACATGCTCCTGACGCCCAATGCCATGAGTCGCCGGATGCGCTTCGGCCTGTATTTCACCACCGGGCTGATCGGCCTGTTCCTGCTGTTGCCGATCGTGTTCATCGTCCTGCTGTCGTTCGGTTCGTCCCAGTGGCTGGTGTTCCCACCGCCGGGCTGGACGCTGAAATGGTACGTGCAGTTCTTCTCCAATGCCGACTGGATGAGCGCAGCGCTGGCCAGCCTCAAGGTCGCCGTGCTGACCACGATCTGCGCCGTCGCCCTCGGTTTGCCGACTGCCTTTGCGCTGGTCCGTGGACGCTTCCCCGGCCGGGAAATGCTCTACGGTCTGTTCACCCTGCCGATGATCGTGCCGCTGGTGATCATCGCGGTGGCGGTGTACGCGCTGTTCCTCAAACTCGGTTACACCGGGACGATGTTCGCCTTCGTCGTCAGCCATGTGATCGTCGCGCTGCCGTTCACCATCATCTCGATCATCAACTCGCTGAAGCTGTTCGATCAGTCGATCGAAGACGCGGCGGTAATCTGCGGCGCGTCACGCCTGCAAGCGGTGTTCAAGGTGACATTCCCGGCGATTCGACCGGGCATGGTCGCCGGCGCCCTCTTTGCCTTCCTGGTTTCGTGGGACGAGGTGGTGCTCAGCGTGATGATGGCCAGCCCGACCCTGCAAACCCTTCCCGTGAAAATGTGGACCACCCTGCGCCAGGACCTGACGCCCGTGATCGCCGTCGCCTCGACGCTGCTGATCGGCCTGTCGGTATTGGTCATGGTGATCGCCGCCGCTTTGCGCCGGCGCAACGAAATCAGCGCCTGAGCGCCAGGAGTACGACATGAGTGCCGTGATCAAAGACGCATCCCAGCAGAACGACAAACCCCTGGTCAGCCTGCGCAACCTGAACAAGCACTACGGCGATTTTGCGGCCGTGGACAACATCTCGCTGGACATCAAGGACGGCGAGTTCCTGACCTTCCTCGGCTCCAGCGGCTCGGGCAAAAGCACCACGCTGTCGATGCTCGCCGGCTTCGAAACCCCGAGCAGCGGCGAGATCCTGGTCAACGGCCAGTCGCTGGTGAACGTGCCGCCGCACAAGCGCGACATCGGCATGGTGTTCCAGCGCTATTCGCTGTTCCCGCATCTGTCGGTGCGCGACAACATCGCGTTCCCGCTGGCGATACGCAAACTCGCTGCAGCCGAGCGTGACAAGCGCGTCGATGCGATGTTGAAACTGGTACAACTGGAACAATTCGCCCATCGCCGCCCTTCGCAACTGTCCGGCGGCCAGCAGCAGCGGGTCGCCATTGCACGGGCGCTGGTTTACGAGCCACGTATTCTGTTGATGGACGAACCGCTCGGTGCGCTGGACAAGAAGCTGCGTGAAGACTTGCAGGATGAACTGCGTCAGTTGCACCGTCGCCTCGGCATCACCATCGTTTACGTGACCCATGACCAGGAAGAAGCCATGCGCCTGTCCCAGCGCATCGCAATTTTCAGTCACGGCAAGATTGTCGGGCTCGGCAGCGGTTATGACCTTTATCAGAACCCGCCGAATGCGTTTGTGGCGTCGTTTCTGGGCAACTCGAACTTTCTCAAGCTCAAGGCGCAGGGTAATGCGGCGGCGAGTTTCGAGGGGCAGTCGCTTTCGATTCGCCTGACGGCCGGATTGCAGACCGGGCAGGATGTTTTGCTGATGGTGCGCCCGGAAAAGGCGTTGGCGTTGAGCGTGCAGCAAGCGAATGACGAGCCACTGGCGGCGGGTTGGAATGAGGTTTCGGCGAAGGTGGTCGAGGTGTTGTTTCTGGGTGAAAGTCAGACTTGCAGCGTGGTCACATCGGGTGGCACTTCCATGACGGTCAAGGCGCTATCGGCAGCCGGGATGCCGTTGAAGGCTGGCGATCCGGTGCGGGTTCGCTGGGCGACGGCGGATGCATGTGTCTACACCGACTGGGCCGAAAGCGACCTCAACAAGGCCGCCGGATCGCACTAAGGTCTTCAGAAAACAACGCACTCCTGTGGGAGCGGCGGTGCGACGATTCGACTTGCCCGCGAATAGGCCGGCACATTCAACATCAATACTGAATATGCTGACGCCTTCGCGAGCAAGCTCGCTCCCACAAGTCTTGCACCAGTCAGTTAATTGGCGGATACCCTTCGATCTGATCGGGCCAGGCTGTCAACACCTCAAACCCGTCTTCCGTCACCGCCACCATGTGCTCCCACTGCGCCGACAACGACTGATCCTTCGTCACCACTGTCCAGCCATCCGCCAGGCTCTTCACATGCCGCTTGCCGGCATTGAGCATCGGCTCGATGGTGAAAATCATCCCCGCCTTCAATTTCAGCCCCTGCTCCGGGTAACCGTAATGCAGCACCTGCGGTTCATCGTGATAAACCTTGCCGATCCCGTGCCCGCAATATTCGCGCACCACGCTGAACCCTTCTTTCTCCGCCAGCGTCTGGATCGCATGACCGATGTCACCCAACGTGGCGCCCGGCCGCACGACGCGGATGCCCGCGCACATGGCGTCGTAAGTGGTCTTGATCAGATGCCGCGCCTCGGGCGTCGGCTCACCGACCACGTACATGCGGCTGGTGTCGCCAAACCAACCGTCCTTGATCACCGCGATGTCGAGGTTGACGATGTCGCCGTCCTTCAACACGCGCTTCGACGGAATGCCGTGGCAGACCACTTCGTTGACTGACGCGCAGACGGTTTTCGGAAAGCCGTGATAACCGACGTTGGCCGGAATCGCCTTCTGCACATTGACGATGTAGTAGTTGCACAACTGGTCGAGCTGATCGGTGGTGACGCCAGCCTTGACGTGCGGCACCAGCATCGCCAGTACTTCAGCAGCCAACTGCGCAGCCACCCGGGATTGGGCGATTTCGGCCTGGGTGTTGATCTTGATCGGGTTTCTCATACCTTGGCCGCCTCTTTGACCGAGGCGTTCTGCGCGGCATCGGCCAATGCGCAGACTTGCTGCAGATCCAGACCGCCCGACTGTTCGGCGCGAATCAGCAACCGGCAAATGGCATGGTGATCCAGGTCGGGATACAGCTCGGCGAGCATGCCGATGCGCATCCAGTGTTCAGCCTGCGCGTTGATCGAACGGCTGAGTGCGTTGCTGGAGATGCGCAGATTCTCGTGCATGTCCTCTGAAATCTTTACGATGCCCATGGCAATATCCGATACGAAATGTATATGGATCGTATATTAATCGTGTATCGACCGGGATTGCAAATGTTGGTGTCCGGTCGCGCGCGGTGGTCACCGGCCTGTTGCGCTTGTCTCTGCGTTTGTTGAACGCTGAAGACGCCCTTTCAATACTCGATGACGCCTGCGTATAAACCCTGCAAGTCACTTCCTTCCCCTCGCTGATTTCGTTCTATCGTTAGATCGAAATGGCAGCATTTACGGCCGTTTAAAGGTTGCGACAGCTCAGGTCTGGGCCTATGTTGCACGCGAGCTTTTTCCCCGCGAATGGAACGCGATCAACACCACAAAGAGGTGAAGAGATGTCAAAGGATTCACGCCCTGCCGTACTTGGGCTGATCGGCAATACGCCGCTGGTAAAAGTCACCCGCTTCGATACCGGTCCCTGCACCCTGTTTCTCAAACTCGAATCACAGAACCCCGGCGGTTCGATCAAGGACCGCATCGGCCTGGCCATGATCGACGCCGCTGAACGCGACGGTCGCCTGCAACCCGGCGGCACGATTGTCGAGGCCACCGCCGGTAACACGGGTTTGGGCCTGGCCCTGGTCGGACGCGCCAAAGGCTACCGCGTCGTGCTGGTGGTGCCGGACAAAATGTCCACCGAAAAAGTCCTGCACCTCAAGGCCATGGGCGCCGAAGTGCACATCACTCGCTCCGATGTCGGCAAAGGCCATCCCGAGTATTACCAGGATGTCGCCGCGCGTCTGGCCAAAGACATTCCCGGCGCCTTCTTCGCCGACCAGTTCAACAACCCCGCCAACCCGCTGGCCCACGAGTGCAGCACCGGGCCGGAAATCTGGGCCCAGACCGAGCATGACCTGGACGCCGTCGTGGTCGGTGTCGGTTCGGCCGGCACGCTGACCGGCCTGACCCGTTTCTTCAAACGCGTACAACCTGATCTGGAAATGGTCCTGGCCGACCCGGTCGGTTCGGTGATGGCCGAATACAGCCGCAGCAAGCACTTGGGCACCGCCGGATCCTGGGCGGTGGAAGGCATCGGCGAGGACTTCATTCCTTCGATCACCGATCTGTCGAGCGTGCGCAGCGCCTACTCGATCAGCGACGAAGAAAGCTTCGATCACGCGCGCCAGCTGTTGAAAGCCGAAGGCATTCTCGGCGGCTCGTCCACCGGCACCCTGCTCGCCGCCGCGCTGCGTTACTGCCGCGAGCAGACCGAGCCGAAACGCGTGGTCAGCTTCGTTTGCGACACCGGCACCCGCTATCTGTCGAAGGTCTACAACGATCAGTGGATGACCGATCAGGGCCTGTTGCAGCGCAAACGCTACGGCGACCTGCGCGACCTGATTGCCCGTCGCTTCGAAGACGGCAAGGTCGTCAGCGTCGGACCGGACGATACGCTGATGACCGCGTTCCAGCGCATGCGCCTGGCAGACGTTTCGCAACTGCCGGTGTTGGTAGATGGCAAGCAACTGGTCGGCGTGATCGATGAATCGGACATTCTGGTGCGCGTGCACGAAGACGCCTCGCTCTTCAGCAAACCCGTTTCCAGCGCGATGACGGACAAGTTGCAAACCCTCGCCCCCGGCGCCACGCTGGCTGAACTGGAAACCGTGCTCAGCAGCGGCCTGGTGGCCATCATCGCCGACGCTTCAGGCTTCCACGGCCTGATCACTCGCGTCGACATGCTCAATCAATTACGGAGATCCCTGGCATGAGCCAGCACGACAAGAACGCCCGTCAACAAGGCTTCGCCACCCGCGTGATCCACGCCGGGCAAACGCCGGACCCGACCACTGGCGCGCTGATGCCGCCGATCTACGCCAACTCCACCTACCTGCAAGACAGCCCCGGCGTGCACAAGGGTTTCGACTACGGCCGCTCGCACAACCCGACGCGTTTTGCTCTGGAGCGTTGCGTGGCGGATCTGGAGGGTGGCACCCAGGCGTTTGCCTTCGCTTCCGGGCTGGCGACGATTTCCACCGTACTCGAACTGATCGACGCCGGCTCGCACATCGTCTCCGGCAATGACTTGTATGGCGGCACGTTCCGCCTGTTCGACAAGGTGCGCCAGCGCAGTGCGGGGCATCGTTTCAGCTACGTCGATCTGGCCGATCTGTCGGCGTTCGAAGCCTCGCTGCAGGACGACACGCGCATGGTCATGGTCGAGACCCCGACCAACCCGCTGCTGAGCCTGTCCGACCTCGCCGCCATCGCGCGCATCTGCAAGGCGCGCGGGATCATCTGCGTGGCCGACAACACCTTCGCCAGTCCATGGATCCAGCGTCCGCTGGAACTGGGTTTCGACATCGTGCTGCACTCGACCACCAAATACCTGAACGGTCACTCCGATGTGATCGGCGGAATCGCGGTGGTCGGTGACAATCCTGCGCTGGCCGAACGCCTGGGCTTCCTGCAGAACGCCGTTGGCGCCATCTCCGGCCCGTTCGACGCGTTCCTGACTCTGCGCGGCGTGAAGACCCTGGCACTGCGTATGGAGCGTCATTGCAGCAACGCACTGGAACTGGCGCGCTGGCTGGAGCAACAGCCGCAGGTCAAACGCGTCTACTACCCGGGCCTGGAATCTCACCCGCAGCATGAACTGGCCAAGCGGCAGATGCGTGGTTTCGGCGGAATGATTTCCCTGGATCTGAACAGTGATCTGGCGGGCGCCCGGCGCTTCCTGGAGAACGTGCAGATCTTTGCGTTGGCCGAAAGCCTTGGCGGCGTGGAAAGCCTGATTGAGCACCCGGCGATCATGACTCACGCGACCATTCCGGCCGAAACCCGTGCCAAGCTTGGCATCGGTGACAGCCTGGTGCGTCTGTCGGTGGGCGTCGAGGATATCGAGGACCTGCGTGCGGATCTGGCGCAGGCGCTGGCCAGCATCTAACCCGCAGAAACGTCAAAGCCCGCACGAAGCGGGCTTTGGTGTTCGAGTAGGCGGCCAGTGCTGGTCTCTGGCTTACGAGGTTTCTCAGGACTCCCACAGTACAGGCAATATGCTCTGCTGCTTCACACGGCATAAGGGCTGGAACCCAGCGCGGGGTTCTTTCTAACCGTGTACCCTTCGGAACGCGCCCAACGCTTCCTCGCTATCCGCTTGCGCATCAGTCTGCGTCTTCGCCTACATGCTTGAGCCTAGCAAACACGCTGCATTGCGCTACGCGGTTTTTAGACTGATTGTTTTCTAGCGCTGCCCTGCAAGGAAGTTAACCGACTATCGCTTTCACGGCCCGTAAGCCTGCCTCCCGCCAAGGGCGAACTATACTTTTCAGCTGGCTGTCCAGATTTCCTGTAAACCATCGACACCCGTGCACCCTGCGGTGCCCTGTGCCACTCACCAATCTGGTTGACCCCGGGCCGACGAGCCTTCCGTCAATGATCAAAGATCGAATGACGGATAAAGCTCGGTTGCTGTGTGGCTGATGGGGCGTGGAGAAAATCATGAAGCACACGCTTTGGCCGGGCCTCGTCCTGGCAGTTGCGGCAACGGTGGCAATGCCCAATGGCTGGGCTGCGAAGGCGCAGGCATTGGCGTCGGACGGGGCGGATCATGTGGGTGCGGGAGCGGTGGCTTCCGATGGATCGGATCATGTTGGCGCTGGCGCCGTTGCTTCTGACGGCGCGGATCATGTCGGTGCAGGCGCCGTTGCTTCTGATGGCGCGGATCATGTCGGTGCAGGTGCCGTTGCTTCTGACGGCGCGGATCATGTCGGCGCGGGTGCCGTTGCTTCTGACGGCGCGGATCACGTTGGCGCAGATGCCGTTGCTTCTGACGGCGCGGATCACGTTGGCGCAGGTGCCGTTGCTTCTGATGGCGCGGATCATGTCGGTGCAGGTGCCGTTGCTTCTGACGGCGCGGATCACGTTGGCGCAGGCGCCGTCGCCTCTGACGGCGCGGACCACGTCGGCGCAGGTGCCGTTGCTTCTGACGGCGCGGATCATGTCGGTGCAGGTGCCGTCGCCTCTGACGGCGCGGATCACGTTGGCGCAGGCGCCGTTGCCTCTGACGGCGCGGATCATGTCGGTGCAGGCGCGCTCGCCGCCGATGGCGCAGACAAGGTCGGTGCCAGCCGACTCGCCTACTCCCGCGCAGGCGTCGGTTCGGACCAGGTGGCTTCCGCCCTCATGAGCGGCAGCTATTCCGACCAGTTCAACAGCCCTCAATAACCGCTATCGGCGCAACCAGCCTGCCGCTGGTTGCGCCGCACTAGCACATTTGTGCTAATCGACCACCCCGTTCCCTGGCGTTATATTCCCTCGCAACCCCCGACACTCCCCAACATTGCCGCTGCGCAGTGCGCGGGATCGTTGTGCCTGGAAAAACAACAACACCAAGGAAGAAACACCATGAAACTACACGCCAGCCTCGCCAGGATCACAGTCCTCGGTGCCCTGCTTCTCGGCGCCAGCGGTTGCCAGACCGCCAAACCCACTGAAGACAGCATGCGCGAACGCGCCCAGACCGTCATCGGCCAACCGGTCACCAGGATCGGCAACATCCGCAACGACAGCACGCTGACCTACTACACCGCCTACACCGCCGCCGGCGAATACAACTGCGAGTTGCCCAGTGGCGCGATCATCGCGGTGGCCAGCATGGGCATCATGACACCTCCGCTGTCCTGCCTGCCCAAAGGTGCGTCGCCGATTCCGTACCAGTAATCCGGCGCAGAAAAACCGTCTTAGTGCCTCCTCTCACCCGGTAAAGGATTCCGCTCGATCATGAAAACACTCATCGCCAGCCTCACCCTCGCGGCCTTAGCGCTCACCGGCTGCGCCACCCCCAAACAATGGGAAGCCACCGGCGGCAGCAAGACCGATGGCGTTGTCCAGGTCTCCTATGAACTGGGCCAGTTCGAAAGCGGGCAAACCTCCGCCGCTCAAGGGTTGGCCGCAGCTGAAGGCCGTTGCAAGGTCTGGGGCTACAAGAGCGCCGAAGTATCAGGCTCGGAGAAAAACATCTGCCGCACCATGGGCCAGTACAACTGCCTGCAAACCACCATTACGCAGGACTATCTGTGTAAGCGCTGACAGCTTCGGTCTGCCGGTCGCGCAGCGCACGCAAGGTCGCGCGCAGCTCGGCCGGGCGTACCGGCTTGGACAGAATGGCGATCTGCCGATCATGCAGAGCCGCCTGGATTTTTTCGATGTCATGCCCGGTGATGATCATGGCCGGTACCGCATGACCCCGCTGACGACGAACCTCATCAATGCACTCGATGCCGGTGCTGTGGGAGCCGAGGTCATAGTCGGCAACGATGATGTCGCAGTCCGTGACCAGCCCCTGCCCGCTCAGCTCGGCCTGCACGACGCAGCCCCAACGCTCGAGCAACGCTGAAGTCGCCAGCAGAACGTTGCGATCATCCTCCACCAGACACACCTTCAACCCCGTCAGCAACCCGATTTGCCGAGGCTCCTCTCGATTGACCGGCATCTGTGGCGGCGCCAGCGGCAGCCCATGCAAGGTCACCGCCGTGCCATGCCCCAGCCGTGAGCGGATCGCGACATCGACACCGATCAACTGCCCCAGACGCCGGACAATCGACAGCCCCAGGCCCACGCCTTCAACGTCTTTGTCACGCAGCTGGCGAACCCGATAAAACTCTTCGAACACCTTGGGCAAATGCTCTTCGGCGATCCCGTTGCCGCGGTCATAGATCGAGATGGCCAGTCCCGCGCCGCGCTTGCGCACACCGATCAGCACCGGCCGGTGTGCACCGTATTTGAAGCAGTTGGAGAGCACATTCTGGACCATGGTCGCGAGCAACGCCGGATCGGAACGCACCCAATGTTCACAGCGCCGCAAGCGTAACTCCACACCCGCCCAACGTGCGGCTTCGGCGTTCTGGCGGATCAGATCCGCCAGCCATTCGCCCAGTTCAAGCGTCTGCAGGCGGGGCAGAATCCGCCCGTTATCGAGGGTGTAGAGATCGAGAATCGAGCGAAACAGCTGCGACACGTTGAGCAGCGAACGGTCGATGCTGTCCACCAGCCGCCGCTCCTCTTCGCCCAGCCGCGACTCACGCAGACACGCGGTAAACAACCCAATGGAGTGGATCGGCTGACGCAGGTCATGACTGGCCTGGGCCAGGAAACGCGATTTTTCCAGATTGGCAGCCACCGCCTCTTCCGATGCCTTGCGCGTGCGCTCCAGCAGCAGGTGCGCATACACCGGAATCACCGTGCTGGTGATCATCAGCATCAACACCATGAACGGTTGCGCTTGCCAGTACGGCGTCAATCGATAGACCGCCAACAGCGCGAGCAATGCCAGCACCGTGGCGATCGCCAGGTAGCGCGAGCCGTAACGCATGCCGTTGCCGAGATTGACCCAGACCATGACGGCGTAGATGGGCAGCGCCGCCTCGCCGCCGACCACCAGCCCGAAACTGGTGCCGGTGTAATCGTGGAGCATGCCGAAAATCCGCCGCGCCGGATAATGCCCCGGCCAGCGCACGATGGCCTGGCGCAGCACAACGGAGGCCAGCAAAAACAGGGCAATGTAGGTGACCACCGGCAGGTAAGTATCGAAGCGCTGGCCCGGCAGGAAACCGAGCAC
Organism: Pseudomonas sp. B15(2017); assembly: GCF_002113215.1. Lineage (NCBI taxonomy): Bacteria > Pseudomonadati > Pseudomonadota > Gammaproteobacteria > Pseudomonadales > Pseudomonadaceae > Pseudomonas > Pseudomonas sp. B15(2017). Next base: position 72,975 of record NZ_NEJZ01000014.1, read on the forward strand.
GGCCATGTAAACCAGCGCGATGCTGGCGATGATTATGCGCAGATTGGCCTGGTCGAGCTCGGTGTTCTTTTCGAACTTCATGGCGGAACGTCCTTGTGCGGCAGTCGTCATAACAGCACGAATCAACAGGCAAACCCTTCGCCCGGTGCTAAGGTGCATGCCGTGAGAAATGCTGACCCAGGGAGGGTTTTGCCATGGCGTGCCGAATCATCATAGCCGACGATCACCCGTTGTTTCGCGAAGCGCTGCTGCGCACTGTCCAGCGTTTGCTGCCCGACGCCCTGATCGAAGAAGCCGGCGACCTCGACACCGTGCTCGCCCTGCTGCCGGCCGGCGATGAGCCCGACACCTTGATCCTCGACCTGCGTTTTCCCGGACTGACCTGTGTCAGCCAGCTCGCGGAACTGCGTCGGCGCCTGCCGAGAACCACGCTGATCGTGGTGTCGATGGTCGATGACGAAGTGCTGATCGGCGAAGTCATGGCTGCCGGTATCGATGGTTTTATCGGCAAGAACATCGCCCCGGACGAGATCGGTCAGGCAATCCGGGCGATTCGTGAAGGTGAGGTTCTGGTGAAATTCGCCCCGTCCGGCCTGCTGCCGCTGGACACCGGCCCCCCCCTCACCCCGCGTCAGCAAGAGGTATTAAGGCTGATCGCCCAGGGCAAAACCAACAAGGAAATCGCCCGTGAACTGGACATTTCGCCGTTCACGGTGCGGATTCATGTGTCGTCTTTGCTGCGTACCTTGAACGTACCGTCACGAGCCGCAGCGGCGGTGAAGTACAGTGGGGCGGGCTGACAGCCGTTATTCGAAATCCTCCTTGGGCATCTGACAATCGGGGCACAGCCAATCGTCATGCACGTCCTCCCAGGGGGTACCCGCCGCGATCCCGTTCTGCGGATCGCCCACCGCCGGGTCGTACTCATATCCACATACCGAGCAGGTCTTGATAGCGTCTTGCGTCGACATAAACAATCTCCTTTTGCTTAAAGTGCCACGGTTGAAATCAGTCCTGCTGCGCCAAGCAGGAAACCGATCAACGCTCCCCGCTCTGGCAATTCGCGAAGCATGGCGTAGATGACGATCGGTTCCAGCACCAGCAGCAACGTCAGGGAAGCGACCGTCACGACCCAGATATTGCCTGTCCCCTGGTAGCCCAGCCAATACGCCAAAATCAGGCTGATGCCGGCGATGCAGATCAAGAACATGGGCTTTAAGAACATGGACGGCGTTTCCATGACCCGACCCGGAAGTTTCGAGGCGTAAACCTCACTGTAGATCGTCAGGATCTCGCCAAAGACCATCAATACGAGAGCCACGACGATGTAATATTCCTTCTTCACAGTGACCTCTTTTGCAGTATGGAGAGAATTTCATCAATCACGGCACCACCAACCTCATCGCTTTCGAGCAAAAAGTGCGGCCCGTCGTGATCGAACAGAAACGTGTTTTTGTAAGCCTCCCCCTCGAAACCCGCGATCGCGTTCAACACGTCCTCGGCCTGATTAAGCCTGTCGGCATGGAAGGTCTTGAGGATCTTCACCGCATTGCCGAAATGAATCGCTTCATCGGCGATCAGGTTCTTGATCCAGCTGTTGAAGCCTGAATGACCGAAATTTTGATAAAAGGTGTCCTTCTTGTAGGTCTTGACCGAGACATATTCGTCATAGGCAAACAGCAGCAACAGATTGAACTCACTCGACAAGATGTCTTCCAGACCTGAAAAGTCGCCGACCCGGTGTTTCAGTGCATTGACCAGTTCAGCTTCCCCCGTACCGAAAACCAGCCGGTTCAGTTCAAAGAAGCCGTCCGCATGGTTGCGTTCATCCGCGTACCAGAAATCCAGGTACTGCACGAAATATGGCGAAAACTCCCTGCGTTTCGGATAGAGAAAGTTGTAAAGATTTATGGAGTCGTATTCGGAAACGAGGTCGGCCATGAAAAACTCCCGGAACGACGCATCGATGCCCGGATTGACCCACCCGCTGGAACTGATGTCTTCAAAGATCGCCCTGGAACTCCAATTACGCTTTTTCAGAAACGCCGCTTCCATGTCCCACCTCCTTGTGCCTGACGCTGTCACTCACTGAACTTCTTGATGATTGCCGGAATGATCATGTCCTTGATCTCGTGTTTGGCAATCGGGAAGTCCGGCGCATTGTGATCCAGAACAAAAGTTCCCGTGTAGCTGGGCTTCTCGAAATCGATCTGGAATATCTCGTCCAGAATCGCCGGAATCTCATCCATTCGATGGGGAAACAGCTCTCTGGCTTTCTTTACAAACGAAAAGAAGTGGGTGACTTCATCTTTCTTCGTCTTGCGTATCCAGGCGGATAACTGTTGAGAGTCGAAACGATCATAACTTTCGATACTTCGGTGATAGACATGCGTCGTGATGATCTCGTCGTACGCCAGTGTCACCAGGAGTTTCAGCGGGTCGGCAGCTATCGACTCGATGATACTGAAGTCGGGCTTGCGAAGTTCGACACTCAACGAGACTTCGTCAAAAGGAATGCGGGTATAAGCTGCGTAGATCAGCGCAAACCCATAAGCATGATAGATCTCATCCTTTAGCCAGGGATTGAGCACATCCTGCAGACTCGCGAAGACCTGCGGATAGTTCGCTTCCAGATACCAGTACAGACGTCGGGCATCGTATTCAGTGATCACCGAGTCAAAGAAGATCTCTTTCCATTCCTGCCATTGCGAATCTTCCAGTTCTACCGGCGGGAACCTGAAGCCAGACAGAACGGCTGAAGCTTCTGGAGTGGTACGCGTTACCGATCCGATGGACATCGACATACATTCATCCTTGATTTTGACAGTGGAATTACACCAGGAAGTGATTGAACGAGAGGGAATCTGACGCATTTGTCGGACGCCAGTCGATCTGCTGACAAACGATCGGCTGCCAATACGTCTCGGCGATGTCGTAAACAAACTTCCAGTCCAGCGCCTCACTTTCCAGTACACCCGCTTGCGGGTGAGCCTGCGCCCATGCCATTCCTGCAACGATGCTCGACACGACTTGCAGGCTGGTGGCGCTGTTGTGCCGGGCCATGTTCCTCGCTTTGCCGATAGAGAGGTTCGACCCCATCCACATTGACGGGTATTTATCGCTGATCAGAAAAACGCCCAATTCGTCGATGCCGGAGAGGATGTTTTCTTTCAGCACCTCCTTGGAAAGAACACGCTCTTCATTTCCGCCAGTCAACAGACTCATCGACTCCACGGCCTGATCACAAGGGTGATAGGCGTAATAGACGGTAGGCCGGTAGGCATCACCCAGAGTCAGGTACTCGGCGATGGACAACGATTCGTTGTGAGTCAGCAAATAGCCGGTAAAGTCCAGACAGTTCGGCGACCAGCTCTTGACCCTGATTTCACGCCCCTGCTCTTTCAGGGCCAGCGCATAACTGTTCAACGTCGCGCCCTCAGGCACTTGAGTTTCATGACTGCCCCAACCCATTTCAGCAGGTTGCAGACATTCGGTTATCAAGCCGTCCACAGACCAGGTGCACAGGAAGTGACCCGATGAACGTTCGACATTGGCGAATTGAGTATCACGTTCCGATATCTGTATGACCCGGATGCCCAGTTGCCGGGACAATCCTGCCCAGTCCTGTTGCCGGGTGCCGTCAAAAGTGATGCCGTTCAGGGCGGCCATATGCGTCAGTGCCTTTTTTAAAAGCACAGAAATGAAACCGGGATTGGCCCCATGCGCCACGATCGCGGTAGCGCTTTCACGCGGTCGATCGCTGGAGAAGTACTTCAGACTTTCGCGCAACGAGAAATTGCTCGTCAGATTCGAATCCTGCTCGGCGCTGTACTCCCAAGGTTCTATGCACGTGTCGAGATACAGGGACTGGAAGCTCTGAGCCAGCGCAATCAGCGCCTCACTCGAAACCGACACTGCCAGATTCAGCAGAAACGTGTCTTCATTCAGGTGATGCCCGATCACCTCCTTGAAGTTTCGCGGCGTTATCAATTTTCTGATCAGACATGCCGAATACTCATCGGCAATCGACTGCCTGACTTCATCGACTGTTTTATCGAAAATAATGATTTCAGCGTCGTATCGCGTAACCAACAACGGCATCAAAGCCTGGGCAATACTGCCAAAACCGACAATGACGATCCGGTTTATTTTCTTCATGTGTAGAGTCCCTGCCACAATTCCGTTTCCAATCCTGGAAACACAGTCAACCGCTTGAGTCGCCGTGTGGCGTCAAGATGATCTGTTTTCTGGAAGATGAACTATCGGCTATTCAGCGACCGTTCATGAAAATGAAGAAGAGGGAATTTCGCTGTCCATAAATCCCTGCGCAGCTGAACTTCTTGTCCAGGCTTGTATTGATTTGAGATTGGATCCTAAACACGCAGCGATAGCGTTACAACCGCCCTGCGGGAGTTTTTTCAATATATTTCAAAGCATATTTCGAGTTTTCATTTCTCTGACAAACACAACTTGTTGATTATCCTGAAATAACTCGAAAGCCGGCGGCGCTCGTCACGAGCACCACACATGTCTGCCTTACGGATCCACTTGCGCCATCAACGCCTGAACAGTCTCCTGTCGCTTCGCATAGCGCTGCGCCAGCACCGCACAAACCATCAATTGAATCTGATGGAACAGCATCAGCGGCAGAATCAGCACACCGATCGCACTCCCGGCAAACAACACCTGCGCCATCGGCACACCGGTGGCCAGGCTTTTCTTCGAGCCGCAGAACAGGATGGTGATGCGGTCTTCCTGACTGAAACCAAATGTCCTGCCCAGCAGCGTGGACGCCAACAGCACCAGCGCCAGCAGAATGCAACAGACCACTACCAGCCCCAGCAGGTCGATCACCGGAATCTGGTGCCAGATACCCTCGTTCACCGCCTCGCTGAACGCGCCGTAGACCACCAGCAGAATCGAGCCTTGATCGACGAATTTCAGCCAGTTCTTGTTGCGACCGACCCAGGCGCCGATCCAGCGCCGAGCGATCTGACCGGCGATGAACGGCAGCAGCAATTGCACGCTGATTTTCACGATCGCGTCGAGGGTCGAGCCGCCGTCGCCGTGGACGTTGAGCAGCAGCGTCACCAGCAGCGGCGTGAGGAAAATCCCGAACAGACTGGACGCCGCCGCACTGCAGATCGCCGCCGGAATATTACCCCGCGCCAGCGAAGTAAAGGCAATCGCCGACTGCACCGTGGCCGGCAGCGCACACAGGTAAAGCATGCCCATGTACAGCTGATCACCGATCAGCGGTGACAACAGCGGCTTGAGCGCCAGACCCAGTAGCGGGAACAGGACAAAAGTCAGACCGAACACCAGCAAATGCAGGCGCCAGTGGCCGGCGCCGGCGATGATCGATTCCCGCGACAGCTTGGCGCCGTGCAGGAAAAACAGCAGCGCAATCGCAATGTTGGTCAGCCAGCCGAAACCGGTCGCGACCTGGCCGCTGGCGGGCTGGAAGCTGGCCAGCAGCACCACGCCGATCAGGGTCAGGGTGAAGTTGTCGGGCAAAAAGCGTGGGCGCGTCATGGTTTGTTCATCCGGGGGTTGCCAGTACGTGGAAGCGACTCTAACGTGACTGGAAATTACCGACTAACGCCGAAGAACCCACAGATGCCGCCAAAAGGACACGACAAGAGCGTCAGACGCAGCATTCCCGGGTTACCCAGCCTGCCGCGTCCGCTGTACGGGCGCACTGAATCACTGCCCAATCGCGCGCTGACCCGCCGTCACAGTCATCCGTGGGTGCAGTTGTCCTACGCGATCCAGGGCGTGCTCGAAGTGCAAACCGCCGTCGGTCGTTTCGTCGCACCACCGGAACGGGCGGTGTGGATTCCGGCGGGCGTGCCGCATCGGGTATTCAGTTCGCCGCACACGGAAATGCGCAGCCTTTACATTGATTGCAGTGTCGCCAACTGGGCGCCCGAGCGTTGTCATGTACTCGGCGTCAGTGATCTTTTGCGGGAGCTGATTCGGGCCTTCAGTCAGATACCTGTCGAGTATGACCAGAGCGGCCCGCACGGGCGTTTGGCCCAGGTGATCCTCGATCAACTGGCCGATGCCCCGCCTATCGATCTGATGCTGCCATTGCCGCAGGACAGTCGCTTGCGCCAGATTTATCAAAGTCTGGAGCAACATCCGGAACAGCAGACCACCCTGGCGCACTGGAGCGAAAAATTCGGCGTAACCGAGAAAACTCTGACTCGGCTGTTCCTGCGCGACACCGGTTTGACCTTCCGCACCTGGCGTCAGCGCCTGCGTCTGTTGAGGGCGCTGACGCCGCTGGAACGTGGCGAACGCGTCACCGACGTGGCTTTGGCCTGCGGTTACGACTCGACGTCAGCGTTTATTGCGGCGTTTCGCCAACAGTTCGGTGAAACGCCGGGTGAGTTTTTCCGATGAAATTAACCGATATTTATCGACTTTGTGCATGCCATTGGGCAAATTTCAGGGTAGAGTTTCGCCCATCAAGAATCTTTGACATCTTTCGACGATAACAATGATCAACCACCCTTTAGCGAACCTGTCGGCGGTAACAGCATGATCGAAGTCACTGAAGTTTCCATTGCCCAATTGCGCGCGGCGCTCGAATCCGGCCAGACCACAGCGGTTGAACTGGTGCAGGCCTACCTGGCGCGCATCGACGCCTTTGACGGCCCGGGTACCGCCACTGCCCTGAACGCAGTAATCGTGCGAAATCCTGACGCACTGAAAGAAGCGCAGGCCTCGGACGACCGTCGTGCCAAGGGGGAAACCCTCGGTCCGCTGGACGGCATCCCTTATACCGCCAAGGACAGTTATCTGGTCAAAGGCCTGACCGCCGCGTCCGGCAGCCCGGCCTTCGCCGATCTGGTGGCCCAGCGCGACGCGTTCACCATCGAACGCCTGCGTGCGGGCGGCGCGATCTGCCTGGGCAAGACCAACATGCCGCCGATGGCCAATGGCGGGATGCAGCGCGGGGTCTATGGCCGTGCCGAAAGCCCTTACAACGCCGACTACCTGACGGCTCCCTTCGCTTCCGGCTCGTCGAACGGTGCCGGTACCGCCACCGCTGCAAGCTTCTCGGCATTCGGTCTGGCGGAAGAAACCTGGTCGAGCGGTCGCGGCCCGGCATCCAACAATGGCCTGTGCGCCTACACGCCATCGCGCGGGGTGATTTCGGTACGCGGCAACTGGCCGCTGACGCCGACCATGGACGTGGTGGTGCCATACGCCCGCACCATGGCTGACCTGCTGGAAGTGCTCGATGTGGTGGTCGCCGAAGACACCGACACCCGAGGCGATCTGTGGCGCCTGCAACCTTGGGTGCCGATCCCGAGCGTCGCCTCGGTTCGCCCTGCTTCCTATCTCGAACTCGCGGTGAAAAGTGATGCACTGGCCGGCAAACGTCTGGGCGTACCGCGCATGTACATCAACGCCGACCCCGAGGCCGGCACCAGCGAAGCACCGGGCATCGGCGGCCCGACCGGGCAGCGCATCAACACCCGCGCCTCGGTAATCGATCTGTGGAAACAGGCCCGTCAGGCCCTTGAGGCCGCCGGTGCCGAAGTGATCGAAGTGGATTTTCCACTGGTCTCCAACTGCGAAGGCGATCGTCCGGGCGCACCGACCGTGTTCAATCGCGGCATCGTTTCGAAAGAGTTCATGCACCACGAACTGTGGGATCTGTCGGCCTGGGCGTTCGATGATTTCCTGCGCGCCAACGGTGATCCGAAACTCAATCGACTGGCGGACGTCGACGGCCCGAAAATCTTCCCGCACGACCCCGGCACACTGCCCAACCGCGAAGGCGACCTCGCCGCCGGCATGGACGAATACGTGCGCATGGCCGAGCGTGGCATCACGCCGTGGGATCAGATCCCGACCCTGCCGGACGGCCTGCGCGGCCTGGAAAAGACCCGCAAGCTCGACCTCGAAGACTGGATGGATCGCTTGGGCCTCGACGCCGTGCTGTTCCCGACCAACGCCGACGTTGCCCCGGCTGACGCCGACGTCAACCCGGCTTCGGCGGACATCGCCTGGAGCAACGGCATCTGGGTCGCCAACGGCAACCTCGCGATCCGCCACCTCGGCGTACCGACCGTCACGGTACCGATGGGCGTGATGGCAGACATCGGCATGCCGGTCGGCCTGACCTTCGCTGGTCGCGCCTATGATGATTCGACGTTGCTGCGCCTTGCTGCGGCGTTCGAGGCGACCGGTTCGAAACGACGGATACCGCCACGTACGCCAGCACTGGCGACAGGCAAGTAAATGCAAAACGGCGGGATCAATTGATCCCGCCGTTTTTTATCGCTCTGCCAGCTCTTCCAGCAAATCCGCCGAAGGCACGAAGAACAGACTGCCCGTGACGGCCGTGCTGAAGTCCAGCAAGCGGTCGTAATTGCCGGGCGGCTTGCCAACGAACATGTTCTCCAGCATCTGCTCCAGCGGCTCCGGGGAGCGCGCGTACCCGATGAAGTAAGTGCCGAATTCGCCTGCCCCTGGCCGGCCGAACGGCATGTTGTCGCGCAGGATCTTCACCTCTTCGCCATCCTTGGTGATGGTCGTCAACGCACTGTGGGAATTGCTCGGTTTGACTGAGTCGTCCAGTTCGATATCGGACAGTTTGGTACGCCCGATCACCCTCTCCTGCGCCTCAACCGACAATTCGTTCCAGGCCTTCATGTTGTGCAGATACTTCTGCACCAGCACGTAACTGCCGCCACTGAACGGCTGATCTTCATCGCCGACCAGAGTGAAATGCTCGGCTTTGCGGCCGACCGGATTTTCCGTGCCGTCGACGAAACCGATGATGCTGCGCATGTCGAAATAGCGGAAACCCTGCACCTCGTCGGTCACCGTCACGGCGCCGTCCAGCGCCGACATCAACTGCGTCGCCAGTTCGAAACACAGGTCCATCTGATCGGCTCGAACGTGCAACAGCAAGTCGCCAGGCGTGGAAACAGCCCGCCGCCCTTCTACACCGAACTCGCGAAAATCATGCAGGGACGCGGGGCGTGGACTGCCGAACAGTCGATCCCATGCGCTGGAAGAAAATCCGCACACGCAGGACAGATTTCCCGATGGAACGCGCTTGCCGACCGAGCGCGTCAGGCCCGCTATATCGGCGCACCAGCCACGGACTTTTTCAGCGGCCTCGGCCTCGGCGTTGAGAGTGGCCACGATGAATATGGCAGCGCTGGTGATCGGGCTGCAGACGGCTTGAGGATCTGGCGTGTCGATGATCGTGACTCCCGAAGTGGTGAACTGGCTCGACAGCGAGGTTAGCAAAGAAGCGTTGAACGAAGTATTACCCGCGCCTGCCCTGTCGTCCGACATTTCGTTTTTAACGAACAATACCCACGAAATAAACGATTTTTCTTTGTCGGAAGGCTCCTACTAGGATGGCCGCGTCTACCCCGAAAAACATAACGACAGGGAGAACGGCATGAACCCCATCAACATCGGCGAACCCTGGATGTGGGTCGCCTTCATCGTTTTTGTCCTCGCCATGCTGGCCGTCGACCTGTTCGTCTTCGGTGGGCGCAAGGCGCATCGGGTCTCTGTGCGAGAAGCTTCATCCTGGGTGATCGCCTGGTGCATGCTGGCAATGGCCTTCGCCGGGTTGCTCTGGTGGTATCTGAACGGCGAATTCGGTCCCGACATCGCCAAGGTCAAGACCCTGGAATTCCTCACCGGCTATTTGATCGAACAGTCGCTGTCGATCGACAACATGTTCGTGTTCGTGATGATCTTCAGCTACTTCGCCGTGCCGCCGGAGTTGCAGCGCAGGGTGTTGCTGTACGGCGTACTTGGAGCGATCGTGATGCGCGCGGCGATGATTTTTGCCGGGGTGTGGCTGGTGTCGCAGTTTACGTGGCTGCTGTACGTGTTCGGTGTGTTCCTGATCATTACCGGGATCAAGATGTTGATGTTCGCCGATCAGCAGCCAGATCTTGAAAAAAATCCGATCGTGCGTTGGGCCCGTGGACATTTACGCATCACCAATAGCTTGCACGGCGAGCGCTTTTTCGTGTTGCAAAACGGCGTGCGCTGGGCCACGCCGATGTTTCTGGTGCTGGTGCTGATCGAGGCCAGTGACCTGATGTTCGCGGTCGACAGCATCCCGGCGATCTTCGCGGTGACCACCGATCCGTTCATCATTTTTACCTCGAATATCTTCGCGATCATGGGCTTGCGGGCGCTGTACTTTCTTTTGGCAGACATGGCCGACCGCTTTCATCTACTCAAATACGGGCTGGCGCTGGTGCTGGTGTTTATCGGTGGGAAGATGACGGTTATGCCGTGGTTTCACATGCCGGTGGAGTGGTCGCTGGCGATTGTCGGCGGGGTGATTCTGACATCGGTGTTGCTGAGTCTGATCCTGACGAAGGACAAGTCGCCCGAGGAAAGTCAGGCGAAATAATGGCCGAGGGAGCGAATTCGCTCCCTCGGCTTTTAACCTATTTATCGGATTTGATGCTGGTCCACACCCGGGTCCGCACCCGCTCCAGCTTCTGAGGCAACGGCTGCACCACGTACAGTTTCTTCAGCGCTTCGCTGGTCGGCGTCAGGTTGGGGTTGCCAGTGATTTCCTTGTTGATCAGCGGCAGCGAATCCTTGTTGGCGTTCGGGTAGCCAAGAAAATCACTGATCGAGGCGATGACCTTCGGATCGAGCAAGGTGTTGAGGAATTCGTGGGCTTCTTCAACGTTCTTCGCGCTCTTCGGAATGGCGAAGGTGTCGAACCAGATCGGTGCGCCCTCCTTCGGCAAGCGCCAGTCGACCACCACGCCGTTTTTCGCTTCTTTGGCGCGGTTGCCGAACTGGTAGAAGCTGCCGGAATAACCGATGGCCACGCAGATGTCGCCGTTGGCGATGTCGGTCATGTACTTGGCCGAGTTGAAGTAAGTGACGTAAGGGCGAACCTTGAGCATCAGGTCCTTGGCTTTCTCATAGTCGGCCGGGTTCTGGCTGTTCGGATCGAGGCCCAGATAATGCAAGGCCAGCGGCAGAATTTCCGATGGGGAATCGAGCATCGCCACGCCACAGGATTTCAGCTTCTCCATGTTCTCCGGTTTGAACACCAGATCCCAACTGTCCACCGGTGCATTCTCGCCGAGCGCTGCCTTGACCTTGGCCGGGTTAAAACCGATCAGCACCGTACCGACCATGTAGGGCACGCCGTACTGGTTACCGGGGTCGTTGGCGTCGAGCAACTTGAGCAACGCCGGATCCTGGTGACTCCAGTTCGGCAGCTTGGACTTGTCGAGTTTCTGGAACACGCCGGCCTTGATCTGGGTCTCGAGGAACTGGTTCGACGGCACCACCAGGTCGTAGCCGGAGTTGCCGGTCAGCAGCTTGGCTTCGAGGGATTCGTTGGTGTCGAAGGTGTCCCAGGTCACTTTGATGTTGCTTTTGGCGGCGAAGTCCTTGGGCACCGACGGCAGAATGTAATCCGCCCAGTTGTACACCCGCAGTTCGCGCTGTTCGGCCTGCACGGCGCCGGCCAGCAGCGTCAGCCCGCAAACAGTGGCGCCCAGAATGCGTTTCATCGTGACCATATTGTGTTTCCCCGAATGCAGCGTGAGTCGATGGTTTTTATGTTCTGTACACGGCAGCGGCTGTCAGATCAGCCAAGGGCAAGGAAGGTGCAGCATTTTGTTGTGGCTTCGATTCTTCCTGACAGCGTAGACGCAGCACAGTAGCCCATTGGCCAAAAGGGGATCGAAATGGCCAATTTGCGTGACCGCCGGGATGCGGAAACAACAATGCCCGACAAAGTGCCGGGCATTGTTTGAGAAGACTGCAGAAGATCAATCAGTAAAACCCAACCGCGCCGCCCTGCTCTGTTGCGTCTGGCCACGGGTCGCCAGGCAGTAATACAGCGGGCAGGTGACGATCAGGCCGACCAGCCACGACAGGTCCGCGCCTTCCACCAGATTGGCGTACGGCCCGACATACAACGATGTATTGGCGAACGGCAGCTGCACGATGATGCCGATGAAGTAGGCAATGATCGCGTGTAGGTTGAAGCGCCCATAAATGCCGCCGTCGGCGCGGAAGATCGAGGCGATGTCGTAACTGCCGCGCTTGATCAGGTAGAAGTCGATCAGATTGATCGACGCCCACGGCACCAACACCAGCAGCAACGCCAGAATCAGCCCGATGAACTCGGAAATGAAATCCGCCGATGCCCCCAGCGCCACCACACAGCAGCTCGCCAGCACCACGCTCGACAAGATCACCCGCACCTTGATGCTTGGCGTCCACTGGCTGGCGAAGGTCTGAATCGAGGTGATGATCGACAGCACCGCGCCATACAGATTCAGCGCGTTGTGGCTGATGATGTTGAGCAGGAACAGCACCATCAGAATCGGCCCCAGCCAACCGGTGGACTGCTTGACCGCCGCCATCGCTTCGGTGCCTTCCGGCGTCGCCAAAACCGCCACTGCGCCGAAGGTGAACGACAGAATCGTGCCCAGGGTGGCGCCCAGATAAGTCGCGATAAAGGGTTTGCCGATCCCGATGTCCGCCGGCAGGTAACGAGAGTAGTCCGAGACGTACGGCGAGAAACTGATCTGCCAGATGATCCCCAGCGACACCGTCGCCAGCCAACCGGACAGATTGAAGCTGCCTCGGGTGAAGAAGTCCGCCGGTAACTCATGGGCAAAGATGTAGATGAAACCGGCCAGCAGCGCACTGCCCATCACCCAGGTGCCGATGCGGTTGAGCGTGTGGATGAAGTTGTAGCCGATCACGCCGATGGCGGTGGCACTGAGGGCGCCGATCAGGATGCTCAGCGGCGCCGGTACCGACGGCGCAATGCCGACGATGGACTTGCCGGCCAGCACAATGTTGGAAATAAAGAAGCCGATATAGATGATCGCCGCGAAGAACACGATCAACAGCGCACCGTAACGCCCGAACTGGCCCCGACTCTGGACCATCTGCGGAATGCCCATGCGCGGGCCTTGCGCCGACGCCAGGGCGATCACCACGCCGCCGATCATGTGCCCCAGCGCAATCGCCAGCAGCCCCCAGAACAGGTCGAGATGAAACACCTGGACCACCATGGCGCCGGTGACAATGGGCAGTGGCGCAATGTTGGTGCTGAACCAAAGGGTGAAAAGGTCGCGGGCCTTCCCGTGGCGTTCCGCGAGTGGGACGTAGTCGACCGTGTGATTCTCGATCAACGGATCTTGCCGGGACATCTGGGACATAAAAATGAACTCGATTGGGTCTGTTCTTATCGTTGTATGAAGCCAAACCGGGGGTGCTTCTTGGCCGCCCCTCAGATGCAGACCATATTATGGTATTCCAAACTTTTCACAAGACTGATCCGCTGTTTGCGACGGCATCTGATCCGGCATACTCCCTGATAGCCAGCGTTCACGGCTAGAGCAAAGCCCTGTAAATGCTGACTTTCCGACGGATGAACCACGTTTATCGTTTCACCAAAAAAGCGCTTGCAATCGATGTATTACGGTATACCATCAGACCCACAAACGAATAAAAACACGCTTCACCGCACTCGAGGATTGACCAATGATCGATGCTGCCGTCTACAAACAAGTCATGGGCTCGTTCCCGTCCGGCGTTACCGTCATCACCACGCTGGATGACGACGGCCAGATCGTCGGCCTGACCGCCAGCGCCTTCAGTTCGCTGTCGATGGACCCCGCCCTGGTGCTGTTCTGCCCCAATTACAGTTCCGATTCCTATCCCGTCCTGATCAAGAACAAACGCTTTGCCATTCACGTGTTGTCCGGCGGTCAACAAGGCGAAGCCTATGCGTTCGCCCGCAAAGGCAAGGACAAGGCGCAGGGCATCGAGTGGACGCTGAGCGAACTGGGCAATCCGATCCTGGCCAACGCGACAGCTATCATCGAATGTGAGCTGTGGCGCGAATACGAAGGCGGCGACCACGCGATCATGGTCGGCGCGGTGAAAAATCTCATCGTCCCTCAGCAGGACGCCGGCCCGCTGGTGTATTGCCACGGCAAGATGGGCGCCCTGCCTGCCTTCGCCTGATCCGCACGATTGCACTTAAACAGGCCGGCAAGCGACCGGCCGACCACAAGAGATTCGAGGTAGCGTCATGAAATTTTCCCTGTTCGTACACATGGAACGCTGGGACGAAAGCGTCAGCCACCGTCAACTGTTCGAAGACCTGACCGAACTGACGTTGATGGCCGAGGCCGGCGGTTTCAGCACCGTGTGGATCGGCGAACACCACGCGATGGAATACACCATCTCGCCGAGCCCGATGCCGCTGCTGGCCTACCTCGCGGCCAAGACCACCACCATTCACCTGGGCGCCGGCACCATCATCGCGCCGTTCTGGCATCCGCTGCGGGTTGCCGGTGAATGCGCGTTGCTCGATGTGATCAGCAACGGCCGGATGGAAGTGGGCCTGGCGCGCGGTGCCTATCAGGTGGAATTCGATCGCATGGCCGGCGGCATGCCCGCCTCCAGCGGCGGCCAGGCCCTACGGGAAATGGTCCCGGTGGTCCGCGCCCTGTGGCAAGGCGACTACGCCCACAACGGCGAGATCTGGAAATTCCCCACCTCCACCAGCGTGCCGAAACCGATCCAAAAGCCCAATCCGCCGATGTGGATCGCCGCCCGCGACCCGGACTCGCACAACTTCGCCGTGGCCAACGGCTGCAACGTGATGGTCACGCCGTTGATGAAGGGCGACGAAGAAGTCCTCGATCTGAAGAACAAGTTCCAGACTGCGCTGGACAACAACCCCGACGTGCCGCGTCCGCAATTGATGGTGCTGCGTCATACCCACGTGCACTCGGCGGATGATCCGGAAGGCTGGAAGGTCGGCGCAAAAGCCATCTCACGTTTCTATCGCACGTTCGATGCGTGGTTCGGCAACAAGGAAGTACCGGTGAACGGCTTCCTCGCACCGAGCCCGGAAGAGAAGTTTGCCGGACGGCCGGAGTTTGAGCTGGAGAGCCTGCACAAGACGGCGATGATCGGCACGCCGGAAGAGATCATTCCGCGAATCAAGTACTACCAGGAACTGGGGGTGGATGAGTTCAGCTTCTGGTGTGATAACAGCTTGCCGCATGCGGAGAAGAAGAAGTCGCTGGAGCTGTTTATCAAGCAAGTGGTGCCGGCGTTTCGGTGATACGCCGCAGGGGGTATCCACAATAAAAAACGCCCCGACAGGTTCGGGGCGTTTTTTTAGGGGGAGGCATTCTTCCAGGGCTCAGTCTTTTTGCTTTTCGTGTCTGATTTTGCGCCTGGCAAGGAATGCTTGTAAGAACAAGGACACGACAGCGAAAGATGAGTAAATTCCGGCCCCTATCAATGTTCTGATGACCCCCTTCAGGCTAAACGCCCACTCACCATGTTTAAAGTAATAAGCAACTGTGGCTATCGCCACGACACAGGCGCCTACCAAAACAAAGAGCATATAGGTTCGGATCAATAAACCGACAATCTGGCGGATACTGATTTTGTCAGTCTTCACTTTTTGCCACCCAGATCTTGAATATAATCTCCGATAGCCTCAGAACCATAAGACACCGCCGAATTGCCCACGGTCGTCGCCGCCGTGTCGCCGAGGTAAGGCTTGAGTGTATTGCTGATAACAGGCCCCCCCTTGAACCCGATGGTCGTCCCGGCAAACGAGCCGATCATCGGCAGGATTGGATCTTCACCCTTGATCAAACTGCCGGCATAGGCGCCGCTAAGCCCCACACTCTGGGTAGCGACAAAGCCCTTGCCTTGAGTCAAGGCACCGACCAGCGTCGCAATGAATGCATCGGAATAGCTGAATTTCTCTCCTTTGGTCAGTTGATAGCTGACATTCGCCCCGCCCGATATGGCTGCCCCCGCCGCCATGGCGACGAGACCTGCAGTCAGCTCGGTTCCGACCAGCGGACCGGCCGTAAAGATCAGGTAGCCCTGGATCATCCCTTTTGCAGTCGGCCCCTCAAAGCCGACGCCTTCTCGCTCGTCCTTCAGTACTTTGGCGATTTGCTCATTCGAGTAACCCTGTCCGACGGCCCACTCGGCAAGGGACATTGCTGCAGCTCCCGATGGTATCAGGAACATGTCATTGTTTTCGGCCGCGTTTTTCCCGGCCTGCGCAGCTGCGACAGCAGATGCGGTATCACCCCCGATGATGCCACCGGAAATGCCGCTGGCCAGGGTGGCCAACGCCGATACGCTCTGCTTCTGACTTTCGGTCAACGACCTCACATCCGTCGTGCCATACAACGCCTGCATGATCAGATCGGTACTCACCGCCGAGACGGCCGCACCGGTGGCACCTGCCGCGGCATTGCTGCCTTGAACGGCCGCAGTCAATGCGCCGAGAACGGCGTGGGCCATGACCCTGGCCTCTTCATTGCCCGCAGTCATCTTCTTGATGGTTTCAGCCAGGTAGGGAGCGGAAGCCCCCACCAGCGCCTGCGCAATGTTGCCACCTGCCAGACCCTGGATCGCTGCGGTCACCGCCTGTGCAGCCTGCTGGAAACTGCCACCGGTGCCATAGCTGGACATAGTGTTCTTGTAGGCGTTGGTCGCTTGAAGCACGGCAATGTAAGCCTGGCGATCTTCATAGGAAGCATCCGGACTGGCGCCCGGCATCTTGCGTTGCTCCGGTGTCAGCTCTGCCTCGGCAGCCTTGCTGGCTGCAATCATGCCCTGGGTTCGAACGATGTCCATCGTCTGGCTGCCGATCTCACCGATCAGTTGCGCCTGACGAAGTCGTTGCTGTTCTTTCTCCTTGTTGAAGATCGGACTCAGCGCGTTGTTGGCATTCTCCACATCGCGACTGAGCGTCGACACGTCCTGCTGCTGATTGTTCTTGTCACGGATGAGCAGCGTTGCACCGGAAATCGCCGAGTTCGTGGTGCTGCTGGCGTGACCGCTGTTGTTGCTGCCGACAAGCAGCATGCTGCCCATGTTCCCGAGAAGCTGGGCACCCGCACCACCGCTGCTGCTGGCACTGACGCTTTGGTGCTGACTGGAGAAGTCAGCCTTGTTGTCGATGTCCGCCCAGCCTAGCGTTCCGGTACTCAGGATGTTTTTGTCAGCGGTCGCGGTGCTGGCGATGACACTGCCGTTGAGCTGAGTATGTCCGCCGACCTCCAGCTGGAAACCGCCCTTGCCGGCATAAATCCCTGTCTGTTCCTGCACACTGTCAAAGTTGGATTTGATCTTGTCCTTGCTGACGCTGAGCGATCCACTGCCCGTCATCGAACCGAAGGTAAAGCTGGCGCCCCCACTGACATTGGTCTGTTTGGAGTCGTAGCGGTCAGTGTCCTGCAGGCTGGTCAGCGTCAGGTTGCGGCCGACATTCGCCACCACCTGCTGGGCATTGGCCTGAGCGCCGATCAGATTGGTGTCGCGCCCACTGCCGATCTTCAGTTTGTTGCCCGCATCCAGCGTGGTTTCGGTCCATGTCGTGCCGTTGCCGGATTCCTTGCCTACGCCTTTGTTGCCATTGGCAAAGATACTCAGCCCGGCACCGCTGGAGCCAACCCCAAGACTGATACCGACAGCGCCGCCGCTACTGGAATTCGATCCTTCAACCTTCTGCGTGTTGGCCGCAGCCAGAAGATTAACGTCACGATTGGCAACCACCACCATGTCGTTGGTGGCTTGCAGTTTGCTGCCCTGGATGTTGATGTCACCGTCAGCGAAACCGGCCTTGCCACTGCCCGTCGCAACGATGTACAGGTTTTTGCCGGCGGTCAGCGTACTGCCCGGACTGACACTTTGTTCCTGGACTTGAGTCGAGGTGGATTTCTGCGTGCCCAGAGACAAACTGATGCCTGCGAAACTGCCAGCCTCGGCGCCCGAGCTCAATGCCTGCGCAGCCTGGTAAGCCTGATAGCCTGAAAGCCCTGCCTTGACGCCCTGAAGTGCTGCCAGACGCGTGTCATCTTCATGCCTGGCTGCCTGCGCAGTCTGATAGGCAGTATTCACGGCCTCTCCGACAACACCCGACAACGCCAGCGTCAGACCGCTTTTTTTACTTTCCTGAGTCTGTCGAGTGGTGCTTTCGTTCTGCGCAGCAAGAATATTGACGTTTTGAGCGGCCAGGCTGATATCGCCACCGGCAATAGCGTCCGACGCTTTAATGGTGAGGTTTTTCCCCGCGGTGATGTTCACGTTACCCAGCACACTGCCCACCGTACTGCCCTTCTGGGTCTCGGTATGAGTGGACTGAGTGGAGGCGAGCCTGGAGGAGCCCAGGGTCACGCCAATCCCCCCGGAACTCATCAACCCCGACTTTTTGGTCGACTGACTATGCTCGGCACTGAAGGTCTCGACACCGCTTTCGATACGAATGTCATTGCGGGCCTGCAGATCCGTCTGCCGCGTCGACACCACATTACTGGCGGAGACCAGCAGATCATGTCCCGCCTGCACCAGCACAGTCTCACCGCCCAGGGTCGACCCGGATAGCCAGGTGCTGCTCGAAGAATCACTGCTCGCCTTGCTGGTGCTCGACAACCCCAGACCACTGGACTTGGAGGATGCCGAGGCATTGAACGCGCTGTTTTGCGCGGCCGTGACGTTCACGTCATTGCCTGCCATCAAGTGGAGGCCGCCCTTGTCGCTATTGACTTTCGAGCCCTCGATATTGATGTCGTTCGCTGCCACCAGCATGGTCTTGCCCTGAGCCTGAATGACCGACCCGACCGCCTCTTCGCTGCCACTCTCGGTCATGGTCGAGCTCTTCTTGCCGAACGAACCTTTCTTGGTTTTGGTGTAATAGGAGTAATCGGTATCGGCGGCGCTCTCGAGGTTCAAATTGTCCCCGGCGAAGACAAAGGCTTCACCCTGCGTCGTTGCCTGGCTTGCGATGAGCGTCAGGTCGTTGCCGGCTCTCAGGGCCAAATCCCCACCCGCCTTGATGGTGCTCGACTGCTGACGTACATGATCCTCCTCCGCACGGAACTTCTTGTTCCAGCCGCTGGCATGAGATTCGTCAGCCGCCGAGCTGATCGTCAGGTCGCCTTTGGCATTGATATCGACATTGCCTTTGGCCTCGACATTACTGGCCACAACGCTGACGTCACGCTGGGCCGTAACCTTGAGCGTGCCGCCGACGTTGACGTCCGAGCCATGCTGCTTGACCGTCGAATACTGATAGTTGGTATTGCTGCGGTCTGTCGTCTGTTCGGTCGAGTCGATGTGTACATCACGCCCGGCCGTCAGCGTGGTATCGCCGCCACTCTTGAGCACACTGCCGGTGTTGTTGATGTCCCGACCGGCGCCGATAACCAGTGCGTTCGCCGCTTCGATGCGCGAGGCGTTGTCGACGAAGTCGGTTTCTTCGCTGAGACGGCCATCACTGCTGCGGTGGGTGGTCACGGTGCGTTCGTTGATCACGTCGCCGCGTTCGGCGGTGAGCGTGACATCTCGACCGGAAATGATCCCCCCGGCCTTGTTCGTCAGGTTGTCGGTCGCCGTCAGCTTCAAGAGGTTGCCGGCTTCGACCAGACCGCTGCTCACCAGATCCTTTTTAGCCGTGGCATCGAGGTTTTGGCTGGCGCGCAACGTGCCGGAGTTTTCAAGGTTTTCACCGGCAATCAGCGTGACGTCCTTGCCCTGGATCAACGAGCCCGTGGCCGCAAGGCGATTATTGGCGTTGGCCAGGTACAGCACCGGCACCAGGACTTTTTCGCCGTTCACCTCACGCTCTTCGAGCCAGACGATGTCGTGCGTCAGTGCCGCGACCTGCTGCGCACTGAGACTGACGCCCACACTCAGGTTCAAGCTGTTCTTGCTGGCGATGGCGTTGTCCATCAGGTACTTGAAGACCCCTTCGTCGGAGGTCTGACCGTCGATGAAGCGCTGCCCCGTCCGGGCGACGACAGCCTGCTGGACCAGTTTCTGTTCGAACAGGCCATCACCCAGGCGCTTGGCGCTCTGATCGGCGTCGTAGCCCAGGCCCTGGAGCAGGTAATCCGAACTCATGAACTGCTTGAGGTCAGTGAGCACCGGGTTGGTTTCGATCAAGTATTTGTGCGGCTGGGACTTGCCGGCGTTGCTTGGCAGACCCTGTACGCGGTTGACGGTCACCGGTGTGGTCGACACGCCGCCGGTGACTTTGCCTCCGGTGAGCGTCCAGCTTTGCGGGCCGGTAGTGGCCGGCGCGCTGCCACCCTCCTGGCTCAGACGGAAAAGTCCGTTCTGACCTGTCGGCAGGCTGAAGCCCGGCAAGTCGATCGGGCTGACCTGTTGCTGGGCCAGGTCCGGGGGCAGTTGCGGATTGATCTTGACCACGGTGGAGTAGCCGTTGCCAACGCCGGTATCGGTATTGGTCTTGCCCGCCGCGACGTAGCTGTAATAAGGCCGAACCACGCTGTTGTCGATGGTCTGAGCCGCATCCAGCCGGATGTTGCCGCCGGCCTGTATCACCGCGTCGTAGGAGCTGCCCGAACCCGTGACGGTGGAAACGCTTTCGGTCAGCTTGCCACCGCCCAGAAGGCTGATGAAATGGCTCAAATCCGCTTCGACGGTGGCCGAAGGCGTGCCGCCGTTCTTGTCGTTGAAGGCTTTGGCGGCGGGCTCGGCGGCGAAGATCTGGTCAACGTAGTTCCAGTAAGTTCGCTTGGTGATGATCTCCTGCTCTTGCAGGCCTTTGTTGGTGATGGTGCCGGCAGTCACATTGATATTGCCGGTGGCCGCGATGGTGCTGCTGGTGTTATTCAGCGCCTGGGCGTTGATCGACATATTGCCGCCGCTGGTCAGGCTCGCGGCAGCACTGCTGTTGTCGACTTTCAGTCGATCGGTTTCGGCGATTTCCCAGTGCCCGTTGCGTCGGCCGCCACTGCGAAAATCACACCCGGCAATCGGGATCAGGTTGCAGTCGATTTGCGTGATGACTACCGAGCTCTTTTCATGTGCCGTGTACTCGAGAATGTCCCTTACGTTGTTCACGGTCAGGGCATTGATGGTCAGGTCCTGCGCGCTGTAGATCTCACCAGAACGGTTGTCCAACAAGTCTGCCTTGCCGCTGTCGCGATCCCGGCCGATGTGCACATTGCTCAGACCGTACACGTTGCCGTAGGCATTGGTGAAACTGGACAACAGCAGACGCATGTCACCGCCACTGGTGATCAGGCCTCTGTCGTTCAGGAGTGCGCCAGTGGTCAGGGTCAGGTCTTTGCCGGCGCCGAGGGTGCCGTAGTTGTTGACGGTGGCGGCAGTGAGGGTCAGATCGCCGCTGGATGTCAGCCGCCCCTGATTGCTCAACAGGCCGTTAATATTGACCGTGGTGTTGCCGCCACCGCCAATGCTGGTCCCGGTACCGAGGGTCAGTTGACTGCTCTTGAGCGTCAGGTCGCCAAGGCTGCTGGTGCGACCGTTGCCGGAATAGTTGCCCCACAAGGTCAGATCCAGCGATCCGTCACTGGCGATCAACCCGTCGTTGTTCCAGTAACCTCCGCTACCTGTCAGCTTGCTGGCCGCCAGCAATTGACCACTTGCGGTCTGGTTGAGGTTGTTGATGTTGACGGTCAGGCGGTCGGCCTGGATCACGCTGGCGTTGGTCCAGCTATCCGCCGCCAGCGTCAGGGCTCCACGCGTGACGAAGCTGCCGCCGGCGCTACCGAGTTGAGCGGTGGCAATGTCGAAAATCCCGCTCCCGACGTGCAGCACGTTACCGCCCGCGTTCAACAATCCACCCGCCCCAAGGCTGAAGTCACTGTTGGCGCTTTCAACGGCGCCGTTGCGGTTATCGAACAGTCCGCCGACGGTGAACGCGGCTTTGCCGGTGTTGCCCAGTGCGCGCAACTGACCGGTCTGGTTATCGACGCTGGCGGCGCCGACGCTCAGGGTGCTGGCGCTTTCGATGATGCCTTTGCGGTTGTTCAGGGCGCCGCGCAGGCTGAGATCGATTTGTTGGCCGGCGATCTGGCCACCCGTGTCGCCACTATTATCGAAATCCCTGCCGGTGACGCTGACGCGCTGCCTGGCGACCAGCACGCCGTTGCGGTTGATGAAATTGCCGGTGTTGCCCAGATCAAGGGTCGTGTCACCGCTTTGCGCAGCGATCCGTCCGCTCTCGTTGTCGAGACCGGCCAGGGCCTTGAGTGTGACATGCTGAGCCTGGATCACCCCTCCCTGCCCATTGCGCAACAAGCCGCCGATCTGTGCAGTGAAAGCGCTTTTGAGGCTGGAAAGCACACCGCCGCGGCTGTCGAGGCTGGCGGCATTGACGTCGAGGTTGCCGGACTTGGCAACGAGTCGACCCTTCTGGTTATCGATCGCACCACCGACCTTGACGGTAAGTGCGCCTTCGCTTTGCAGCGATCCCCCGGCGTTGTCGAGGCTGGCGGCGTTCAGTTGCAGATCGGCCGCATCACTGTAGATCAGGCCGCCACTGTTTTGCACAGCACCACTGGCAGTGAGCGTGAGGTTATCGTTTGCAGCTACGGTTCCGCCATTACGGTTGTCGAGACCGCCGGTCGACAGACTGAGCAGTTTCTGGCTCACCAGTTTGCCGCCCTGGTTATTGATCTGCGCGGCACGGGTGATCGCCAGCGGGCCGGCTGCAACCACCTGACCTCTGGTATTGATCAGCGTGCCAAGCAGGTCGAGATTGACAGCCGCATCACTGGCCAGAACGCCTTCGGTATTATCCAGGTCAGTGCCGATGAAACGGATGTCCTGCTTGGCGTTGATGGTCGCCTTGGTGTTGTCGAGGCGTTTGGCTGTAATGCCCAGATCGGCACCACTGTCGATCAGACCACCCTGTGCGTTGTTCAAAGTGCCGGTGAGGGTCAGGGTTTGCGCGCTCTCACTGGAGAGAACGCCGCTGTCCGAGTTGTCTAGACTGCCTGCATTGACTTTCAAGGTGCCTTTACTGACCAGCGCGCCGGTGTTGCTGTTACGGATATCGCCTGTGAGATCCACCAGCAGGTCGCCGTCACGGCTGGACAGGGTGCCGTGGTTACGGTTGTCCAGGCTGCCGCCGAGCAGGCTCAGGCCCTGCCAGCCAGAAATCAGGCCATTGAGATTGCGTGTACTCTCTGCGTTCAAATCCAGCCGCTGACGGCTGAAAAATTTGCCGTCGCTGTTGTCCATGTTACGTGCGGTAAGCGTGTAGCTGAGGTCGCTGGAAAGCTCGCCACCCTGGTTGTTCAGATCCCGCAGGTGGCTGATGCTCAACTGTCCCTTGGTGGTAATCAGTCCCTTGCTGTTGTCGAGATCGCCCATCGCACCGCTGAAATCAATGGCGATGGCACTGCCCAGCAGCGAACCGCCATTCTGGTTGTTCACGCTCGCGGCAGTGATGTCGAGATTGCGGGAGGCGTTGATCAGGCCCCTGTCCTGATTGTCGAGCCGGCCGTCAGCCCGCAGATTCAGATCCGCGCGGCTGGTGAATGTGCCGCCGTTATTGTTCAGGCTGCCGGTTTGAGCATCGATGCCGGCAGCAGCGATGAGCCCCTTGATATTGGTCAACGCCTGTTGCACATGCAGTGTCAGGGCTTGATTGCCGAGCAGTTTCCCGTTGCTGTTGTCCAGGCTTGCAGCCGCCAGTGTGAAGGCCTGGGCGCTGGAAATTTCGCCGTTACGGTTATCAACCTGTCGCAGGTTTTTCAGTACCAGCAGCGGTGCGTTGATCAGGCCGTTCTGGTTATTCAAGTCGCCGTTGTTCAGATCCAGCGTCAGTGACGTATCGCTGGTGAGTTGACCGCCGTCATGTTGATCAAGGCTGGCGGCATTCATCGCCAAAGCCTTGTTGCTGGCGATCCGACCCTTGTTGCTGTTATCGACGTGTCCGGCCTTGAGCGAGAGGCTGTCGAGCGACGTCAGTCTGCCGTTCTGGTTGTTGATCGCGCCTGTGGCAGTGATGCTCAGCGCCCTGCCGGCATTTACCAGACCTGCCACGTTGTCCAGGCTCCCCATGCGCAGCGTCGCATCCTGCAGGCTCGACAGTTCGCCGCCACGGTTATTGAACTGGCCGATGGTTGCGTCGAGTGATCCGGTGCTGTTGATCAGGCCGCCGCCATTGAGCGCCTGGCCGACGTTGAGGCTGAGGGCGCCGGTGCTCAGTACCCGACCCTTGTTCTGGTTGTCCAGTGTCGAAGCCGACACCCGAGTGTTCTGCGAGCTCAAAGTGCCGCCCTGGTTGTTCAGGGTTTGCCCCACGTTGACGGTGAGATTGCGGCTGGCGAGTACACTTTTGTTGACGTTGCCGAGGCTGCCGGCGCTGAGGTTGACATCACCTCCGTTGTTGCGGGTGTTATCCGCATTGACCCCGGCTTCGACGATGCCGTTGTTGGTCAGTAGCCCGCCGGCGCTGAGGTTGATGCTGTCGCGGGCCGCGATGGTCTGCTGATTGGTCAGACTGCCCTGGGTTTGCACATTGGCGCTGGTACCGGCGTAGACCGGGCCTTGCGCATCTAAGCTGGACGCCTTGATGTTGACGGCATTGGCCGCAGAAACCTGCGCCAGGGTCAGTTGCCCGTTGGCATCGATCTGGATATCACCGCCACTGGCCGCCAGGTTGCCCGCCAGCTTCACCCCGACACCGGCCTCGGTACCCACCAGTTTGATCGCCCCGGCGTACATCCCGCCGAGCGCGGACGAGTCGATCGCCAGTTGCGGCCTGGAACTGCCATCGTCGGCTCGCGCCGTAGCATCGAGGGTTTGCGCGTTGACGTCGTTGCGACCGGCCACGATGGTCAGGTTCTGTGCCTGGATTTCAGCGTTGATTTTTGCGCTGCGGGTGATGATCTCGAAGCGGTCGACGTTACTGGCATTGAGCCCCGCACCTTCGATGGCGACGCTGCCCTGATCGACCTGAAAGCGGTCCAGCCGCCCCATACCATCGATCACCGGCTTGCCGGTGGTCAGGGTCACCCGCGGTGAGTTGATGAACCCGCAACCGTTACAGGTGATGCCGTAAGGGTTGGCGACGATCACCCGCGCCGACTGCCCCGCGACTTCGGTGTAGCCGCGCAACTGACTGGGATTGCCACTGATTACCTCGTTGAGAATCGCCTGGGCCGCCACCCGATTGGTCAGGTTGGGGTTGCCGACGATGATCCCGCCCAGTTGTGTCTGCCCGGTCTGCGCCGCCACGTTGTTGAGGATGACGCCCTGCGCACCGACGTTGTAGTCATTGAATTGGTTGTGCGACAGGCCTGCAGCGTTGGGTGTGGCAATGTTGACGATAGGCACGCCGTTGCCCGCCTGACCCAGGCTTGTGCCGGGATTGGCCACCACGATGCCGTCCGCCTGCGCCCACATCGGTTGCCAGAACATGACGTTGGCCAGCAGGAACGCCAGTCCGCGCTTGGGCATGCCCCAGAAGTGCTCGTGTTTTTCTACATCTGCAGATGACTGTCGAGCAATAAAGGCGTACTGACGAACGTCCATGTCGGTGGTCTCGGGTAAATGTAATTAGATGAAAAAATCCAGACGGAAGTAGATCGGTGCCTCGCGCTCGGTCAGTGCGTCCGGCCGCTCCAGGGAATGAGCGAAGGTCACGCTTGCCGCCACATGCTCGCCCCGGGCGAACAGCTCGAGCGAGTTGCTCGACATCCGCCCGTGCTGGTCGCCGTTGTAGCGGTCGCCACGGATCACGCCCTGGTCGTAGCCGAGGCTGGTGCCGTATTCGGCGAACACCGGGCGCAGCCATTCGGCGCTCACCGGGCGCGACCAGCGCAGGTCGTTGCGCCAGTAACCGCCGCTGTCGCCGGACAGCGACTGGTCCTTGTAGCCACGGATCGACGACAACCCGCCGAGGCTGGTGCGTTGCGGGCTGAACAACACGTCTTCACTGCGCTGACCGGTCATCAGGCTGCTGAAGGTGAAGGACTCGCCCAACACTTTGAATGGCTGCAGATAGCTCAGGGTCGCGGTGTACTTGCGATAGCGCGCGTCGGGCTCGCCGGGGCCCGGATCATGGCTGCCCTGTGCGTCGAACGCCCCGATGCCTTCCTGCATGCCGGCGTCGAAGTTGACGAAGGCGCTGCCGATCCGCCGTCCGTGGTTGAAGCCGAACTGTGCTTCGCTGATACGGTTGCTGCTCAGCTTGAGCTTGCTGTCTTCGATGAAGTTGTTGCTGCGCAGGTACGAAAGACCGGCGCTGAGGGAGGTCTTGCTCACGGAATCGCGGTGGATCACCCGCTCGGCGCGCAACTGGTGGTTTTCACTGTCGCCGGTCTGCTTGAAATTGAAGCCGTTGGCGGCGATCTGCGAGCGGTATTCGCTCTGGCTGTAGGTGTAGCTGAAGTTCCACCAGCCCCACGGCAGGTTGTAGTTGAGCATGGCGTTGTTGGAAGTGTGCTGATGGTCGGTCATCGCATCGTGACCGCCACGCAGGCTCAACTGATCGGCCAGGCCCAGCGGACTGTCCCAATCGAAGGTGGTACCCCACTGCTGCTCACCGGTGCTGCGCTGGCCATCGTTGCTGCGCGACAGGCCGGCACGCCAGGGCTTTTGCGGGGTGTTGTTGACCAGTACTTCACTGCCACCGACGTTCTTGCCCGGCGAAAGCTCCATCTTGGCCTGGTTGGAGGGCAGGCGATTGAGCTGATCGACCATCTGCTCAATCTCGCGCAGGTTGACCAGCTCACCGGTCTTGCCGGGAAACGCCATCGACAACTCACGCTCCGAAAGCTTGCTGTTATCGGCGCCTTTCAAGCCTTCGAGTTTGCCTTCGACCACCAGCACTTTCAGGTGCCCGCTGGACAAGTCCTGTTGCGGCAGATAGGCGCGGCTGGTGACCAGCCCCTTCTCGATGTAATGGTCAGTGATGACTTTCAGCAGTTCATTGAGCTGAGGCACCCCAAGGCACTGGCCGATATAGGGCTGGAGCAGACGGGTTCTGTCACTGTCCAACAGGCTGTCGGCGCCTTTGAGCTCGATATCGTTGATCTGAAAGCAACGCGTGTCGGCGGGGGCTTGCGGCTGCGCCGGTTTGGCTTCCTTGCCGGGCAGATCCTTGAGCTCTTCCAGACGCCGCTGCTGCTCTTCGAGCAGACGGTTCTGGCGGTCCCGGATCAGGTCGGTATCGCCGGGAGTGGGTGCGGCGAAGGCAGTTTCAAGCGGAGAAAGGCACAGCAAAGCCAGGCACAACCTCGCCGCAAGGGCGGGTGAGTACATGTTCGATCCCTCGAGACGGAAATTGATATCAAAATAGTGGCGCGATAGTAATGAGCCACTATTCTGACGTCAATTTATGGTTTCACCGAAGTCGTCTTGCCGACGAACGGCATCGGTGAATCGGTTCGGGGATTCGACTCACATCACCTCAATGCTCAACCGCCAGTTTTGTCGCCACATCTTCCGGTGCCAGCCGCCGACCATCGGCCGACAGCAACTCAAGCTTCCTGATCGGTTGACGCTTTTGCGCATCCACCATCACCGACCCGGGTTCGCCAGGCTCGAACATGAACTCACCCCCCCACTGCGACAGCGCAACAATCACGGTTTGCAACGCCCGGCCCTTTTCAGTCAGCACGTATTCCTTGTAAGCGCTGCCATCGGACGCCGGCACCAGGCGCAGGATGTCGCGCTCCACCAGCCCTTTGAGCCGGGTGCTCAACATGTTCTTGGCGATTTCCAGGCTCTTCTCGAAATCGCTGAAGCGACTGATGCCTTCCAGTGCATCGCGGATGATCAGCAACGACCACCAGTCACCGATCAGGTCGAGTGTCCGGGCGATCGGGCAGGCATTGCCCGCAAGGCTTTTGCGCTTCATTTCGGGTTTCTCCGGTAAAACGGCAGGTTCGATGCGGTTGCATCTTACAACTCATGCCGCCAAACCGTTAACGCGTGCGCCACGAAACTTAGCACCTGCGTACAAGTGGCCAATGCCCTTTGTCGCGATAGTGAACGCTGCCATCACGGCATCCACGCAGCCCAACCCAAGGAGTTTTCATGAGCACCTTCACGACCCGAGACGGCACCGAGATCTATTTCAAGGACTGGGGCAGCGGCAAGCCCGTGCTGTTCAGCCATGGCTGGCCGCTGGACGCCGACATGTGGGAATACCAGATGGAGTACCTGAGCGGCCGCGGCTACCGCACCATCGCCTTCGACCGTCGTGGTTTCGGGCGCTCCGAGCAGCCATGGACCGGTTACGACTACGACACCTTCGCCGATGACATCGCGCAACTGATCGAGCACCTGGATCTACGTGACGTGACCCTCGTCGGTTTCTCCATGGGCGGCGGCGATGTCAGCCGCTACATTGCGCGCCACGGCAGCGAGCGTGTCGCGGGGCTGGTGTTGCTGGGCGCAGTGACCCCGCTGTTCGGCAAGAAACCGGACTTCGCCGAAGGCGTCGACAAGTCGGTGTTCGACGGGATCAAGGCCGGGCTGCTGAAGGATCGCGCGCAGTTCATCGCTGACTTCAACGCCCCGTTCTACGGCACCAACCAAGGCCAGAAAGTCTCCGATGGCGTGCTGACGCAAACCCTGAACATGGCGCTGCTGGCCTCGCTCAAAGGCACCCTGGACTGCGTCACTGCATTCTCGGAAACCGACTTCCGCCCGGACATGGCGAAAATCGATGTACCGACGTTGGTGATTCATGGCGATGGCGATCAGATCGTCCCGTTTGAAACCACCGGCAAACGCGCGGCTGAGCAGATCAAGGGCGCCGAGCTGAAAGTCTACGCAGGCGCGCCGCACGGTTTTGCGGTCACCCATGCGCAGCAATTGAATGAAGACCTGCTGGCATTCCTCGATCGCTGAGTCCGTGTGATCTGAACGCGCCTTGAAAAGGGCCGCCGACAACCCTGTCGGCGGCCCTTTTTTTCCTTGTCCCGGATTTCGGTGGCAAGCCAAAGCCCCGTATTTACGGGGCTTTCAGGCCTCTGCATCACGTTTTTATCTTCACATGCCAGCTTAATAATATTTTACCGATAACCACCCCCTCCCTAGTCTGATCCCAAGCACAGAGAACAGGTCGACAGCGACCTGAATCCAACGGCCTCGTGAGAAGGGATCAGAGATGACCACTGAAATAATAAAAACAGACACGCTTGTTGTCGGCGCCGGTCAAGCGGGTGTGGCCATGAGTGAACACCTGAGCAAACTCGGTGTGCCGCACCTGGTGCTGGAGCGCAGCCGCATTGCCGAACGCTGGCGCACCGGGCGCTGGGATTCGTTGGTGGCCAACGGTCCGGCGTGGCACGACCGCTTCCCGGGGATGGAATTCGATGATGTCGATCCGGACGGTTTCGCTCACAAGGAGCGCGTCGCCGACTACTTCGAAGCCTACGCCAGGAAATTCAACGCGCCGATCCGCACCGGCGTCGATGTGAAAAGCGTGGTGCGCAATGTCGGGCGTCCGGGTTTCACCGTCGAGACCTCCGAGGGCGTGATCGAAGCGGCGCGCGTCGTCGCCGCCACCGGCCCGTTCCAGCGTCCGGTGATCCCGGCGATTGCGCCGAAGGATGAACGTCTGCTGCAGATCCACTCGGCCGACTATCGCAACCCGCAACAACTGCCGGCCGGCGCGGTGCTGGTGGTCGGTGCCGGTTCGTCGGGCGTGCAGATCGCCGATGAGTTGCAGCGCTCGGGCAAGCAGGTTTACCTCTCGGTCGGCGCCCACGACCGCCCTCCTCGCGCCTACCGCAACCGCGATTTCTGCTGGTGGCTCGGCGTGCTCGGCGAGTGGGATCAGGCCGCGATGAAACCCGGCCGTGAACACGTGACCATCGCCGTCAGCGGCGCCCACGGTGGCCGTACCATCGACTTCCGTGGTCTGGCCCATCGCGGCATGACCCTGGTCGGCGTCACCGAATCGTTCAGCGACGGCGTGGTGACCTTCAAACAGGACCTGCGCGACAACCTCAAGCGTGGCGATGAAAACTACCTCGCGCTGCTGGATGCCGCCGATGCCTACATCGAGCGCAACGGTCTCGACCTGCCGCTGGAACCGGAAGCCCGCGAGACTTATCCGGATCCTGAATGCGTGAAAAACCCGCTGGCCGATCTCGATCTGGCCGCCGCCGGCATCACCTCGATCATCTGGGCCACCGGGTTTGCCGTGGACTATTCCTGGCTGAAAGTCGCGGCGTTCGACGACAACGGCAAGCCGCAGCACCAGCGCGGCGTGTCCAGTGAGCCGGGCGTGTATTTCCTCGGCTTGCCGTGGCAGTCGCGACGCGGGTCGTCGTTCATCTGGGGCGTGTGGCACGACGCCAAGCACGTGGCCGATCACATCGCCACCCAACGCAAATACCTGGCTTATCGCGATGCCGAACAACGCGAAGCCGCGCTGCACAACAACGCTGTCGACACCGTCGACGCTTGATTCCCCTCTTCAATCCCGGCGCCTGTCGCGCCGGGTCCGATTTCGTCAGGAGCCTCACATGAGTCAGCCAACCCACACCCGCATTCGTATGTTCAACACCAAGGACACCTACCCGAACCAGACGCTGGACAACGACCTGTGTCAGGCCGTGCGTGCCGGCAACACCGTGTATGTCCGCGGTCAGGTCGGCACCAATTTCGACGGCGAACTGGTCGGCCTCGGCGACCCGCGCGCCCAGACCGAACAAGCGATGCGCAACGTCAAGCAACTGCTCGAAGAGGCCGGCAGCGACCTGAGCCATATCGTCAAGACCACCACTTACCTGATCGACCCGCGCTACCGCGAGCCGGTGTATCAGGAAGTCGGCAAATGGCTCAAAGGCGTGTTCCCGATCTCCACCGGGCTGGTGGTGTCGGCTTTGGGTCAGCCGCAGTGGCTGATGGAAATTGATGTGGTTGCGGTGATTCCCGAGTAATTCGACCTTAGCGAAAGGAGGCCACACATGACATTTTCCATCGCCGCCCGTTGCCCCGAAACCGGTCAGTTCGGCATCGCCATCAGCTCCTCCAGCATCGCCGTCGGCGCCCGTTGCCCGTGGCTGTTGCCGGGGGTCGGCGCGGTGTCGAGCCAGAACATCACCTTGCCGTCGCTCGGCCCGGAAGTCCTCGCCCTGATGGAGCAAGGCCTGGCGCCCGAGGCCGCGCTGGACAAGGTATTGACCCGCAATGGTTACAGCCAGTATCGACAGATCACAGCGATCAACCACCTCGGCCAGACCGCGCATTTCAGCGGCGCGCAAACCCTTGGCGTGCACAACGCCGTGTCGGGCGAGCAATGCGTGGCGGCGGGCAACATGCTCGCCGGGCGCTCGGTGATCGAAGCCATGGTCAGCGCGTTCGAAGAAGGCGAAGGCCAATTGGCCGATCGCCTGATCAAGGCCCTGCACGCCGCCCAGGCCTTGGGCGGCGAAGCGGGCCCGGTGCATTCGGCAGCCGTGGTTGTAGTCGGCGAGTTGACCTGGCCCATCGTCAACCTGCGGGTGGACTGGGCCGATGAAGACCCGATCGGGCAATTGCAAAAACTCTGGGACGCCTATCGCCCGCAGCTTCAGGACTATATCGACCGCGCCCTCGACCCGGCGAAGGCGCCGGGTTATGGAGTCGCGGGAGACGACCGATGAGCAACAGCGTCGCGTTGCTCAAGACGCTGGTGGGGTTCGACACCACCAGCCGCGAGTCCAACCTGCAACTGATCGACTTCGTGCGCAGCTACCTCGAAAGTTTCGATGTGCCGTGCGAACTGATCTACAACGATGAGCGCAGCAAGGCCAATCTGTTCGCCACGATCGGCCCGGCCGATCAGCCGGGCATCGTGCTGTCGGGGCACACCGATGTGGTGCCTGCCGATGGTCAGCCGTGGACCGTGCCACCGTTCGAACTGAGCGAACGCGACGGCAAGCTTTACGGTCGCGGCACGGCGGACATGAAGGGCTATATCGCCTGCGTGCTCGCGCTGGTGCCGTCGTTGATCGAAGCACCTTTGCGTATGCCGGTGCATATTGCTCTGTCGTACGACGAAGAGGTCGGCTGCCTTGGTGTGCGCTCGCTGCTCAAGGTGCTGGAGCAGCGTCCGGTCAAACCGCTGCTGTGCATCATCGGCGAGCCGACCGAACTCAAACCGGTGCTCGGACACAAGGGCAAACTGGCGATGCGCTGTGATGTCCAGGGTCATGCCTGCCACTCGGCCTATGCGCCACTCGGGGTCAATGCCATCGAGTGCGCCGCCGAGTTGATCGGCGAGCTGGGGCGCATCGGTCGACAGCTCAAGGAGGAACACCTCGACCCGCGTTTCGACCCGCCGTACTCAACGGTGCAAACCGGTGTGATCAGCGGGGGCAAAGCATTGAACATCGTCCCCGCCGATTGCCGTTTCGACTTCGAAATCCGCGCCCTGCCCTCGCAGGATCCGGCGGTCGTCGCGCAGCAACTCAAGGCCTACGCCGAACAGCAAATGCTGCCGCGCATGCGGGCGGTCAGCGAGCAGAGCGATATCCGCTTCAGCGAGTTGTCGGCGTATCCGGGGCTGGCCACAGATGCCCGGAGCCAGGCTGCGCAATTGATCGCCACGTTCTGTGGCTCGGACGATTTCGGCACCGTAGCGTTTGGCACCGAAGGCGGATTGTTCGACGCGGTGGGGATTGCCACGGTGGTGTGCGGCCCCGGCAGCATGGATCAAGGCCACAAGCCGGACGAGTTCGTCAGCCGCGATCAGCTCAAGGCCTGCGATGCGATGCTGCAACGGATGCTGGCGTCGATTCGATTGTGAAAAAAGCGGTCTGGCTGCGGGATTCGAGTCGGCAGCCGCGCCGTAGCATCACCGACAGACAGCTGCTCCGATGGAGGTCAGCTGCGCTGTCGTTCATGGCGCTGAAAGGCCCGAGACAGAGCGTTTTCAGCTGACCGGAGAGCCTCGTTTTTTTAGCGCCTGAAGCAACAAAACTACTAATTTATCTCTCCCCTTTCCTTGCCCATGATCACCCCAACAAGAAATGCGCCGTCCGTGCCGGCGCTCACTGAAGTACGTCCACGTACTCGTCCTTGCCTTGGAGTTCGTCATGGCCACCTCTGCAACAACGTCCGCACCGCTCATTGAAAAACACACGATCGGCTATGTGCCACCCGAAGATCGCCACGGAAAGGTTCGGGATCTGTTCACCCTCTGGTTCGGCGGCAATATCGCGCCGTTGCCCATCGTCACCGGCGCCCTCGGCGTACAACTGTTTCACCTGAATCTGGTGTGGGGCATCGTCGCCATTCTGGTCGGCCATCTGGTCGGCGGTGTGCTGATGGCGCTGCACTCGGCGCAAGGCCCACAGATGGGTATTCCGCAGATGATCCAGAGCCGTGCACAGTTCGGCTCTCTCGGCGCGCTGCTGGTGGTGTTGATTGCCGGCGTCATGTACATCGGTTTCTTCGCCTCCAACATCGTGCTCGCCGGCAAGTCCCTGCATGGCGTGGTCGACAGCGTTCCGGTGCCGGTCGGCATCGTCATCGGTGCGCTGGGCTCGGGGATCATCGGCATCATCGGTTACCGCTTCATCCACGTGCTCAACCGCATCGGCACCTGGGTGCTGGGGATCGGCATCGTGGTCGGCTTCGGCTACATCCTCACCCACATCCAGACCGATGATTTCCTCACTCGTGGCAGCTTCAACATTTCCGGCTGGCTCGCCACCGTGTCGCTGGCGGCGCTGTGGCAGATCGCGTTTGCGCCTTATGTGTCGGACTACTCGCGCTACCTGCCGGCCAACGTGCCGGTGGCGGCAACCTTCTGGACGACCTATCTGGGATCGGCGCTGGGTTCGAGCCTGTCGTTCGTGTTCGGCGCCGTCGCCGTGCTGGCAACCCCGGTGGGCATGGACACCATGGACGCGGTAAAACTTGCCACCGGCGCCATCGGCCCGTTGATGCTGGTGCTGTTCCTGCTCAGCGTCATCAGCCACAACGCCCTCAACCTGTACGGCGCGGTGCTATCGCTGATCACGCTGGTGCAGACCTTCGCTTACCGCTGGATCCCGACCGCCAAGAGCCGCGCAGTGATTTCGATCATCGTCCTGCTGGCCTGCTGCTTCTCTGCGGTCGGCGCCTCGGCAGACTTCATCGGCCACTTCGTCGACATGGTGCTGGTGTTGCTGGTGGTGTTGGTGCCATGGACCGCGATCAACCTGATCGACTTCTACGCCATCCACAAAGGCCAGTACGACATCGGTTCGATTTTCCAGGTCGACGGCGGCATCTACGGCCGTTACAACCCGCAAGCCTTGCTGGCGTATGCGATCGGCATCGTGGTGCAGATTCCGTTCATGAACACGCCACTGTACGTCGGGCCGGTGTCGGCCCACATCAATGGCGCAGACCTTTCCTGGCTGGTGGGGTTGCTGGTGACGTCGCCGCTGTATTTCTGGCTGGCAAATCGTGACAGTGCTTATCGCCGGCGGCTGACCTCCGGGAAACTGGTGAACAGCCTGTAAGCCATCCGTTCCGCGCTGACACATGAAGGCCCTCAGATGTGAGGGCCTTTTTTGCTTTGTGGGGGAGCGTCTATTTCGTCTTGAACGCCTCGCGCCGAGCCTGTCGTTCGGCGGCGTACGACTCTTGCGGCTGACTGATCAAATCCTCACGGCGCAATACTTCACCGCAGTGATCGCACAGCGGCCCGAGGCCTGCGCTGTGGTTGCAGTTTTTGTGAATCATGTTCACCGCCAGCCCTTCCTCGGGGGACTTGCACCAGGTCTCGCCCCAGGCGCGTAACGCAATTACCACCGGATAAAACGCCTCGCCTTTCGCGGTGAGGTGGTACTCGTAGCGTTTCGGCCGTTCGTTATACAGACGACGTTCAACGAGCCCGTCTGCCTCAAGGCATTTCAATCGAGCGGCGACCATCTGCGGCGTAGCGCCGGTCTGGGCCAGGATCTCGTCGTAGCGATGGCTGCCCATGAACAATTCGCGCAAAACCAGCACCGTCCAGCGGTCGCCGACGATCGCCTCGGCCCGGGAAATCGGGCACAGCGTATCGGGAAGACTATCGTTTACAGCCATCAGGGCTTGCCTCTTTCACAGTTACTATGATTATCATATCAACACGATGCGGGAACAAGCCCTGAGCATCGATCACTCTCATTGCCGGAGTACACCGTCATGTCGAAACCTCTCTATCCGCTCGACAGAACCGCCTACCTGCTGGTCGATCCGTACAACGATTTTCTCTCCGACGGCGGCAAGATCTTTCCGCTGATCAAACCGATGGCCGAGCAGAACGGCCTGCTCGACAACCTGCGCAAACTCGATCGCGCCGTGCGGGCCCTGCCGATTCCGGTCGTCATCGTACCGCATCACCGCTGGGTCAAAGGCGACTACGAGAACTGGGATCACCCAAGCCCGACCCAATGCAAGATCATGCACATGCACCACTTTGCGCGCGGCGAATGGGGCGGTGAATGGCACCCGGATTTTGCACCGAGGGACGGCGACATCGTGGTTCAGGAACACTGGGGGTCCAGTGGATTTGCCAATACCGACCTGGATTTTCGCCTCAAACAAATAGGCATCACCCACGTCATCATTGTCGGCCTGCTGGCCAATACCTGCATCGAAGCCACCGCACGCTACGCGTCCGAGCTCGGCTACCACGTCACGCTGGTGCGCGACGCGACCGCCGCGTTCAAAGAGGAAATGATGCACGCCGCCCACGAACTCAACGGGCCGACGTTCGCCCATGTCATCACCACCACAGACGAACTGATCGCGAACCTTCAGTCGCAAGGTGGCGCGAAATGAGTCTGACCGGCCATCTGCTGATCGGCGCCGCCGACGTGCCTGCTACCGAAGGCACGATGAAGGCGCTGAATCCGGCAACCAATACGCCGATCGAACCGGAATTCGCCTTCGGCGGTGCAGAGCAAGTCGATCAGGCGGCAACCCTCGCCGACGCGGCATTCGACAGCTACAGCCATACACCGCTGGCCGAGCGTGTGGCGTTTCTCGAAAGCATCGCCGACAACCTCGACGCCGTCCGTGAGGAACTGGCCGCCCGTGCTGCGCTGGAAACCGGTCTGCCCCAGGCACAACTGGAAGGCGAAACCGTCAAGGCCGCCACCCAGTTCCGCCAGTTCGCCGAGGTGGTGCGAAAGGGACGCTTCCTTCAACTGGCCATCGACCCGGCGCAACCTGATCGCCAGCCGCGACCACGGATGGATCATCGCCTGCAGAAAGTCGCCATCGGCCCGGTGGCGATCTTCGGTGCGAGCAATTTTCCGATCTCCTATTCGGTCGCCGGCGGCGATACCGCATCGGCGCTGGCGGCCGGTGCGACGGTGATACTCAAGGCCCACAACGCCCATCCCGGCGCTTCGGAAATCCAGGCCCGCGCCATCCGCAAGGCGGTGCAGATGCATGGCCTGCACGAAGGGGTTTTCTCCATGGTGCGCGGTGGTGGCAATGCCATCGGTGAGGCGCTGGTCGATCATCCTTTGATTAAAGCGGTGACGTTCACCGGTTCGGAGCTTGGCGGCATGGCGCTTTATCGCCGCGCGCAATTACGGCCAGATCCGATTCCGGTGTTCACCGAAATGACCAGCGTCAATCCGACGTTCATCTTGCCCGCAGCGCTGGCGACACGAGGCGGTGAGATCGGCGATGGTTTTATCGAGCGGATGCTGGTGAATGTCGGGCAGGCCTGCCTGTGTCCGTCGATCCTGATCGCGGTCGAAGGCGAAGGCGAAGGTCTGCAAGCGCTACGTAGCGCCATGATCAAGCGGGTCAGCGAAGCGCCGGCGCGTACGATGCTGACGCCGGGGATTCACGCTTCATACGCCAAAGGATTAATGGCGATGGAAAGCCTGGGGGCAAATCGGGTGGCGGTCGGCGCGCCGGCGGACGGCCAGTTTGAAGGCCGCTCGGCGCTGCTGGACGTTGACGGCCATCGCCTGCTCAGTGAACCGGCGCTGGCCCATGAAGTGTTCGGCCCGGCGGCATTGTTGGTAACGGTCAGAGATGAGGAAGAGTTGCTGGCCGTCGCCCGTTCGTTCAAGGGTCAGTTGAGCGCAGCCGTTCACCTTGAAGACCGCGACCTCGATCTGGCACGACGCCTGCTGCCGATTCTCGAACGCCGCACCGGACGCATCGTGGTCAACGCTTTCGCCCATCCGCAGGAAGTGACCTTCGCCACCGTACACGGTGGGCCGTTCCCGGCCACTTCGGACAGCCGCTTCACCTCGGTCGGCATGACCTCGATAGAGCGCTTTTTGCGGCCGGTGGCGTATCAGGGCTTTCCCGATGCGTTGTTACCGGCAGTGTTGCGCGATGCCAATCCACTCGATCTGCCGCGCATTATCGACGGCCAATAATAAATGCCCGGTTCGGCAAATCACCGAACCGGGCACTCTCATTCAATCAAATGAGCAAGTCTTCAAAGAAGGCACCGTACGGAAGCTCAGGGTGCTTAATCTGGATTTCCAGAATCCACACACCGGCATTCGGCGCCTGATCGAAGTCCCCCAGATTGCCGCCCCGATAAATTGCATGCGGAAAATCACTGACCCGCTGGCCCTTGATGTCCAGGTTCAACTTCCAGCCCATCGCCTCGGCCTGATCCGTGGCGTAGCGGTACAGCTCGACACCGGTTACGCCCTGACGCCAGAAGGCCTCGACCTTGTCGAAGAGCTCTTTGAACAACGTGTCAAACCTCTTCTGCGCGCACCACACCACGCTCTTCCAGCAAGCGCACAAACATGCTCAGACTGCGCGAAACCGTACCCCGCCGCCATACCAGCCACGTCGTCAGATA
Organism: Pseudomonas sp. B15(2017); assembly: GCF_002113215.1. NCBI lineage: Bacteria > Pseudomonadati > Pseudomonadota > Gammaproteobacteria > Pseudomonadales > Pseudomonadaceae > Pseudomonas > Pseudomonas sp. B15(2017). The sequence goes on from NZ_NEJZ01000014.1 coordinate 110,575, forward strand.
GCGGAAATCCGCCGCCAGCGGCCAGACGCTCACCGTCGCGCAACCGGGCATGCTCTGCAGCATGCTGCGCGGCATCAGAGCCAGACCGGCGCCCGCACTGACGCAGGCGAGCATGCCGTGATAAGACTCCATTTCAAAAATCTTGCCCGGTACCGCAGCGTCGGTGCTGAACCATTTTTCGAAGTGATGGCGATAGGAGCAGTTCGAACGGAATGCATAGATGTTCTCGCCATTCACGTCCGCAGCGCGCTGGATCGGCCCGTGATGCAGCGGCGAGATGATGACCATTTCCTCTTCGAACGCCGGAATGCCTTCCAGCGCCGGGTGCAAGACCGGGCCGTCGACGAACGCGGCCGCCAGGCGCCCGGAAAGCACACCGTCGATCATTGTCCCGGACGGGCCGGTCGACAGGTCCAGATCGACCTTCGGATGTTGCTGGTTGTAGGTCGCCAGCAAACCGGGAATGCGTACCGCCGCCGTGCTCTCCAGCGAGCCCAGCGGAAATGCGCCTTGCGGCTCCTCGCCGGCCACCGTGGCCCGCGCTTCCTGAACCAGATCAAGAATGCGCCGCGCGTATTCGAGAAAACTCCAACCGGCCGGCGACAGCCGCAAGCGGCTTTTCTCGCGGATGAACAGGTCGACGCCCAGGTCTTCCTCCAACTGCTTGATGCGGGTCGTGAGGTTCGACGGCACCCGATGAATCTGCGCCGCCGCCGCGCTGATGCTGCCGTGCTCGGCAACGGCCTTGAAAATTTCCAGTTGCACCAGATCCACAGTCATTCTCCAATCGTGAAAGAAACGATCTTTATTATTCAGTTTCCAGAAACTGAACGCCACCCTACTCTGAGCGCATCCACTGACCTCGCAGGACGATGCCATGAGCCCGATTTCCAGCCAGACCCACGCCATTTCGATCAACCCCGCCACCGGCGAGCAGATCGGTCACTACGCCTTCGAATCCGCCGAGGCTCTCGACGCTGCGCTGACCCGCGCCGCATTCGGCTTCAACAAGTGGAAACGCAAGCCATTGCAAGACCGCTCCCGTGCCCTGACCGCTCTGGCCGGCGCTCTGCGTGACAGCAGCGAAGCCATGGCGACCATGATCACCCGGGAAATGGGCAAGCCGATCGCCCAGGCCCGTGGCGAAATCGAGAAGTGCGCCAAGCTCTGCGAGTGGTACGCCGAACACGGCCCGGCCATGCTCAACGCCGAAGCGACTCTGGTCGAAGGCGGCAAGGCGCGCATCGAATACCGTCCGCTCGGCCCGATCCTCGCCGTGATGCCGTGGAATTTCCCGATCTGGCAAGTGCTGCGCGGCGCCGTTCCGGCGCTGATCGCCGGCAACACTTACGTGCTCAAGCATGCGCCGAATGTGATGGGCAGCGCCTATCTGTTGCGCGACGCGTTCACCCGCGCCGGTTTTGCCGATGGCGTGTTTGAAGTGCTCAACGTCACTCCGCAAGGCGTGTCCACCGCCATTGCTGACCCGCGCATTGCCGCCGTAACCCTGACCGGCAGCGTTCGCGCCGGCATGGCCATCGGCGCACAGGCCGGTGCCGCGCTGAAGAAGTGCGTGCTGGAACTGGGCGGTTCCGATCCGTTTATCGTGCTCAACGACGCCGATATTGATGAAGCCGTGCAAGCGGCAGTCATCGGTCGTTACCAGAACTCCGGGCAAGTCTGCGCCGCCGCCAAACGTCTGATCATCGAAGAAGGCGTGGTTGAAGAGTTCACCCGCAAGTTCGTCGAAGCCACCCGCCAGTTGAAGATGGGCGACCCGTTGTCCGCCGACAACTACATCGGCCCGATGGCCCGTTTCGATCTGCGTGACGAACTCGATCAACAAGTACGCGCCACCCTGGAAGAAGGCGCCACCCTGCTGCTCGGCGGCGGCAAGGCCCAAGGCCCGGGCAACTATTACGAGCCGACCGTGCTGGCCGACGTCACCGACCGCATGACTTCGTTCAAGCAGGAACTGTTCGGCCCGGTGGCCTCGATCATCACCGCTCGTGACTGCGCCCACGCCGTGGCCCTGGCAAACGACAGCGAGTTCGGTCTGACTGCAACGATCTACACCGCCAACGTCGCCCTGGCCCAGCAACTGACCAGTGAACTGGAAACCGGTGGTGTGTTCATCAACGGCTACTCCGCCAGCGACCCGCGCGTGACCTTCGGCGGCGTGAAGAAGAGCGGTTTCGGCCGCGAGCTGTCGCACTTCGGCGTGCGCGAGTTCTGCAATGCGCAGACGGTGTGGCTGGATCGCAAATAATCCAATAGCCCAAAAACCATGTGGGAGCGAGCTTGCTCGCGATGACACCTTCACGATCAACATTGATGTTGAATGTCAGGCAGCCATCGCGAGCAAGCTCGCTCCCACAGGTTTTGTGTCAGTCCTTGAAATCCGTGGACAGCGCCAGCTCACTCCACTCGGCCAACTCCTGCGCCACCAAACGGTTCTTCGCCTCGATCCGCGCAATCGTGTCGCTGCCCAGCGCCAGCCGCTGCGGCGGGTTCGGCGTGTTGACCAGTGTCAGCATCGCTTCGGCGAGCTTCAGCGGATCGCCCGGTTGCGCATGGTTGGCCGCTTTGGCAAACGTGCGCATCTTGCCGACGGTTTCGTCGTAGTCCGGCAATACAAGCGCAGTCTTGACCAGTGATTGCTCGTCGAGGAAGTCGGTGCGGAAGAAACCCGGTTCAACCACCGTGGCATGAATGCCCAGCGGCGCCAGTTCCTGGTGCAACGCTTCGCTGATGCCTTCCACCGCGAATTTGGTCGAGCCGTAGACACCCCAGCCCATGTAAGCCTGATAACCGCCGATGGACGAGATGTTGATGATCCGTCCGCTGCGCTGGGCGCGCATGTGTGGCAGCACGGCGCGGGTGACGTTGAGCAGGCCGAACACGTTGGTGGCGAACAGGCGCTCGGTTTCGCTGGCGCTGGTTTCTTCAACGGCGCCCAACACGCCGAAACCGGCATTGTTGATCAGCACGTCGATGCGTCCGAAGCGCTTGATGCCTTCTGCCACCGCTTGGTGGGCTTCTTCTTCGCGGGTGACATCGAGGCGCACTGCCAGCAAATGCGGGTGATCGCCGAGGCGGTCGGTGATGTCCTGCGGGTTGCGGGCAGTGGCAATCACCGCGTCACCGGCGCGCAAGGCCTGTTCAGTGATAAGGGCGCCAAAACCACGGGAAGCTCCGGTAATCAGCCAGGTACGCATATCAACTCCTCCTGTCGGTGACCCTGCGAGATTGCCGGGCCTTCTTGATGAGTTGAGTCGACTTTAAAGCCGTGCTACTGATGTGATAATCCCAACAAATTTGCATGACTTTGTGAAAGGTGTTCACAAATGAAAAACCCGTCCACGGCGGACCTGTCGATCTTTCTCTGCATCGCCCAGCACCTGAATTTCAGCCGTGCGGCGATGGATCTGGGCCTGACACCTTCGGCCCTGAGCCATTCATTGCGAGCGCTGGAAAATCGCCTCGGTGTGAGGCTGTTCAATCGCACCACCCGCAGCGTTGCGCTGACCGAGGCCGGCGAGCGTCTGTATGCGCGGCTTAAACCGGCGTTTCGCGATATCGACGACGCCCTTGAAGACCTCAATCACTTTCGCGACAAACCTTCCGGCAACCTGCGCATCACTGCCGGGCGCCAGGCCTGCGAACTGGTGCTGCTGCCGATTGCCGGGGCGTTCCTGCCGGCCTATCCGGACATTCGCCTGGAAGTGGTCGAAAGTGATGCGCTAGTGGATATCGTCGCCAGCGGTTTTGATGCTGGTGTGCGGTTCGGCAATCGACTGCAAGCGGACATGGTGTCGCTGCCGATCGGCCCGACCCTGCGCTCGGTAGTGGTCGCGTCGCCGGAGTTTCTGGAACGGCACGCCGCGCCACAAAAACCGGGGGATCTGCGCACCCTGCCCTGCATCCGTCACCGGTTTCCCAGCGGCGCGCTGTATCGCTGGGAATTCGAGCGTGGCGGCATCGCTCAGGAAATCGAGGTCAACGGTCCGCTGACACTGGGTGATGTCAGCCTGATGATCGGCCCCGCATTACAGGGCTTGGGACTGGCCTATGTATTCGAGGACATGGCCCGCGAACATTTGGCGAGCGGACGGCTGGTGCAGGTACTGGCGGACTGGTGCCCGTACTATCCCGGCCTCCACCTGTACTACCCGAGCCGACGCCACGTACCGGCGCCGCTCAAGGCGTTTATCGATTTCGCCCGCAATGCTCGCGAGGGCAAAACGAGCTGAGCCGTTCTACAAATACTTCAACCAGGCGATGTCACGGCGTCGGGCCTTCAGTGCCGAAAACCAGCGCACCGCCGGAAACAACGCGACCGCCAGCACCACCGCCGCCAGCCACACCGCTGCCACAGAGGAGAAACCAAAATACGTGCCCTGATTAAGCCCGAACAGCGCCACGCCGATCAGGTACAACACCTTCAGGGCATACAGGTGCAGCAGGTAGAAAAACATCGGCGCCGAACCGAACACCGTCAGCCAGCGAATCCAGCGTCGATCCTGCGCGCGCTCGAACACCAGCAACAGCAGCAGCCCGACGCTCACCGTCAAGGTGATGAACAACAGCGACGGCGGGTATTTGGTGATGTTGAAAAAACTCATCAGGGTCTGCAGGCTGCTGTCATTGATCGACCACGGTTTCTCGCCATAACCGTTGACCAACCGCAGAGCCAAGAACCCCAGCAACCCGGCCATGCCACCGATCAGCAAACGGCGCTGGCGCAACCCTGCATCGGCTGCGCGGGCGAACCACGGCCCCAGCGCATAACCCAGACCGATCACGCCGATCCACGGTAGCAACGGATACGACGTGCGCAGACGCAAGGTTTCGCTCGCCTCGATCCAGCCCCGGTCATGCAGGATCGCCCATGGCACGTGCAGTGCCGGCTCGGTTGCGAAATGCAGTCCGTCGAGCAGGTTGTGTCCGGCGATGATCGCCAGGCTCAGCGTCAACAGCAGCCAGCGTGGCAGCCAGACCAGCAGCGACAGCGCAATCATGCTCAGGCCGATCGCCCAGATCACTTGCAGGTAGATCACGGTCGGTGGCAACTGAAACGTCCAGGCGAAATTCACCAGAGTGAATTCGAGCGCTACCAGAAACAGTCCGCGCTTGAACAGGAAGGCACTGACATCAGCCTTGCCGTCGTACTTTTCTCCGAACAGCCATGCTGACAACCCGGTCAGCAGCACGAACACCGGCGCACACAGATGCGCCAGGGTGCGGCTGAAGAACAGCGCCGGCTCGGTGCTGGCGATGTCCATCGGGTCGGTGACCTGACGATGCAACAGAAAGGTTTCGCGCACGTGGTCCAGCAACATGAACAGAATCACCAGGCCACGCAGTGCATCAATGGACAGCAACCGGCCAGTCGCCGAGGGGGCAGAACGGGGAACCGCAATCGTCATGGAGGTATCGCAATCGAATGGTTGATCGATGCGACCGCCCGAAAGCGGCCGCGCAATTTGCGTTACCTTATAACATGAAAAACCGATCCAATCGCTAGCGGTTCTCAAACAGCGATCACGCTTTACGCAAGACTTCCAGCACGACCTGCAACGGATGGCGCAGTTGTCGATCGGCCTGGCGCTTGACCTGACTGCGACAGGAATAGCCCGTGGCCAGTGCCTCGCCCTTCTCCGCCGGGGCCTCGATCTGCTTGGCCCAGGATTGTTCGTAGATCACCGCCGACGTCTCGCGATTGCGCGCTTCATGTCCGTAAGTGCCGGACATGCCGCAGCAGCCGGTGGCCTGGGTCGCCAGCTTCAGGCCGACACGTTCGAACACCTGCTCCCATTGCCGGGTGGCGGCCGGGGCGTTGGTTTTCTCGGTGCAGTGCGCCAGCAGGCGGAAGGTGCCGGCGCGGCGCTGGTCGGTCTGCTCCGGCATGACCTTGAGCAACCACTCCTGCACCAGCGCCACCTCCGGGCATTTCTCCATCTCCGGCACCTTCAGATACTCCTGGCGATAGACCAGGGTCATGGCCGGGTCGAGTCCCACCAGCGGAACACCAACCTCGGCCAGTGCGCGCAGCTGTCCGGCATTGCGCAATGCCGCACGATTGAACGCCGAAAGGAAACCCTGCACATGCAGCGGCTTGCCGTTGGCGCTGAACGGCGCCAGGTAAACCTGATAACCCAGTCGCGAAATCAGCTCGATCAGATCCGCCAGCAATGGCGCCTCGAAGTATCGGGTGAACGCATCCTGCACCAGCACCACACTGCGCTCACGTTGCGCCTGGGTCAGCGCCGAAAGCACCTCGACCGACGCCGGCTGAACCTGCCAGCGACGCATCGCCGCGTGGAAATCGAAACGGCTGAGCAACGGCACATCGACCATGCCGCCAACACGCTCGATCAAGCGACGGCTGAACGAGGCGCCCATCAAGCCGTTGTAGAGCAACGGAATCCGCGCCATGTACGGAATCGTGTACTCCAGCGAAGCGATCAGATAATCCCGCGCCGGCCGCAGATAACGCGTGTGGTACAACTCCAGAAACCGCGAGCGGAAGTCCGGCACGTTGACTTTCACCGGGCACTGCCCTGCGCAGGACTTGCACGCCAGGCACCCGGCCATGGCGTCATACACCTCATGTGAGAAGTCCTTTTCCTGCGCACGGCTGTTGCGCCAACGCTGCAGCAACGTGCTGAAAAACGGCGGACGACGGCTGGCATCGGCCAATACATCAACACCCGCCTCCCCCTGCAAACGCAGCCATTCACGAATCAGCGAGGCGCGACCCTTGGGCGACTGCGCGCGCTGGCGAGTGGCTTTCCACGACGGGCACATGGCATCGTCGGGATCGAAGTTGTAGCAGGCGCCGTTGCCGTTACAGTGCATCGCCGCACCGTAGTCCTGCCAGACTTTCTCGTCGATCTGTCGGTCCAGTTCGCCGCGCAGGGTCACTTCGTCGATTTTCAGCAATGCAGCGCCGGGGATATCCGGCGTGGCGATCTTGCCGGGGTTGAACTGGTTGAACGGATCGAACGCCGCCTTCAACGCTTGCAGTGCCGGGTACAACGCGCCGAAGAAGGCCGGTGCGTACTCCGAGCGCAGGCCCTTGCCGTGCTCGCCCCACAACAGGCCGCCATAACGCTGGGTCAGCGCAGCGACACCGTCCGAAACAGGGCGCACCAGCGCGGCTTGTTGCGGATCCTTCATGTCGAGAATCGGCCGCACGTGCAGCACGCCGGCATCGACGTGGCCGAACATGCCGTATTGCAGCTTATGGCTGTCGAGCAGCTCGCGCAGTTCGGCGATGTACTCGGCCAGATGCTGCGGCGGCACGGCGGTGTCTTCGACAAACGGCTGCGGCCGCGCTTCACCGGCGACGTTGCCGAGCAATCCCACCGCGCGTTTGCGCATGCCATAAACGCGGTTCACCGCCGCATGCCCGACGGCCAGCGTATGGCCCAGGCGCTCGACCGTGGCGTCGGTGCCCAAATGCTGGACGAAGGCTTCGACCCGGCCTTGCAATTCCTCGGGATCGTCGCCGCAGAACTCCACCAGATTGATCCCCAGCGTTGGCCGCTCGGCGCTTTCCGGGAAATACTCGGCAACGCCATGCCAGACGATGTCCTGCATCGCCAGCAACAGCACTTTGGAGTCGACGGTTTCGATCGACAACGGCTTGAGCGCCATCAACGCCCGGGCATCACGCAAGGCATCCATGAAGCCGGCGTAGCGAATGTTCACCAGCATCGTGTGCCTGGGAATCGGCAACACGTTGAGCTTGGCCTCGACCACAAACCCCAGCGAACCTTCAGCGCCGCACAGCACGCTGTTGAGGTTGAAACGGTTGTCAGCCTCGCGCAGGTGCGCCAGGTCGTAGCCGGTCAGGCAGCGGTTGAGATCGGGGAAGGTTTCCCGGATCAGCTCGCCCTGCTCATCGATGATCTGCCGCGCGCAGCGATACACCTCACCGGCCCGGCCCTCACGCGCGCATTCCGCTGCCAGTTCGCTTTCTTCCAACGGGCGGCCGTGCAAACGCTCGCCACCACGCAGGACCATGTGCAGTTCCAGCACGTGATCGCGGGTCTTGCCGTAGGTGCAGCTGCCCTGGCCGCTGGCGTCGGTGTTAATCATGCCGCCGACGGTGGCGCGGTTCGACGTGGACAGTTCCGGAGCGAAAAACAGTCCGGCGGATTTCAGCGCCGCGTTTAGCTGGTCTTTCACCACGCCGGCCTGCACCCGTACCCAACGCTGTTCAACGTTGATTTCAAGAATGCGGTTCATGTGCCGCGACAGGTCGACGACGATGCCGTCGGTCAACGACTGGCCGTTGGTGCCGGTGCCGCCACCACGAGGCGTGATCACGACTTTCTGGTAAGCCGGCTCGGCGATCAGGCGCGCGAGCAGCGCCACGTCGTCGGCATCACGCGGGAATACCGCCGCTTGCGGCAAGCGCTGGTAGATCGAGTTGTCCGTGGCCAGCACCACGCGGCTGGCGTAATCGGCGCTGATCTCGCCACGAAAACCGCCGGTTTCAAGGGCTTTGAGAAACTGCTGGTAGTCGGTGTTCAACGCAGTGGAAGGCGACAGCTGGGCAATCATCGGGCGTGTAATCTCGGTCAAAAACGGGCCGTGTGGCGGTGAACAGTTGTGCGCAATGAATGATTGCGTCACGCTCCCGCCATCTCATAGGCCTTATGTTCATTGCAGAGCGATGCCGGGACAACCGTAAAATCGACCCGCAATCCATGACTAAAACGAATGAATCCGCGAACTCTCACTCCCTCGATGTCGTTGCTGCTGGCGTTTGAAGCCGCCGCGCGCCATGAAAGCTACACCCGCGCCGCTCACGAACTGTCGTTGACCCAAAGCGCGGTCAGCCGTCAGGTGCAGATTCTGGAAAAGATGCTCGGCATGCGCCTGTTCAGCCGCGAAGGCCGGCGGGTGATTCTCACCGACGTCGGGCGCATGTACCAACGCGAACTATCCGAAGCCCTCGGCCAGATTCGCAGCGCGACGTTGCAGGCGATGGCGTTTGGCTCGGGCATTCACAGTTTGCGCCTGGCGACGCTGCCGACCTTCGGCTCAAAATGGCTGCTGCCACGCTTGAAGGATTTCTACACCGCGCACCCCGGCATGACGGTGCACCTGCATTCACGCATCGAAACCATCGACTTCGACACCAGCGAAATCGACGCCGCGATCTGCGTCGGCGGCGGTGACTGGCCAGGGCTGACCGCCCACCGTCTGCACACCGAAGAGCTGGTGGTGATTGCCAGTGCGCAGCTGTCCGATGCCGAGCGTCGTGCGGCAGACGAAGATATTGCCGGGCAACTGCTGCTCAACGTCAGCAGCAATGCTCAGGCCTGGTCCGAGTGGTTCAGCCATCACGCTTTGCCCCATCGCAGTATGCGCATCGGTCCGAGCTTCGAGATGACCTCGCACTTGATCCAGGCTGTGCGCGCCAATATCGGGATCGGGCTGGTGCCGAGAATTCTGGTGGAGGATGAGCTACACAACGGCGAGTTACTGCAGCTGGGCGAACCGATCAGCAGTCGCCGCAGCTATTACCTGGTATACCCGGCGCGTAATGAGTCGCTGGCATCGCTGAAGGCGTTTCGCGACTGGTTGATGCGCACGCTCTGAAACAACAGAGGGCGCCGTTCGACACCCTCTGGTTTTGCTCAATCAGAATCGCGGCTTCAGCGCTTTCCAGTCAGGTTTGTAGCGCTGCATTTGCCGTACATCATCGCGCTGGCGGATGCCGCAGGTCAGGTACTGATCATGCAGCTTGCCGAGCTGATCGTGATCCAGTTCCAGCCCGAGGCCCGGTGCACGAGTGATCTTCACGCAGCCATCGACGATCGGCAGCTTGCCGCCCCTGATCACTTCTTCATCCGGCTCCTGCCACGGGTAATGGGTGTCGCAGGCGTAGTCCAGATTCGGCACCGCGGCCGCCACATGCGCCATCGCCATCAGGCTGATGCCCAGGTGTGAGTTGGAATGCATCGACACACCGAGGCCGAAGGTGTCGCACATTTTCGCCAGGGTCTGGGTGTCGCGCAGGCCGCCCCAGTAATGGTGATCGGCGAGGACAATCTGCACGCTGTTCAACGCAACGCTGCGGCGGAATTCGTCGAAATCGGTGACCACCATGTTGGTCGCCAGCGGCAGCCCGGTGCGTTTGTGCAACTCGGCCATGCCGTCGAGGCCCGGGGTCGGGTCTTCGTAATACTGCAAATCGTCGCCCAGCAACTGCGCCATGCGGATCGAGGTTTCCAGCGACCAGTTGCCGTTGGGATCGATGCGCAACGGATAACCGGGGAAGGCCTTTTTCAACGCCTTGATGCACGCCACTTCGCGCTCCGGCGGCAGCGTGCCGGCCTTGAGCTTGATGCTCTTGAAACCGTAGGCCTCGATCATCCGCGCAGCCTGGGCGACGATCTGCTGCTCGTTCAGCGCCTCGCCCCAGTTGTCCGGCTTGTACGGCGAATCGACGTGCTGCGCATACTTGAAAAACAGGTACGCACTGAACGGCACTTCATCGCGCACCGCCCCGCCCAACAGGTCCACCAACGGCACATTCAAGTAGCGGGCCTGCAAGTCGAGGAACGCCACTTCAAACGCCGAATATGCGTTGCTCACCGCTTTACTGGCGTGGGAACCCGGCGCGAGTTCCGCACCGGCCAGACTGGCAGGCTTGTTGGCAGCAACTGTCGCCTGAACGATCCGACGCAGCTGATTGAGATTAAAGGGATCAAGGCCTATCAACTGTGATTGCAGCTGTTGCTGGATCGCCAGCGCCGGAGCATCGCCATAGCTTTCGCCGAGTCCGATGTAGCCGTTGTCGCTCTCGATTTCAATGATCGAGCGCAGGGCGAACGGTTCGTGGATGCCACTGGCGTTGAGCAGCGGCGGATCACGGAAGGCAATGGGAGTGACGGTGACGCGAGTGATTTTCAAAATGACGCTCCTTTGAGACGGAATCAGTGGCTCGCCACCGGGTTGGCCGTCGGCGCGACGGCGTTTTCGGGTTCAGGCTTTACCGGGTTTTTACCCTTGGCGCCGGGCGCCATCCGAGCGAAGAAGATCACCCCTGCCGCTACCAGCGAGGTCGCCGCCAGGCCATACAGGCCGCCCTCAATGGAGCCGGTGGTCTGCTCCAGAAAACCGAACGCGGTCGGCGCAACGAAGCCGCCGAGATTGCCGATGGAGTTGATCAACGCAATGACCGCCGCCGCGATGCGCGCATCCAGATAGCTTTGCGGAATCGGCCAGAACAGCGCCGAGGCTGCCTTGAAGCCGATGGCCGCGAAACAGATGGCGACGAAGGCGAAAATCGGCCCGCCCGTGGTGGACATGAACATGCCGAACGCGGCGATCACCAGGGTCAGCGCGACCCACGCCTGCTGGAATTTCCACTTGCCCGCCATTGACGCGAAGCCGTACATCGCCACGATGGAAATGATCCACGGCACCGAGTTGAGCAGCCCGACCTGGAAGTCGCCGAGGTTGCCCATTTTCTTGATCATGCTCGGCAGCCAGAACGTGGCGCCATAGATGGTCAGGGCGATGGAGAAGTAGATGAAGCAGAACAGCGCGATCTGCCGGTCCGCCAACAGTTTGAACATCGAAGGTTTGGCGACGTGGGTTGCTTCGCGTGCACGTTGTTCTTCGGTGATCGCGGCCACCAGTGCCTCGCGCTCCTCCTCGCTCAGCCACTTGGCCTGGCGCGGATGAGATTGCAGCCAGAACCAGACAAACCCGCAGAGCACCACCGACGCAGCGCCTTCGATCAGGAACATCCACTGCCAGCCGTGCAGGCCCAGACCGCTGATGTGCAAAAGAGCACCGGACACCGGGCCGGAAATCACCGAGGCAATCGCCGAACCGCTGAGAAACACCGCCATGGTCTTGCCGCGCTCCGAGGCCGGCAGCCATTGGGTGAAGTAATAAATGATCCCAGGGAAGAACCCGGCCTCGGCAGCGCCCAATATGAAGCGCAACACATAGAAACTGGTTTCACCCTTGACGAACGCCATGGCCATCGCCGCCGCGCCCCAGGTGAACATGATCCGCGTCAGCCAGGCGCGGGCGCCGTAGCGTTGCAGAAGCATATTGGACGGCACTTCAAACAAGGCGTAACCGATAAAAAACAGACCGGCGCCGAGGCCGTATGCAGCAGCGCCGATCCCCAGATCGGTTTCCAGATGACTGCGCACGAAACCGATGTTGACCCGGTCGATGTAGTTGACGATGAACATCACCACGAACAGCGGCAGCACATGACGCTTGACCTTGGCGGCGGCGCGGGCGAGTACCGTGATGTCCGGTGAACTCTGGAGGGTATTCAAGGGGCGACTCCCGATCTTTGTTTTTGTTGGGATAGCGGCGGCCTTTGAGGCGTAGAGCGATCATGGACGGAGCCATTGATCCCGTCTAATCTAACTTGGCATTCGATTGATACCCGGATTAGATCAATGTTCGAACTGACCCAACTGCGCTGCTTCACTACCGTCGCCACCGAACTGAATTTCCGCCGTGCCGCCGAACGGCTGAACATGACCCAACCGCCATTGAGCCGGCAGATCCAGTTGCTGGAGCATCACCTGGGAGTCGAACTGTTTACCCGCAGTACACGCAGCGTGGCGCTCACCGCTGCCGGCCGCGCATTTTTCATCGAGGCGCAGAATCTGCTGGAGCGCGCGCAACAGGCCGCTGTCACTGCCCGGCGTTTTGCCGAGGGTGATATCGGTTCGGTGAACATCAGTTTTGTCGGCAGCGCGGTGTATGAGTTCTTGCCCAAGGTTATCGCCGAGGCGCGCCTCAAGCAGCCGCAGGTGAAGATCGACCTGACCGAAATGAACACCTACCAGCAACACGAAGCCCTGCGCGCCCGACGCATCGATCTGGGCATCGTCCGCGCGCCGTTGCTGGAGCCCGGTTACGCCACTGAGTGCCTGGTGCGAGAGCCGTTTGTGCTGGCGGTGCCGAGTGGTCATCGACTGGCGAACGCCGACGATGTGTCAGTGAAGGACCTGGATGGGCAGCCGTTCCTGATGTATTCCCACGCAGCCTATCCGCCGTTCAACGAATTGCTGACCGGCATGCTGCGCTCGGCCCGGGTTGCTCCGGATTACGTGCAGTGGCTGGGTTCTTCCTTGACGATTCTGGCGCTGGTCAATGCGGGCATGGGGCTGGCACTGGTGCCGCGTTGCGCGACCAGTGTGGTGTTCAGGAATGTGGTGTTTCGCGAGATCGATCTGGGCGAAGGGGTACAGAGCGAACTGCATCTGATCTGGCGGGAGAACAACGACAACCCGGCGTTTGCGATGTTGCTGGAAGGCATTCGCCGGGCGGTGAAGGATGGATGGGGTTAGGAATGGGTATGCATTGACGGGGGATATTTCAGCGGTGGCGGTGCCTTTGGCCCCTTGATCAATGGTTTTTCCAACTGTTTCCCATCTGGCCCGTAGAACAGGCGCGCGACGTGCGGCGGCATAGGTTGTGGCGCTCTGGCGGTCATGATGAACCCTCTGACATCGGGCTGAATTCAACCCATTTAACCTTCGTGGAATCTATCAGCAAAAATTCGGCACCAAAAGGCACGTCTGTTCCATCGCTGTTGAGCCAACACGGTGATTGCAAAAGGAACTGCCCGGTGGATGACTCGGGCGGCCACTCCACCGGCCAGCCTAGAACGCGCCTTTCATCATCCAAATGCAGGGTGATAACGCGATCATATTTCGCAAATGCGCTGAACCATTGACTGGGGTAGGAAGATTGTTTCGTGACGTTTCTGCTGCTCAACCAACGATGCAACTTGCCATTGGCTGACAGGCAACAGGCCAACAACCCGAGTACCAGCGAAGCAAAAAATGCCCACGACGCTTCAGCTTTTGCATCCCATTTTCCTACAGAAAATCCCTTCTCCCCCACCCACACACAAACCGCTCCAACTCCCAGCACCATTGCGTGAATCACAAACGTGAAAATCAACGCCTGCACAATCTGCCCGAACGTATCCGGCCGCTTGAACGCCGTCAGGGTGTAGAAAATCCAGGCCGAGACAAACCCCGGGATCAGGTACTGCAACAGCGGAATCACTTCTTTCACCAGATCATCCATGATCGGTCGCTCCTTGAATCAGAAAAACAATCCTCCAGAAACAGCAATGCCGGCCCATAACGGGCCGGCATTCAAAGCCTAGTGCACGCAGGAAAGACGCTTGCGATCAAGTGTCACTGCGCATTACGCGTCCTGCAGAATCAGATCCGCGCCCTTCTCCGCCACCATCAGCACCGCCGCATGGGTGTTGCCCGACGTCACGTTCGGGAAGATCGACGCATCGACAATCCGCAATCCGTCGAGGCCATGCACCTTGAGGCGCTTGTCGACTACCGAAGTCTGCTCGTCCGCCCCCATCGCGCAGGAGCCGCACAGGTGATAGATCGAGCCGCAATTGTCGCGGAAGTACTGGAGCATCTGCTCGTCGCTTTCCACTGCCGGTCCCGGCAGAACTTCATCGACCGTGATGCCCTTCAATGAAGGCGCGCCCATGATCTTGCGCATCAGGCGACTGCCCTGGATCACCTCGTCGATGTCCTTTTGCGTGCTCAGATAGTTCGGGTCGATCAACGCCGCATCGCGCGGATTTTTCGAGGCAATCGTGATGTGACCGCGACTGGTCGGGCGGCACGGATTGAAGCACAGCAGGAAGCCTGAATACGGCTCGGGCTTGAGGCTGGCCTTGTTGTTTTTCGGGATCTGGTACGACAGCGGGTTGAAATACAGCTGCAGGTTCGGATGGCTCTGTTCCGAATTGCCACGGAAGAATCCACCGGCCTGATTGACGCTCATCGCCAGCGCGCCCTTGCGCGTCAGCAGGTATTTCACGCCGAGTTTGAACTGGCCGAACAGCGAGCTGAGTTCATCGTTCAGAGTCGGGACGTTGGCCTTGTAGTAGTAGCTGACGCACAGGTGATCCTGAAGGTTATGCCCCACTGCCGGCAGGTGTTTGACCAGCGGAATCTGATGTTTGGCCAGTAGGGTGCGATCGGCCACGCCGGACAGTTGCAGGATCTTCGGTGTGTCGACCGCACCGGCACACAGGATCACTTCCTTGCGCGCCGTGAACGTTCGCGTCACACCATGCTGAGTGATGGAAATACCGGTGGCGCGCTGTTGGCTCTCATCAAACAGCACTCGATCAACCAGCGCGTAATGCTCGACCGTCAGGTTCTGCCGGCTCAGTGCCGGGTGCAAATGGGCGAAGCTGCTGGAGCTGCGCTGACCATTGCGGGTGTTGACGTCGTAGATGCCCGCGCCTTCGAATTTCGGCCCATTGAAATCGTCGCTGCGTGGGTAGCCTAGTTCATCGCAGCCCTTGAGAAACACGTCGCAGATCGGGTGGGTCTGGCCGGTCATCGGGGTGATGCTGATCGGGCCGCTGCCGCCGTGGTATTCGCTGTCGCCCAGCGGATGGTTTTCCAGTTTGCGGAAGTACGGCAGCACATCCTTGAAGGCCCAGCCGTCGTTGCCGTTGGCCGCCCAGTCGTTGAAGTCATGGGCCTGGCCACGCACGTAGATCATTGCGTTGATCGAGCCCGAACCGCCCTGGACCTTGCCACGCGGGGCGTAGATTTCGCGATTGCCCAACTGTTTTTGCGGCTGGCTGTAATACATCCAGTTGAAGGTCGGGTTGTAATACATTTTGGCGAAGCCGACCGGGATCCTGAACCACAGGGAACTGTCCTTGCCGCCCGCCTCCAGCAGCAGCACCGTGTATTGGCCCGAGGCCGAAAGCCGGTTGGCCAGCACGCAGCCAGCGGCGCCTGCGCCAGCGATGATGTAGTCGTATGTCATGCACGGTTACCGCGTAAGTCGTTGTACAAAGAATGCCTGTCAGCCAGGCACTATCCTTGTGGGAGCGAGCTTGCTCGCGATTGCGGTGCCGCATTCAACATTGATGCTGACTGAACTGACGCTATCGCGAGCAAGCTCGCTCCCACAGGTCTTGCGGTTGGGTTAGAAACCTCGTCAGCCCCTGGCCGGCGATGTGTCTTTGACGTCGGCCGGGATCGAGGCCATTTGCAGGTGCAGGCGCTCACCGGTGTACGGCGAATGCTTGCGCACCACGTCCATGTTCAGCTCCACGCCCAGGCCCGGCTCGGTGGACGGGATGATGTAACCGTCCTCCCACTGCAACGGCTTTTTCAGGACCTCGGCGTGGAAGCCACCCCAGGTCTCGATGCTTTCCTGGATCAGGAAGTTCGGCGTGCAGGCCGCGAGCTGGAAACTCGCCGCCGCACCAATCGGCCCGTTGTACAGATGCGGGGCGATTTGCGCGTAATAGGCCTCGGCCATGCTGGCAATCTTCTTGCCTTCGAGCAGGCCGCCGCAGCGCGCCACGTTCATCTGCAGAATCGACGCACCGCCGGCCTGCAACAGCTTGAAAAATTCGTACTTGGTGGTCAGGCGCTCGCCAGTGGCGATTGGAATGCTGGTCTTGGCCGCGACCTGCGCCATGGCTTCTTCCTGTCCTGGCGGCACCGGTTCTTCGAACCACAGCGGATCGTATTTCTCCAGGCGCCTGGCCAGGCGAATTGCCGAGGACGGCACCATTTGCCCGTGGGTACCGAACAGCAGATCGCACTTGTTGCCCACCGCTTCGCGGATCTTGCGGCAGAAGGTTTCACAGCGCTCCAGCACTTCCAGCGAAATCTGATGCCCGGAGTACGCGGTGTACGGCCCGGCCGGATCGAACTTCACAGCGGTGAAGCCTTTGTTCATGTTGTCGATGGCGCATTCGGCGGCCAGGTCCGGGTCGTCGTAGTCGTACTCGCCACGGCTATTGACCGGGTACAAGTAGGTGTAGGAACGCAGGCGCTCGTGAACCTTGCCGCCGAGCAGCTCGTAGACCGGTTTGCTCGCAGCCTTGCCGATGATGTCCCAGCAGGCCATTTCCAGACCGCTGACCACGCCCATCATGGTCAGGTCGGGACGCTGGGTGAAACCGCTCGAATAGGCCTGACGAAAGAAGCGTTCGATGTGGTGCGGATCCTGATTCAGCAAGTAGCGCTCGAACACGTCTTCGATGATCGGCAGCATGGCTTTGGGGCCGAAGGTCGCGGCGTAGATTTCGCCGACACCTTCGATGCCGCAGTCTGTCTTGAGCTTGACGAACAGCCAGTACATGCCGCCGATGTGCGGTGGCGGTACGGCGACGATATGGGTTTCAAGGGCGACGATTTTCATCTCAGGCACCTGTCTTTTTCAGAGATTTGCGATTGATTCGGGCACGCAGGGTCACGGCAGCCAGGGTGCCGATCAGACCGATAGCGGCGATGTAGCCGAAATAGAGCTTGTAGCCGAGGGCGCCGGGGAAATGCTCAGTGAGGTAGCCGTTGATCAACGGGATGAACGCATCCGGCATGTAACCGACCACCGAGACGATGCCGATGGCCAGTCCGGTGATGCGCAGCGGAATGTTGCAGCTGTCGAGGATCGCCCAGTACAGACCGCGAATCGCGTAGGTCATCAGGCCGATGAAAATCACTGTCGCGATCAGCAGTCCCATGCTGTTGAGCGCCGGGAACACAATCAGCCCGACGATTGCCAGACTCGCCAGCAACAGCGCGACGATCAGCACCGAGATGTTCGAAAACTTGTCCCCGAGCCAGCCGCCGCCGATGCCGCCGATCGGACGCATCCACAGTTTGATGGTGGTGATGGTGCCGGCCATGACGGCGGTCAGGCCGCTGCCTTGCAGGTAGTCCGAGAAGCTGTAGGTGGCCCAGAAGATGTGATAACCGCAAAACACGATCGCGGTAACCAGCCACAGTTCAGGAATCTTCACCAACGTCGCCAGATCCGTGAACAGGTTGAACTTGCCCTTCTCCACCGGCGGCGTGTCCTCCATCGATTTCGGATCCTTGATCAGCACCAGCACACAGCCGATGGCGATACAGGTGAAGGCGTAGAGATAAACCACGTGTTTGAAACCTTCGGCAGTGGACTCGCCACGGGTTTCGGTGGCGTAGGCGAACAGCCCGAGCGCAACCGTTGCCAGCAGCGCTTCGACCAGTCCGCGCCCCCCATCGAGGATGCCGAAAAAACGACCCTGTTCGGTGTGATGGGCAATCATCTTCACGCGCTTGAGCACCGAGGCCCAGAACGTCAGGCCGGTGGTCAGTCCCCAGCAGCCGAAGATGATCATCAGCCCGGTCATCGACGGCGCCGTCGAATACCACAGACCCAGCGCGCCAGTGGCCACCAGCGAAAAGAAAATCAGGAAACGCGGCGCGATACGGTCGGCCAGCCAGCCGCTCGGCAAGTAGCTGAGCAGGAAAATCGTCCCAAGCATCGAGTACAGATAGCCCAGCTCGCTGTGGCTGATCTGGAACACCTCGAGCATGGTGGTCTGGTAGACCTGGCGCAGGTACAGGATCGGGTAGATTGCACCGGCGGCGAGCACCAGCAACATCAGCTGGAAATAGCGACTTCCCTTGTCGCTGCGGCTTTTCGAAGCCGAGTTGGAACCCTGAACAGCGGCAGCAGTGGATGCATGCTTGGACATTGAAGTGACCTCGGGCGACCCGTGCTCCGGGCGCCCCTGATAATTGTTTTTATAGGTGTCGCGTGAGGCGTGCTGCGGTGGATCAGTACTTCATGACCACAAGGCGGGTCTGGGTGAATTCGAGCATGCCGTGCTTGCCGTCATCACCGCCCAGGCCCGAGCGTTTCCAGCCGGCGTGGTAGCCCTGATACGGATCGGCCGGGGTACGGTTGACGTACAACTCGCCGGCTTCGATGGCGTTGGCGACTTTCTGCGCGGTGCGGTAGTTCTCGGTGTAGAGCACCGACGACAGGCCGAACTGGTGATCGTTGGCCATGGCCAGCGCTTCGTCGATGTCGCGGTACTTGAGTACCGGCAGCACCGGGCCGAAGATTTCTTCCTGGACGATTTCCATGTCCTGACGGCAACCACTAAGCAACGTTGGCGGGTAGAAATGCCCCGGACCTTCGGGCAACACACCGCCGCTTTCGAGGACGGCGCCGTCCGCAATCGCGCGTTCGACCATGGCGTGAATGTTCTTCTGCGAACTGGCGTTGACCAGCGGGCCCATCAGGCTCGCATCTGTGGCGCGGTCACCGAACTTCACCGCGGCGATCTTCGCTTTGAGCAATGCGAGGAAACGCTCGTAGACGCTTTCCTGCACGTAGACCCGCTCCACTGCCGTGCACAACTGGCCGCAGTGAGTGGTCTTGGAGGCGATGATTGCGCTCGCGGCGGTTTCGAGATCAGCGTCGGCTTCGATGATTGCCGGGGTCTTGCCGCCCAGTTCCAGCGACGGCTTGGCGATGTTGGCCTTGCAGTAGTCGAGAACGATGCGCCCGGCGTTGACGCTGCCGGTCAGGGTAATCAGGCCCACGGCTTTGTGCGCGCAAACGGCTGCAGCGGTGGCGTGATCCATGGTCAGGATATTGATTACGCCGTCTGGCATGCCCGATTGCTCCACGGCTTTGGCGATTTCGAACGCCGACGTCGGGGTGTTGTTGCTCGGACGCACCACCACGGTATTGCCGGCAATCAGCGCCGGAGCGACTTTGCGCAACAGGGTGTAGACCGGGTAGTTGAACGGAATCAGGCACGCGACGACGCCAATCGGCTCGCGGTGCAGGAACAGGTTTTCTTCAGGGCTGTCGCTGGGAATGATCTCGCCTTCGATGCGGCGCGCCCACTCGGCGTGGTAGCGGGTGATCTGCGCGGCATAACGGGCTTCGTTGCTGGCGTCGCTCAGGCTCTTGCCGGACTCGGCGGCGAGTGCGGTGCCGATGGCTTCGGCGCGGTCCTCAAGGGCAGCCGCGAACGCTCGCAGGTGCTCGGCGCGCTCGATGCTGGTGAGTTTGCCCCAGGTCTTTTGCGCCTTGGCGGCAGCGTCGACTGCCGCCAAGGCTTCTTCGGCAGTGGCGGCTGACACCTGGCCGATCAACGCTTCGGTGGCCGGGTTGTAGACCGCAATCAGCGCCGCGCTGGCCGGCTCGATGAAGTGGCCGTTAACAAAATTTCGCTCGACTCGCATGTGCATCGCCCATCGTTTGTTTTTATCGATGCCACCAGTCTTGTCATCGACAGCGGGTTCAACAAACGATTTATCCGGCGATCAAACATTCGAAAAAGGCACGTTACTCAGGAAATCGCCTTCGAAGGCTCAAGTTGGCGCTGCGCCAGCCAGATCTCTTCCTGCAACCACTGACTGAACGCCTGCAATTGCGGCATCTGCGTCTGTTCCGGACGGGTCACCAGCCAGTAGGACTGGTGACCCTCGACATGGACGTTATGCACTTGGGTCAACTGCCCGCTGGCCAGCTCCGAGGCGACCATGTGCCAGTCGGCTATGGTGATCCCCAAGCCATCGACTGCCGCTTGAATCGCCAGATCCAGCAGGTCGAATTCATAACCGCCCTGGGTATCGACGCCGCTGATGCGCGCCGCGTCGAGCCAATGCTTCCAGGTCAGGTAGCGCTGATCCTCCCGGGCCAGCACATGCAGCAGGGTCAGGCGATTGAGGTCGATGCCCTGCTCGCCGCCCTCCCGCGCATACAGGGTCGGCGCGCACACGGCGATGTGCCGTTCCTGAATCAGCAGTGAACTGTCGAGCCCATCCCACTCGCCATCGCCAAAACGGATCGCGCAATCGAGGGTGCTGGTTTCCGCCAGACTGTCCTGTAAACGGGTGGTGATGCTCAGTTCCAGTTCCGGATGCTGCTCGCGCAGGCGCCCGAGGCGCGGCATCAGCCAGCGGCTGGTGAACGTTGGTGGCGCGTTGATGTGCAGGCGGTTGGCATGGGTTTTCTGCTGGATGCTGCGCACGGTCAGCTCGATCTTGTCGAACGACTGATGCAGCGCCCGCAGCAGAATCTTGCCGGCGCCGGTAAGTTCGAGATGGTGATGACGGCGTTCAAGCAGACTCTCGCCGAGCTGTTCTTCCAGCTGCCGCACCTGACGGCTGACCGCGCTCTGGGTGACATTGAGCAACTCGGCAGCGCGGGTAAAGCTGCCGGTGCTGCCGGCCACTTCGAATGCTTTGAGCGCATTCAGGCCGGGCATTTTGCGTTTCATACAAGGCACTCGAAAACCACTGACAAGGTGCAAAGCATCCCACGATGATGGCGAATTGTCCTACAGGATTTTCCGAGTAACATGCATTCGACGCAGGTTTCCCTGACGTTTTTATCGTTTGTTCTGCAACGGGCGGATGGCAAAACTGCGCGGCATCTCTAATAAAAACAATCGAGAGCCGCTCCATGCCCTTCCCTGCATCTTTGCGCCTGCGCACCACCTCCATCGCTCTGTTCTGCAGCATTGCCGCCCCGGCCATGGCGGTCCAGGTCACCGACAATCTCGACCTTGGCGGAGCCATTCGTGCCCGTTGGGACGTGGACCCGGATCGCGATATTCAGAAGTTCGGTCTCGACACGGTGTTCCTCAGCGCCAAATACAACTCCGACACCTGGATCGGCGAAGCGCAATACCGCTTCTACGGTCGCTCCTACCCGTACCAGTACACCAAGGACTATGGCGATATCCGCTTCGCCAAATTCGCGTGGGTCGGCTACAAGCTCAATCCCGACCAGCAAGTGCAGGTCGGCCTGAACACCGTGCCGTTCGGTTTGCAGCCGTACTTCGGCAGCACGTTTTACGAGACCCTGGGCAACGTCATCGGCCTTGAAGACGTGCAACAGGTCGGTGCCAAATACATCCAGCAAAGTGGCGACTGGAACCTTCAGGGCGGTTATTACCTGCGTCCGGCCTGGCAAGGCAAAGGCACCAGCAAGGGTGTGACCTACTCCAGCGTCGTATCCGGGGCCGACAGTTATGTGGCCGACGGCAGTGATAACCAGGAACGCAACACCGTTGTGCTGCGGGTGGCCAGGTCGCTGGATCTGGGGTCGTGGAAGTCCGAAGTCGGGATCTCCGGCCTGACCTCGACCCTCGAAAACAAGGACACCAATAACGGCGGTCGGCGCAATGCCGTGGCCGTGCACTACATGGGCAAGAACGGAGCATGGGGCGTGCAGTTGCAGGCGGCGCGGCAGCAGATGTCGCCACGCAACGCTGGCACTGATGAACTGGTGACCCTCGGTGGTTACGACGGCACCTACAACGTGGCCAGTCGCGGCAATCTGTACGTGGCCGACCTGAGTTACGACGTGGGCGGCAAATATCTGTTCGATCAGATCAGCGGGATCAAGCTGTACGCCAACTACAGCGCGTTCGACAAGTCAGCCAGCGGCTTCAAGACGTCCGAGCGGATGATCCTCGGCACCTCGTTTTCCGTGAGTAAATTGTGGGTTGCGACCGAATGGCTGTTCGGCAAAAACGATCCGTACATCGGCGGCGGCAGCTACACCCAGAGCCTTGGCGCAGGCGGGCTGGATCAGTGGGAGAACCAGTTATATGTGAACGTCGGGTATTACTTCTGACGCTCGAGATTTCAGCGCCTGACAGTCAGCTATCGCTGGCAAGCCAGCTCTCACAGGATTGATGTAGGCCGCACTCTTTGTGGTCACCTTGATACTTGTGAGAGCTCGCTTGCCAGCGATGGCATCTGCCCAAACAACACTTGCATCCGCCCACCACCAATAGTCAGATAGGCCCACTTTCCACAACAACAATAAACCGCCCGATCCGGAGTTCCGCCTCCATGCGTCAACTGCCCTCGCTCAACACCTTGCGCGTGTTCGAAGAAGTCGCCCGTCATCGCAGTTTCAGCCAGGCCGCCATCGGGTTGAACGTCACCCAGGGCGCGGTCAGTCGCCAGATCAAACAGCTTGAAGACTACCTCGGCGTGGCACTGTTCGTGCGCACGCCTCAAGGGCTGTCACTGACCGAAGCCGGCAGCAATCTTTCCCCGCATCTGGCCGAAGCCTTCGACCATATCGAGCGCGCCTTGCAAGCTGTGCGCGTGCCCAACTTGCGTCAGCGCTTGAAAGTGCTAGCACCACCGACCTGGGCCACGCGCTGGCTGTCGCCACACCTGCGCGCGTTCTGCCAGCGCTACCCGGACATCAACCTCAGCGTGACCAACCAGATCGGCCACGACAGCCTCACGGAAGTCGATTGCCACATCCGCTTCGGCCTCGCAGCAGCGCCCCATTGCTCCAGCCAATTGTTGGTGATGGAACGGCACATCGCAGTGGCCAGCCCGGAGCTGTTCAACGGCGATCTGCCACCGGACCTGCGGCAGTTTCCGCTGCTGCACATCCTGCACGACGGCAAGCGTTTGAAGGTCTGGGAGAACTGGCTGGCGGCGATGGGCCGGGATGACATCGATGCCGGGCAAGGGCTGGAATTCAGCACCCTGGATCAGGTGATCCACACTGCGCTGGCCGGCGGCGGTCTGGCGGTGATCGACCGGCAGATGATCGAAAAGGAACTGGCCAACGGCAGCCTGCTGCCGATCACCCCGATTGAGGTGATCGGCCCTTATGGCTATTGGCTGGATGTGGCGAATGACAAGCAAGGCCTGTCGAAAGTGAAGCTGTTTACCGATTGGCTAGGGGTTGTCAGCAACCCCTGACCTGCACTCATCAGACGGGCGTGGCGACTTTCCCGACCGGCGTAACACCGACCTCCACCGGACTCTGCGCCTTGCACGCCTGACTCAACGTCAACGACTTGGTCTCCGGCGCCCATGCCCAGGACAGCAAAGCACCAATCGCCAGAATCGCCGCAAGAATCCCCATCGTCGGGCTCAACCCGATCCCTGCCACACTCACCGGCAACAGGAACGTGCTGACCGCCGAGCCCAGACGACTCACCGCCGTCGCCAGACCAATCCCGCTGGCCCGCACTTCCGTCGGGAAACTTTCCGCCGGGAACACGCCCACCAGATTGCTCACCGCCGACAACACCAGCGTGAACACACCGAACACCAGCACCATAAGCCACGCCGCACTGCCCGGCAGCACCGCCAGCAGAAACAACGCCACCGCCAGAATGATGAACGAGTTGATCAGGAACCCGCGTCGGGTGAATTTGATGGTGCACCAGATGCCGATCAACGCGCCGAGGATCAGCAGCATGTTGAGCATCAGCTCGGTGCCGAAGCCTTCGGCCAGGCCCATCTTCTGCAGGATTGACGGCAGAAAGGTGTAGATGGCGAAGTACGGCATGACGATGCAGACGAAGAACAGGCAGTTGAACGCCGTGCGCTTGCGGTATTCGCGGCTGAACAGCACCGCGTAGCCCGAGCGGGTTTCCGTGGAGCGGGTTTCGTCCAGCTCGACGTTGTCGCCCAGATGCTTTTTGACGATGGCACGGGCTTCGGCCACCCGGCCCTGATTGACCAGCCAGCGCGGCGATTCGGGGGTGCCGATTCGGGCGATCAGAATCAACCCGGCGGGGATCGCTGACGACGCCAGCATCCAGCGCCAGGCATCGTCACCGAGACTGAGCATGGCGGTGCCGACAAAGGTCGCTGCAACGTAACCGAAGGTCCAGATCACACTGAACGAACCCAATAACACGCCGCGATGTTTCTTCGGCGCGAACTCGGCGAGCATTGCGTGACCGACACTGAAATCGCCACCCAGGCCAATGCCGATCAACACCCGACAGAGAAACAGGCTCATGGCCGTTTCGACGTAGAACTGCATCACCGAAGCGACAGTTATCAGCACGAAACTGACCAGGAAGATTTTCTGCCGGCCGACCTTGTCCGAGATCCAACCGAAAAACAGACTGCCGAGAAACAGGCCAATCAGCGCCGATGCGCCGATCAGGCCCTGCCAGAACGCATCCAGGTGCATCTGCGGGCTGAGCAAGGTGAATGCGATGCCGATCAGGCCAAGGATGTAGCCGTCGGTAAAGTGCGCGCCGAAGGTCAGGCCGGCGATCTTGAGGTGGAAGCGCCCGATGGGCAGGTCATCGATCTTTACGGGTTGAGCGGACATATTCGTCTCCAATTGTTGTTATTGACGGAGAAACCGATTGCTCTTGCTGTTCAATTGTGGGAGCGAGCTTGCTCGCGAAGCGGAGTGTCAGCTGACAGAACTGCCAACTGACCTGACGCCATCGCGAGCAAGCTCGCTCCCACAGGGTTCGGGCAGGCTTACAACCCCCCCATCAACAGGTATTTGATCTCCAGATAGTCATCCAGACCGTACTTCGAACCCTCACGCCCAAGGCCCGATTCCTTGATGCCACCAAATGGCGCCACCTCCGTGGAGATGATCCCTTCGTTGATGCCGACCATCCCGGCTTCCAGCCCTTCGGCCATACGCCAGACCCGGCCGATGTCGCGGCTGTAGCAGTACGCGGAAAGACCGAACGGCGTGTCGTTGGCCCGCGCCAGCACTTCGGCCTCGTCCCTGAAGCGGAAGCACGCGGCCACCGGGCCGAAGGTTTCGTCCTGGGCGATCAGCATGTCGCCGTTGGCTTCGGTGAGGATGGTCGGCTCGTAGAACGTGCCGCCCAAGGCATGACGACGGCCGCCGCACAACAGCGTGGCGCCCTTCTCCAGCGCATCGCTCACGTGGGCTTCAACCTTGGCCAGCGCAGCGGCATTGATCAGCGGACCTTGCTCAGTCTCGCCGTCCAGCGCGCTGCCCACGCGCATCGCCGCCACGGCTTCGGCGAGTTTGCCGGTGAAGGCTTCGTAGACACCGTCCTGAATGAAGAAGCGGTTGACGCACACGCAGGTCTGCCCGGTGTTGCGGAATTTCGAGGCCATTGCGCCCTTCACGGCCGCATCGATGTCGGCATCGTCGAAGACAATGAACGGCGCGTTGCCGCCCAGTTCCAGCGAGACCTTTTTAAGGGTGTCGGCAGCCTGGCGCATCAGCAATTTGCCGGTGCGGGTCGAGCCGGTGAACGACAGCTTGCGCACCAAGCTGGATGCTTGCAGCGCGCCGCCGATGGCCACCGCGTCGCCGGAGACGATGTTGAATACACCGGCCGGAATCCCGGCCTGCTCGGCCAGCACCGCCAGGGCGAACGCCGACAGCGGGGTTTCTTCCGACGGTTTGAGGATCATCGTGCAACCCGCCGCCAGCGCCGGGCCGACCTTGCGGGTGACCATCGCCAGCGGGAAGTTCCACGGTGTGATCGCCGCGACCACACCGATGGCCTCCTTGGTCACGATGATCCGCGCATCGGCCTTGTGGGTCGGGATCACATCGCCATAGGCACGCTTGGCTTCTTCACCGAACCACTCGAGAAAACTCGCGGCGTAGACCACCTCGCCCTTGGCTTCGGCCAGCGGTTTACCCTGCTCGCGGCTGAGCAGGGTCGCCAGATCCTGCTGATTGGCGAGCATCAGATCGCTCCAGCGTTTCAGGCGCTGACTGCGCTCTTTGGCGGTGAATTTGCGCCAGGCCGGCAAGGCACGATTGGCCGCCTCGATAGCGAGGTTGGTTTCCTCGGCACCAGCCTTTTGCACGTCGGTGATCAACTCACCGTTGGCCGGGTTGCGCACCGGGTAAGTGGCGCCGCCCTGGCCCCACTGACCGTCGATAAAGTTGCCGTGACGGATCAACTCGCTCATGCCACCGCCCCCTGCAACGTGAAGCGCTCATTCCCCGGACGGGCCGTGCGCAGGATGCGTTTGCCGGCGGTGTAATCGTTGATCACATCGCACGGGGTGTAGTTGCGTTCCAGCTCGTGCAGCTCTTCCGCATCGAGTTTTGTTTCCAACGCCGCCAGTGCGCTGTCGAACTGCGCCGTGGTGTCGGCGCCGACCAGCATGCAGTCCACGCCCGGATGATTGGCGACCCAGGCCTGAGCGATCTGCGCGTTCGACACGCCACGGGCACGGGCCACGCGCTGCACCGAATGAGCGATTTCGAAAGAGGCTTCGTCGCTGTACATCTGCTGGGTGAAGAAGTCGGTCTGGTTGCGGGTCGATTGCACGTCACCGGTCAACAGACCACGGGCCAGCGGACTGAACACCGACACGCCGATGCCCTGATCGCGGCAGAACGGAATCATCTCGCGCTCTTCTTCGCGGTAGGCGCAGTTCAGTTGCAGCTGCATGTTGATCGGCTTGACCCAACCGTTGCGCTCGCAGGCCATGAGGATTTTCGCCAGTTGACCGGTGAGCATGGTCGAGACGCCGATGTAACGTGCCTTGCCGGAACGCACGATGTCGTTCAGTGCGCCCATGGTTTCCTCGACCGGGGTGTTCACGTCGAAGTAATGCAGCATGAACACGTCGACGTAATCCATATTCAGACGCTTCAGCGAGGCATCGATGCTGTCCATGATGTGCTTGCGCGAATGGCCGCTGGCATTGATGCCGTTGCGGGTGCCGTAGCCGACCTTGGTGGTGATCACCAAGTCCTCGCGGCGGGCCAGACGCTTGACGATGCGCCCCACCACTTCCTCGCCGACACCGGCGGAATAGAAGTCCGCCAGGTCAATGAAGTTCACGCCGTTGTTGAGGGCGTGAGCGACGATAGGTTCGCTTTGTTTTTCATTGAAGATCCACGGTTTCCAGTCCGGGGTGCCCATGTTCATGGTGCCCAGGCACAGACGGGAAACTTGCAGGCCGGAGTTGCCCAAACGGATGTATTGCATGGCGCGGACCTCAGGCTTTTGGCGTGTAGAAAGGGTTGCTGATGTGGTTGACCACATCTTTGAGCTGCGCGGTTTCCGGCTTGCCGGTCAAGGCGGCGCGGATCGCGGTGCGGCAGGCGTTGTAGTTGTTCAGGTAGACCGCATCGAGGTCATCGCAGGCCGGGTTGACCCAGTTGGCGGTGACGATCGCCCACTCGTCTTCGGCTTGCGGCGGCAGCGTGCCGTCGAGCAGCGCTTCGAGCACCGCCTTGGCGATACCGGCCTGGGAGGCGCCCCACGTTGCATTGCCGTGCAGGTCGCTGCTGATCGCAGCCTTGTTGACGTAAAGGGTCATCGGCTTGACCGGGATGTTCGGCTGGGCGATCACCATGAACGGGCAATGGCCCTGGCTCGGCGACGCCAGGCTGTTGGCAAACGCCTGCCCCGCCGGGCCATTGCGCGGGCCGATCAGGATGTTGATGTGCGCGGCGTTCACGCCCGGGCCTTCGAAACCTTCACCGATGTACAGGTCGAGTTCTTTCATCAGTCATTACTCTTTGCGATGCAGAGGGATTTTTTGGGGTGATCGACAGCTCACGCGGGCCGAGAGGCCGACGGGATCAATAACGGACGTGGGGAGACGCGAGGGAAGAATCGGGACATGGCTGCAAACGCTCTCTGGTTGTTATTGATGAGCTGTGTTTGCGATTTTTTAACACCGGGGATCTGGCCGGCCGTAACCATTAAAAATCATGGGGCAATGACTTTTAGTCATAGCCTTTTGTGGCGGCAAAAAAAAATCCCGCTCGAAAGCGGGATGTTTTTGAACGGCTCTGATTATGCGACGACAGGAATCATCGGATCCGCAGCCGCCAGCGCGCTGGCACGGTCAGCCGCTGGCGGGTAGATCCACTGGGTGTTGATCTGCATCTTGAGGGACTTGCCCTCCTGCTTGACCAGTTTCACCTGACGATCCCAGCCTTCGGTGTACACCGCGCCCCAGGCGCCGAGATCGAGGCAGGTCACGTATTTCGGCTGGCTGTATGGCGTAGGGTCGACACCCAGAATCTGCGCCGCAACGTTGTTGCCGGCGTGGCGCCCCAGGGAAATCGCGTGCTGGCAGGTCATCAGGGCGAAGTTGCCGATATCGTCGCTGGCCGCATAAGCCACGTCGCCGGTGGCGAAGATGTCGTCCTGGCCGATGACTTTCAGATGGGCATCAACGTGCAGGCGACCCTGACGATCACGCTCGGCAGGAATCTGCTCGGTCAGGGAGCTGGCGCGCACGCCGGTGGTCCAGACCACGGTTTTTGCCTCGATACGTTGACCGTCCGACAAGGTCACGCCCTTTTCATCGACCGACAGCACCGACACACCCAGTCGCCATTCCACACCCAATTCTTCGCTTGCTTGGGCAATCGACACGCTGATCGCTTCACCCATGGCCGCGCCGATTTTCTGCCCACGGTCAACGATGATCACCTGAACGTTGGCATCGTCGCCCAGTACGGCCCGCAGACGCGCCGGCATTTCAGTGGCGGTTTCGATGCCGGTGAAGCCACCGCCGGCGACGACCACGGTGTTTCGAGCCTGGCTCTCAGGTTGGTCGATCAAGGATTTCAGGTGGTTTTCCAAGCGGATGGCGGCTTCGATCTGGTCGACGTCAAACGCGTATTGCGCCACGCCCGGGGTGTCCGTCAGGGCCAGGCCGCTGCCGGAGGCGAGCACCAGTTTGTCGTAATTGAACACCTGTTGCGCACCGGCTGCATCGATGTAGCCCACGGTTTTCGCCTGCACGTCGATGGTGTTCGCCGCGCCCTTGATGAAGTTGACGCCAACCGCATCGAACAGATCGCCTAGCGGCGCCGCCAGCGTGTGGGCGTTCGGCTCGTAGAAACGCGGACGAACGCGCAGCTCGGCCTGCGGCGCCAGTACGGTGACGTCGATGTTGTCCCGATTGTGAATGTCGACCAGACGCGTGGCGCTCAACGCCGTCCACATGCCACCGAAACCTGCGCCGATTACCAGAATGTGCTGTTTCATTGTTCTCTCCAGGCACGAAGCCTAGTCACTGAATGAGGTTGAAGGATTCACATCATCGGGAGCGGACACATTTGTATTTTTCAAGAGTGCGGAAGGCTGCTCACCGGATAACGGCGACTGTATTGGTCGCCTTTAAAGCCGACAAGTCAGATTTTGTGATGATTATGATCGAATAAATCGATAGCTCAGACCGCTCATGGCTGCCCTACGCAACGCTTTGATTAAGCAATAAACCAAGAAAATCGGGATATACATCGCTGAACACGCAAAGCGTTCGGATTTGTTTGCCACTGATAAGCCTGATAACATCGGCGACAAATACAGTCGGAGATAGTTATGTCGCTTTACAGTGCGGGGGTCGAGTACGGCATTCACTGCCTGGCCTTTCTGGTGGGCAGCGGCGGTGACAGTCGTGAAGCCAGCGTGCGCGATCTGGCAGAACTGCAAGGGGTGCCGCTGGATTACCTGGCGAAGATCTTCACCAAACTGGCCAAAGGCAAACTGGTGGAATCCACCGGCGGCGTACGCGGCGGCTTCACTTTGGCGCGCCCGGCGGATGAAATCACCCTGCTCGACATCGTCAATGCCATCGATGGTCGCAAGAACATTTTCGAATGCCGGGACATTCGCGGACGCTGTGCGCTGTTCGACGGCTCGCCACCGGACTGGGCGCTGGAAGGCACCTGCTCGATTCACGCCGCGATGATGACCGCGCAAAAGCGCATGGAAGAAGCCCTCGCCCAGCAGACCATCCTCGACATCGCCAGAAAGGTCGGGCGCAAGGCGCCGCCGGGGTTCAACAGCCAAGTGGAAGACTGGATGCAGGATCGCCGGGAAAAGAAGACCGGTGGCGCCGGCATTCCGCTCATCGACCTCTCGGACTGAGCTCGATCAGCAGGCAAAAAAAAGCAGAAACCGATCACCGGTTTCTGCTTTTTTTATTTCGCCATTACAGGCAATCGCGCACCGCTTTGCGCAACGACCCGGACTTCGCCCACGGCGGCCCCTGATAGAGGGAGACACGGCTGCCGTCCTTGTACTTGACCACATCGAGAATCTCGTCGGCGGTGACGATGCTCGGCGCGGTAATCCGATAGCCGTTGGAAATCGCTGTCTGGGAGGTCTTGGCAACGTCCTGCTGCCACAGTGGCAATACACACGCGGCATATTCCTTGGGGGTTTTGTCGCTGGTCTTGCTGACATTTGGTTCGCCCGGCACCAGTGACGCAGGCAACGAACAACCGGCCAATGCCGCCAGCAGCATCCCCCCGATCAATATCCGCATGGTGATTCCTTCATCTGAAAAAACGCGAATGTACCTTGTAACTGTTCGGACATCCATCGTAGCGCTCTGCCGGTACTCCCCGAAAACCGGGCCATTGAGCTTATCGACAGATGACCTTGCCCCGCACCGGAAAAATGCGGCTACTCTGTTTTACCGAGAATGTTCCGGAGGTGATCATGCGGCTCAATGAATACGAACACGAACTTCAGCGTGACCTGCAAAGCGTGGCATCGGACCTGAGATGGTCGGCGGTGGACCTCAAGCGCATCGCCGAGCAACTGCGCCAGTCGGGCAACGAGGCGGACGCCCAGGCGGTGCTGCGATCCTGCGAGGTGCTGCAAAGCGATGAAGAGCGCCTGCAACTGTATGCCCGGGAAGTGAAAGCCCGCGCCATCAGCCGAACCAAAGTCCACTGAACCTCACCCTGTCCACAGCAAAAAGCCCCGGACAACCGGGGCTTTTTCTTTACAGACCCTCAGTCTGCCTTGCGACCGCGTGCGCGGCCTTTGTACCCCGGCAACGCGGCGGCGTACGCCAGCGCTTCCTCGCGACTGGCAAACGAAGCGAGCCGGTCACCCTGCGTGCAGACCCGCCACGGGCCGTTGTTCACGCTGAGTACGTCGTAGCCATTCATGTGCATTTTGTTCAGCATCGCCATGCTCATAGGCACCTCCTGTCTGGTAACGAACTTTTCCACCTTACACCCGCAACGCGCTCGCGTGCCGACCGGACGTCGCACCGCGCCGCGTCAAGTCCCCGGCACTTTTGCCAATGTCCGGCACTCAGAAACTCTAAACGGCAACGGCCCAAATATTGCTACTTCATGACAGTTTTATGACAAACGGCATTCTGGTGACACATGAAAGTACGAGCAACCGTCATCTGCGAGCAGGATCGACACATTCTCCTGGTGCGCAAACCCAGGTGCCGCTGGACCCTGCCAGGGGGCACCGTCGAGCCGGGAGAAACCCGCGCGCAGGCAGCCGCTCGTGAACTCAGAGAAGAGACCGGACTGGACAGCGACGACATGCTTTATCTGATGGAGTTACAGAATGGCAGCACCCGCCACCACGTCTACGAGGCGTCGGTGCTGAACATCGATCAGGTTCGCCCGCTGAATGAAATCGTCGACTGTCTCTGGCACCCGCTCGATGCGGTGCAGAATCTGAACGTCGGTGAAGCCACGTTGAGCATCATCCGCGCCTTTCGACGACGTCTTTGATCCTTAGCCGGCGAAAGCCCGGCGTCCGGCGCTCATTTCCGTGCGCAATTCACCGATGAAGTTGGAGATGTCACGAATGGTGACCAGGTGCTCCGGGGAAACCCCGTTGAGCAACAGATTGACGCGCCCGCTGTCGGGTTCGTAAACCTTGATCTGCAAGAGGCCCTGCGCCGTTTCGGTGCAATCGCAACACAACGGCGAAAAGCCGGATTCGACGATGCGGCAAATGTCGGCAATGGCAATCATGGGGGCGCGCCTCACAGGCGTTGGCTCGGGCGACCCAATGAGCATAGATGAGCCTTGGCCGCTCTGTTTGCGCCGTCCACCGTAAAATTTGCCAACGGCTTCACATCTTCAATTCGCCGCAATCAGTGGGCGTCGTGATCCCAGATCCAGTTCCAGATTCCCGGCAGGTTCACCGGTTTCGACGACTCTTGCACGGTGCGCGCCAGCGCGGCTTTTTCAAGCGCCGCGCGATCGTCATAGAACGGTTTGTCCGCCAGTCGCACACCGGTGGCGGCGGCGCTGTCGAGCAGAATCTGCAAGTACTCACCAGTGTGTCGAGCGGTGTAGCGATTGAGGTCATGGAAGGTCACCACCACCGGAATTACCCCGTCCACTGTTGGCAATTCGCCGAGGGCTATCTGTTCGCGGACTTCCGACAGCTGACGCAGCATGTTCGCCCGCCGCCTGGGGCTGGCGTTGAAGCCCCAGATCTTGCCATCGTTGGCGCTAAGGTCGGTCAGCAACACCCGCATATGGTGCTGCTGATAGGCGGCGAAAGTGCGTTTGTCGTAATTCCAGAACGGCGGACGCAGCAACGTTGGCGGCGCGCCGGTGATCGCCGCGATGTCCGCCGAACCGTTGGTCAGCGAAGTTTCGAGTTCATCCGGGTCGAGCAATCGATGATTGGTGTGCCAATGGGTGGCGGTGTGAAAGCCCAGAACATGCCCTTCAGCGTGCTCGCGGCGCATGACTCGCCGACCGATCTCGCTATTGCCCGCCCGGGGGGCGCCGGTCTGGACAAAAAACACCGCTTTGATGCCCGGTTGCAGCGGGTTGTCCTTGAGGCTGTCGAGCACACTGTCGGTGGGATTGAAAAAACTCGACGCGCTGGGCCCGTCATCGAAGGTCAACAGAAACCGCACAGGCGCCTGTTCTTTAAGCCGGGCCTCGGTCTGCGGGGTCATTTCGATGGGAGCGGCGATGCATCCGGCCAACCCGACGGCCACCGCCATCGCGCAGAAAAGCTTGAACCACTGTGTCATGTTTTGCCTTGAGCCCGACCGTTGCGGTCATGTTGTCGAATGGCAAAACTCCCTCGCCGCTGTTGCCTCCCTGCGACCCAATGAGATGGGCCGAGGTTGGATAAAGATACACAGGATTTGGTTCAGGCGCTCGCACTCACCGGCCAGGGCAGCAAGGATTGATCCGTGCAACTAAGCTCAAACCTTCAGGCAGCTGTTCGCCGGAGGGTCGGCCGATGTGCGGAAGACTGTCGCAATACCGGGGCATCCACGATTTCGTCGCGGTGCTGAGCATTCCCGATGCGCTGATCAATCACGTTGGTGACGCACCGCTGGCGCATTACAACGCCGCGCCCACCACGTCACTGGCGATCCTTCACCAGTACCAACAACGGCTGTACGCCGAAAATCTGCGCTGGGGCTGGCGCCCGCACTGGGCGAAGGATCGCGCGGCGCCGATCAATGCGCGGGTGGAAAAAGTCGCTCATGGGCCGTTCTTTCGAGCAATCTGGCGCCATCGACTGATCGTGCCGGTCGACAACTGGTTCGAGTGGGTCGACGGGCCCGACAAGAGCCGACAGCCGTGGCTGATTCGTCGGGCCGATCATCAGCCGGTTTTCTGCGCCGCCATCGGCCAGTTTCCGACACCCGGCGAACCTCCACGGGACGACGACGGCTTCGTCATCATCACTGCCAATAGCGAAGGTGGCCTCCTCGATGTGCACGACCGGCGCCCGATCGTGCTGTACGCCGATCGGGTGCTGGAATGGCTCGATCCCGCCACACCCACGGAGCGCGCCGAGCAGATGCTGTTGTTCGAGGCCGAGCCGAGCGAAGCGTTTGAATGGCACAAAGTCGGCAAAGCGGTCGGTAACTCACGCAATCAGGGTTCTGAATTGATTGAAGCGGTGACGTAAATAAATGCCGGCGCGGTGCGTTATCAAGAGCAGCCATCCACGAACTGAATCCTGCGCGTTACACACGGTGTTTCATTCTCGAAACACGGCGCTGACACAGTCGTTTGAGTGAACTAACCGCCTGTCTGACATTTCAATCGCCATACATACTTTTAGAAACACTACGGATAGCATGCGCGCCGCATTTCCTATTGGCATACCAGCTGACCAAAGAGTCAGTAAAACCAGGAATACCCCACAAACTTAACAAACCTTGCAGAGAACTAAGTTGCGCGACGATTTTGCAATCAAACAGGTCACCGGCCTGGAGTGTATTCATCTGTCCACGACAGAACGCTTTCAACTCGACTGTTTTATCGCCCACTACATCAAGACTCGAAACCTGCGTGACGTACCCGATATCGACCGTATCCTGCGCGCCACCCTCGAAAACTACCCCTGCCACCCGCCGGTGATGGTCAACGAGCTGAATGCCTGGATCGACAAGACTTTGGGTTATCGGGCCTCCCACCCCGATTTCACGCAGCTGGAAGATCTTTGATGAAACGAAAAAGCCCCGCGATCGCGGGGCTTTTTCGTTGTGGCGTTCAGGGTTTCAGCGGGCGTTCCTGATCACGGTCGGACAACTCTCGGCTGTCGTCATGCTTCCAGGTCTGCTCCTTGTGTTTCTCCCGCTCGATCTCTTCTTCACTCGGTTCATCATCTTCTTCGGGACGTTTCTGCTCGGTTGCCATGTTCACCTCGCTAATGAAATTCATCCATTAAGCGTAGAACACCCGCAACTTATAGCCACCAGCGCAATAGAAAGAAGAACGCCATGCTCAACAGCATGCTGAATAACGTATTGCGTGTGTAGATCACCAGGCCGATTGCCACGAGTGAACTCAGCAGATAAGGGTTATCCCACTGCAGATTCAGTTGTTTGTCCGGCATGAATACAATCGGCCCGCAAATCGCAGTCAACATGCCCGGCACGGCAAAACCGAGAAACTGCCGCGCGTTGCTGCTCAGACGCACCGGCAAGCGCGGCTCGAGAAACACGTAACGGTTCAGGAACACCAGAATCCCCATGCCGATAATCACTGCCCAGACCATCATGTGCGCTCCCGATACAACTTGTTGCAGATAAACCCGGCAGTCATACCCGCCAGTCCCGACAGCACCAGCGCCGAGCCCCACTGCCAATAACTGAACAGCACCGAGCAGAACAGCGACACCGCCACGCAAACCACTGTCGGTACATTGCGCACCACCGGGGTGATCAGGGCGATGAAGGTTGCGGCAATCGAGAAGTCCAGCCCCAGGTGTTCAAGCCCCGGAATGCTGCTGCCAAGCACGATGCCGGCCAGAGTGAAGAGGTTCCAGGCGATGTAGAACGTCAGACCGACGCCCAACGCGTACCAGCGATTGAACTGCTGGCGGTCGTGCTGACTGGTCAGGGCGAACAGTTCATCGGTGAGCAAAAAGCCCAGGCCGATGCGCCAGCGCCCCGGCAACGGCGAAATCACGTGGCGCATGCTCATGCCGTAGAGCAAATGCTGCGACGTCAGCAGCAAGGTTGTCAGCAGAATCGAAAAAATCCCCGCGCCACCCTTGAGCATGCCGATCGCCACCAATTGTGCCGCGCCGGCGAACACGATGCTCGACAGGCCCTGCCCTTGCAGCGGCGTGAGGTTGGCTTCGATCGCCATGGAACCGGCCAGCAGCCCCCAGGGCGCGGTGGCCAGGGATAACGGCATGATCGCCGCGGCTCCGCGAAGAAAGGCACTGCGCGGCATTAATGAGTCAGACATAACACTCTTCAACCGTGAGACAAGACCCCGGACTCTGCCAACAAACGCCCGTGGATGGCTTGAACAATCTTGCGCAGTTGGCGCAAAACCTTCCTTCTGGCAGCCGTTTACCGGCGTAACATGGCAACCATTCACACACGCGTCAGGGAGACGACATGCTGTATCGAATAGCCGGCGACGGGCTGGTGCTGTTTCATTTGCTGTTCATTCTGTTCGTGCTGTTCGGCGGGCTGCTGGTGCTCAAGTGGCCACGATTGTTCTGGCTGCACTTGCCGGCGGCTGCCTGGGGCGTGGCGGTCGAGGTATTGCACCTGACCTGTCCACTGACCTATTGGGAAAACCTGATGCGCCACGCTGCCGGGCAGACCGAGTACGCCGGCGGTTTCATCGAACATTACGTGTGGCCGATCATTTACCCGGCCGGGCTGACACCGCAGATTCAGCTGGTACTGGGCAGCGTGGTGCTGATGGTCAACCTGCTGGTTTACGGGCGTCTGATTCGCCGCTGGAAACTTGGACGCGCCGCGCGCATTCCGTTTTAACGCGCTTTCAAGGTTTCCAGCCAGGCCGGATCGAGGCGCGGCTGATCGGTGTCCAGGCCGAGCGCCCCCATCCGCGCCTTGTGTTCTTCGACTTCCCGGTGCAATTGCGCGTGATCGCTGGAGTTGCCGTCCAGCTCATGCATCTGGGTCAGGCCCAGGTGATAGAAACGCAGCACCTTCATCGCCACCGGATCGCCCTTCTCCACCGCCGCCGTCACCTGATGCATCACGTTGGTGACACTCATCAGGCTGCGCTTGAGCCGCCAGCCGTACACCGCCGGGGCCATCCAGGTCTGATTCCAGAAACGCCCGCGCAGCAACGCCGCCGTCAGCAGGAATGCGCCAAACACCCCGCCAACATTGAATCGCAGGTTATCCCCGCCCGGCTCGCCGAACAGTGCCACTGCCGCAGTCGAAAACACCATCGCCAGCACCAGAAACAGCACCGCGATGATCAGCGTGCTGCGCCGGGTCTGCTGGCGATAAGTGATGGCATCGATCGGTTGAATCTCGAACATCGCGACAGGCTTCCATGGCTTGAGTTAAAAAGAGGCTGCGCATTATCGCCTCTGAGGCGGATTTAGCTATGCTGGAGCGCCTTTTCATCTTTTCAACGTCCAACGGGGACATGGCGATACCACGCAGATCGTGCCATCTTCATTCATGGATACACACTATTCGGATGCCATTGGCCATGTCGGCAATGACATCGTTTTAAGGATCACTGCATGACCCAACGACACGTAATCAATGCCTCGGTCAGCCCGAAAGGCAGCCTCGAAACCCTTTCCCAACGTGAAGTTCAGCAACTGAGCCAGGCCGGAACCGGCAGCACCTACACCCTCTTTCGCCAGTGCGCCCTGGCCATCCTCAACACCGGCGCGCATGTCGACAACGCAAAAACCATCCTTGAAGCCTACAAAGACTTCGAAATCCGCATCCATCAGCAGGATCGCGGTGTACGCCTGGAACTGCTGAACGCCCCGGCCGACGCCTTCGTCGACGGCGAAATGATCGCCAGCACCCGGGAAATGCTGTTCAGCGCCCTGCGCGACATCGTCTACACCGAAAACGAACTCGATGCCCTGAGCATTGACCTCAGCACCTCCCAGGGCATCAGCGACTACGTCTTCCACTTGCTGCGCAACGCGCGCACCTTGCGTCCGGGCGTCGAGCCGAAAATCGTCGTGTGCTGGGGCGGCCACTCGATCAACACCGAAGAATACAAATACACCAAGAAAGTCGGCCACGAACTGGGCCTGCGCAGCCTCGACATCTGCACCGGCTGCGGCCCGGGCGTGATGAAAGGTCCGATGAAAGGCGCGACGATTGCCCACGCCAAACAGCGCATTCACGGCGGCCGCTACCTGGGCCTGACGGAGCCGGGCATCATCGCCGCCGAAGCGCCGAACCCGATCGTCAACGAGCTGGTGATCCTGCCGGACATCGAAAAACGTCTGGAAGCCTTCGTCCGCGTCGGCCACGGCATCATCATCTTCCCGGGCGGCGCCGGCACCGCCGAAGAATTCCTGTACCTGCTGGGCATCCTGATGCACCCGGACAACGCCGGCCTGCCGTTCCCGGTGATCCTGACCGGGCCGAAACATGCCGCGCCATACCTGGAACAGCTCGACGCTTTCGTCACGGCGACCCTCGGCGAAGCAGCGAAGAAGCACTACGAAATCATCATCGACGACCCGGCCGAAGTGGCGCGGCAGATGACCGCGGGCCTCAAGGCCGTGAAGCAGTTCCGCCGCGAACGTGCCGACGCGTTCCACTTCAACTGGTTGCTCAAGATCGACGAGGGCTTCCAGCGCCCGTTTGACCCGACCCACGAAAACATGGCCAACCTCAAGCTGCACCGCGACCAGCCGCCCCATGAACTGGCAGCCAACCTGCGCCGCGCGTTCTCCGGGATCGTCGCCGGCAACGTCAAGGACAAGGGCATTCGCCTGATTGAGGAACACGGCCCGTACCAGATCCGTGGCGACGCCGCGATCATGCAGCCGCTCGATCTGCTGCTCAAAGCCTTCGTCGCCCAGCACCGGATGAAACTGCCGGGCGGCGCGGCGTATGTGCCGTGCTATCGCGTGGTGTCCTGACACCATCAATGCATAAGCCTGGAGCCCCATTCTTCAGGCCACCCCATAACACTGTGGGAGCGGGCTTGCCCGCGAAGCGGACATCGAATTCAACATCATTGTTGACTGACAGATCGCTTTCGCGAGCAAGCCCGCTCCCACAAAAAGAGTGTGAACCATGGATCACATCAACCACATCCTGATCGTCGACGATGACCGCGAGATCCGCGAGCTGGTCGGTAATTACCTGACCAAGAACGGCCTGCGCAGCACCGTGGTCGCCGATGGCCGGCAGATGCGCAGTTTTCTGGAAGCCAACACGGTCGACCTGATCGTGCTCGACATCATGCTACCCGGCGATGACGGGCTGGTGCTGTGCCGCGAGTTGCGCGCCGGCAAGCACAAGGCGATCCCGGTCCTGATGCTTACCGCCCGCGACGACCAGACCGACCGCATCCTCGGCCTGGAAATGGGCGCCGACGATTACCTGACCAAACCCTTCGCCGCCCGCGAACTGCTGGCGCGGATCAACGCTGTGCTGCGCCGCACGCGAATGCTGCCACCCAATCTGCTGATCACTGAAACCGGGCGCCTGCTGGCGTTCGGCCGTTGGCGCCTGGACACCACCGCCCGTCATTTGCTCGATGAAGACGACACCATGGTCGCCCTCAGCGGCGCCGAGTATCGCCTGCTCCGGGTGTTTCTCGACCATCCGCAACGGGTGCTCAGCCGCGACCAGTTGCTCAACCTGACCCAGGGCCGCGACGCCGACCTGTTCGACCGCTCCATCGATTTGCTGGTCAGTCGCCTGCGCCAGCGTCTGTTGGACGACTCCCGCGAGCCGACTTACATCAAGACTGTGCGCAACGAGGGTTATGTTTTCTCCTTCGCCGTGGAGATGCTCGCCGAATCATGATGGATTTGTATCGCTCTGTATAAATTCGCCACGCAGATACGTAACTCGTGTTTTCGGGCCGCAACACCACATACCAGCGATACACCCTCGCGTTTGAATGAACCCACCAGAAAGCACTGGCTCACTCATCTCAAACGCAAGGAGAAACACCATGTTGAAGTCCTCGAAATCCCTGGTACTCGCCATCAGTCTGCTCGGCGGCCTGGCCCTGGCCGACCTGGCGTCCGCCAGCTCCCAGCCGCTGGTCGCCGAATACGGCTCGGAAAACCTGCAGAAAGATCGCGTTGCCGAAGGTGGCGCGGATCGCTTGCAGGAACTGCGTGAGCGCGTGGCTGAAGGGGGTGCGGACCGTTTGCAGGAGTTGCGCGAACGTGTCGCCGAAGGGGGTGCGGATCGCTTGCAGGAACTGCGCGAACGTTCGGCTCGCAGTGTGCTGGTCGCCGAGAACCGTCCCGAGTTCGGTTCCAAGTACCAGCGTTACTGATCGTTTAGACCCGCCGTTGTCGATTCCTGCCGGGGGCGCTCAGCCCCCGCAGCGTTCACTACCGAACCGCCTTGTTCTCTGACACAAAAGCCCCGCTGTTTCCCCACGACAGCCGTCGTGGCGCGTACTAAGCTGCGCGATTGATTTGTTCAGGGACGATCCATGAAACGATTTGCCGCCTGTCTGCTGTCCGTGCTGGCCCTGACGGCCAGCGCGGCGGATCTGCAACTGCTTACCGACAACCACCCGCCCCTGCATTTCATGCAAGGCAATCAACTCGCAGGATTCGGGGTGGACGTGGTACAGGCCTTGGCGACCCAGACCGGCGATCGCATCCACCTGCAACAAGTCCCGTTGCTGCGCGCCCTGCGCGTGGCCAGCGATACCCCCGACACCGGCGTATTCACCGTGCTGCGGACCGACGACCGTGACGATCGCTATCAATGGGTCGGGCCGCTGATCGAAGTCGAAACCGCGCTGTACGCCCGCGACAATCTCCAGCCTCCCGTGCACAGTCTGCGTGAAGCCGATCATATGGGCCGGATCACCGTGCCGCGCAAATGGCTGGTCTACAGCTATCTGCAAGGGCAGGACCTGAACAACCTCTACGGCGTGGAAACCCCGGAGCAGATGATGCGGCTGTTCAGCCTGGGGCGTACCGATTTCGTGGTCTCCGATACCTGGTCCAAGGCTGCCCTGGCCCGCGAACAAGGCATCGAGCCAGCGCGCTTGCAGTACCAGATCCCGTTGATGAAACAGAACACCTACATTGCCTTTTCGCCGCAGACCGATCCGAAACAGGTCGCACGCTGGCAGCAGGCGCTGGATACGCTGCGGGCCGATGGTCGTCTGGAGCAGATGCGCCAGCGTTGGCTGAGCAATACCCTACCGCGCTGATCAGGCATCAACGCCTTCGATAACGACTATGCGCAAGGGTGTTTTCACATTAAATCTCTCCAGCACTAGAGTGGGCCCCATCTTCTCCCCACTCCCTGGAGCAACATCATGAAAGACATCATCGCACTTGGCTTCATCGTTTCCCTGATCGGCGCCACCTCCGCCATCGCTGCCCCACACGCCAGCACTCCGGTTGTCGCGGCTGCGACCGTTGGCCAGTCCGGCACCCTGAACGTCGACACCGTCGGCATCGATGCCGAACACAAAGGCAACCTCAACCTGCAACAAAATGCCGAACAGACCAAACTGTACGTCGCGGAAAACCGTCCGGAATTCGGTTCCAAATATCAGCGCTACTGAGTGACCGGTTTGAGCTGCCAGAAACAGGAAACCCCGCCGAAGCGGGGTTTCT
Organism: Pseudomonas sp. B15(2017); assembly: GCF_002113215.1. Taxonomy (NCBI): domain Bacteria; kingdom Pseudomonadati; phylum Pseudomonadota; class Gammaproteobacteria; order Pseudomonadales; family Pseudomonadaceae; genus Pseudomonas; species Pseudomonas sp. B15(2017). Next base: position 151,949 of record NZ_NEJZ01000014.1, read on the forward strand.
TGCATTCGGGCATCAGCGCAACAGTCGCGCGGCCAGTGCCTTGGCCTGAGCTGCCACATCGGTCACGGCAGTACTTTCCCACCACATGCCGCGCAACGGCGGGCCCATGGCGAACAAGCGGTTCGAGACCCGACCCTCTTCATCCAGCACAGCGCCGTCCACCGCCGCCGCAATGCCCAGCGCCAACGGCCCCGGACGAACCAGACCGCGCGCCAATAATTGCTGCGGCAAAGGCCGCGCGACCCGGCGCCAGTCGTATTCGATGCCGCTGGAATTGATCAATGCCGCGCCCTGCACCACGCGGGTATCAGCCTCGCCGCGAGGGCGAACGCGGATACTCACCCCGTCGCCCGACGCCGACTCAAGTCCCTTGTAAGACGCCGCATGAATGCGCAATCGCCCTTCCCGGTGCAGACGCTCGACCAGTTCCGCACTCAGCGGCGGTGAACGATGGTGATGACTTTCCCACCACGGCCGCACATGACGTACAAACTGACGCCGCTGCACATCGCTGGCCTGGCTCCACAACCGACCGATGTGCGCACGTACGGTGTCCAGCGGTGCCTGCCAGTCGATGCCTTGTGCGCTGGCGTCGCGACAATGCCGGCGCAATTCGCGCAACAACTGGCGTGGCGTGCAGATGCTGTGATCTTCAGCGAGGAAGTCCACCCATGCGGGCGGTTGTCGACGGACATGGGGCAGCAACCCATGCCGGGAAAACACCTCGATCGGCCCGCGATGCCCGGCCTGCTCCAGCGACACCACGGCATCGACCATGGTCAGGCCGGAGCCGATGATCAGTACCGTCGACTGCGGATCAAGCTGGCGCATGGCCGCGACATCCCACGGATCCAGCGCCGCTGCATTAAGGCCGCTGGACTCCTTTTGCGGTGTGCGGGCCGCCGGGAACATCCCGGTCGCCAACACTGCAAAAGCGCCGTGCAGTTGCCGACCGTCATTCAAGGTGAGCTGCACGGAATCGCTGGAGGCCTGAACATCGACCACTTCGGCGCGCACATGCTCGACCGTCGCCCCCTGTTGCGCGGCCACCTGCTGCGCTTCGGCAAGACGCTGTTGCACGTACACACCGAACAGCCCCCGCGGTGGAAACAGTTCGCTGACCGGCACATGTTGCTGATCCGACTCCGGCCAACCGCCGCCGGCGATGTGATCGGTCAGCCACTGAGTCAGGTCATCGGCATTGTCCGGATCGACGCTCATCCGGGCTGCGTTGCCGTTGAGCGTATGGCCCAGCTCCACCGCACTGTACGCTTCGCCCCGGCCCAACTCGGCCCGGGGCTCGATCACCAGGATTTTTCTGCGACCCGGCAAACGCAGTAATTGCACCGCCAGCATCGTGCCGCTCAGGCCGCCGCCGACAATCAGAATGTCGGCGTGACGCAGTGCGGTCGTATCGGATTGAGTCATGCCGGTCTCGCAACTGAGGATAGGCTCGGGCCAGTGTCATTCAGACGCCGCGAGGACGTCTAGACGGACGCGACTTTTTTCTCCTGCCGACGCGATCCGCTGTCGGGTTCTGTGTCAGTCAGATCACCACATTGCGCACGAAACGCGCCGCCACTGCCCCATCGTTGCGATAGGTGTGCGGCTGATTGCTGGCGAACATGAAAAACTCCCCGGCTGCAATCTGTTGGGGTTGGTCGCCGAGCATCAGCGTCAGGCAGCCCTCGAACACGAAAATCTGTTCGCTCCAGCCTTCGGCGTCCGGCTGCGAAGGATAGATCTCGCCGGGTTGCAGGCACCATTCCCACTGTTCCACTGCACGGGTGGCGCTGGCCTTGGACAGCAAAACGGCTTTGCTACCGGGGATGCTGCCAGCCCAGGCCAGTTCATTGATACGGCCGGGATCGCGATTGTCCGGGGCCTGGATCAGATCGCTGAAGGCTACTTCGAGGGCTTCGGCGACACGGTCGAGGGTGGTCAGGCTGACATTCTTTTCGCCGGCCTCGATGGCCACCAGCATCCGCCGGCTGACCCCGGATTTTTCCGCGAGGGCCGTCTGGCTCATGTCGGCGGCGTGGCGCAGGCGCCGGACATTCTGGCTGACGTGTTGCAGGACCGAAGCCCGTTGAATGGAATCTCTGTGCACTATATTGCTCACTGGCTGGGACTGGGCAGTATACTGCGCAACATTTGGCGCATTGTGCGTCTCTTCCTAAACAGTGCGCAAGGTCATGACGTCAGCCAACTCCTCCCAAACTCCCCTGCGGTTTCACCGGTTCAGCAAAGCCGAGTGCGTGCTGGTGCTGATCACCATGCTCTGGGGCGGCACCTTCCTGCTGGTGCAGCACGCCATGACGGTCAGCGGCCCGATGTTTTTCGTCGGTCTGCGCTTTGCCGCCGCCGCGAGCATCGTGGCGTTGTTCTCGTGGAAACACCTGCGTGAACTGACCCTGTTCGAACTCAAGGCCGGTGCCTTTATCGGCGTGGCGATCATGCTCGGTTATGGCTTGCAGACCGTTGGTCTGCAGAGCATTCCCAGCAGCCAGTCGGCGTTCATCACCGCGCTGTATGTGCCGTTCGTGCCACTGCTGCAATGGCTGGTGCTCGGTCGGCGCCCGGGTTTGATGCCGAGCATCGGCATCATGCTGGCGTTTACCGGGCTGATGCTGCTTTCCGGGCCATCCGGGGCTTCACTGAATTTCAGCCCCGGTGAAATCGCCACGCTGATCAGCGCCATCGCGATAGCGGCCGAAATCATCTTGATCAGCAACTATGCCGGGCAGGTCGATGTGCGCCGCGTAACCGTGGTGCAACTGGCGACGACTTCGGTGCTGTCGTTCTTGATGGTGGTGCCGACCGGTGAGGCGATTCCGGATTTTTCGTGGCTGTTGCTGAGCACCGCCCTGGGGCTGGGCGCGATGAGTGCGGCGATTCAGGTGGCGATGAACTGGGCGCAGAAAAGCGTTTCGCCGACCCGGGCGACCTTGATCTACGCCGGTGAGCCGGTGTGGGCCGGGATCGTTGGGCGTATCGCGGGGGAGCGTCTGCCAGCGATTGCATTGGTGGGTGCGGGGCTGATCGTGGCGGCAGTGATCGTCAGCGAATTGAAGACCAAAGGCAAAGAGACACAAACGGTCACGGAAGAATTGGAGCACGAGACCGAAGGCTAAACGCGGGTTTTACGGCTACTTTGTAGGATTCAGAGACATCCTCGCGTTTGGCGATCCGGGAGCTGGCACGTATGATGCTTCACAAACTTCCGCAGATTAGAAGCCTATGTCTCTGATAGTTCTACTGCTTCTGCCTTTTCTGGGCAGTTGTCTGGCAGCCGTGCTGCCGCACAACGCACGTAACGCCGAATCCCTGCTGGCAGGTCTGGTCGCGTTGATCGGCACTGTCTCGGTCGCGATGCTGTACCCGCAGATCGCTCATGGCGGCGTAATTCGCGAAGAGTTCACATGGCTGCCCAGCCTGGGCCTGAACTTCGTTCTGCGCATGGACGGCTTCGCCTGGCTGTTCTCAATGCTGGTGCTGGGCATCGGCACCCTCGTTTCCCTATATGCCCGTTATTACATGTCGCCGGACGATCCGGTGCCGCGTTTCTTCGCATTCTTTCTGGCGTTCATGGGCGCCATGCTCGGGCTGGTGATCTCCGGCAACCTGATCCAGATTGTGTTCTTCTGGGAACTGACCAGTCTCTTCTCGTTCCTGCTGATCGGCTACTGGCACCACCGTCACGACGCGCGCCGTGGTGCGTACATGGCGTTGATGGTCACCGGCGCCGGGGGATTGTGCCTGCTGGCGGGGGTCATGATCCTCGGCCATGTCGTCGGCAGCTATGACCTGGACAAGGTCCTGGCCGCCGGCGATCTGATTCGCGCACATGCTCTCTACCCTATCCTGCTTCCCCTCATTCTTATCGGCGCCCTCAGCAAAAGCGCCCAGTTCCCCTTCCACTTCTGGTTGCCGCACGCGATGGCGGCGCCAACACCGGTTTCGGCGTACCTGCACTCGGCGACCATGGTCAAGGCCGGGGTTTTCCTGCTGGCAAGGTTGTGGCCGTCGCTGTCCGGCAGCGAAGAATGGTTTTATATCGTCAGCGGCGCCGGTGCCGCCACGCTGCTGCTCGGCGCGTATTGCGCGATGTTCCAGAACGACCTCAAGGGTTTGCTGGCCTACTCGACCATCAGCCACCTCGGCCTGATCACGCTGCTGCTGGGCCTGAACAGTCCCCTGGCCGCCGTGGCCGCGGTGTTCCACATTCTCAACCACGCGACCTTCAAGGCTTCGCTGTTCATGGCCGCCGGGATCATCGACCACGAAAGCGGCACCCGCGACATCCGCAAGCTCAATGGTCTGTTCAAGCTGATTCCGTTTACCGCCACTCTGGCCATGGTCGCCAGTGCATCCATGGCCGGCGTACCACTGCTCAACGGTTTCCTGTCGAAAGAAATGTTCTTCGCCGAAACCGTGTTCATCAACGCCACGGCGTGGGTTGAAACCAGCCTGCCGATCGTCGCGACCATCGCCGGCATGTTCAGCGTGGCCTACTCGCTGCGCTTCACCGTTGATGTGTTCTTCGGCCCGACTGCCACCGACTTGCCGCATACGCCGCACGAGCCGCCACGCTGGATGCGGGCGCCGGTTGAACTGCTGGTATTTACCTGTCTGTTGGTGGGCATTTTCCCGGCTCAAATCGTCGGGCCGCTGCTCGCCGCTGCGGCATTGCCAGTGGTGGGTGGCGAGCTGCCGCAATACAGTCTGGCGATCTGGCACGGTCTCAATGCACCGATGATCATGAGCCTGATCGCCATGTCCGGCGGCATCGTGCTGTATCTGCTGCTGCGCAATCAGCTCAAGCGCGGGCGCTTCAAATACCCGCCATTGGCCGGACGCTTCAACGGCAAGCGAATGTTCGAGCGCAGTCTGGTGGCGATGATGCGCCTGGCCCGGCGGCTGGAGCGGCGGATCGGCACCAAGCGTCTGCAAACCCAGCTATTCCTGATGGTATTGGCGGCAGTGCTGGCCGGCCTGATCCCGATGCTGCACAGCAGCCTGAGCTGGGGCGACCGGCCGAAGATCCCGGGCTCGATCGTTTTCGTGACCCTGTGGCTGCTGGCAATCGCCTGTGCTCTCGGCGCCGCCTGGCAGGCCAAGTATCACCGGCTCGCTGCCCTGACCATGGTCAGCGTCTGCGGACTGATGACCTGCGTGACCTTCGTCTGGTTCTCGGCGCCGGATCTGGCCCTGACACAGCTGGTGGTCGAAGTGGTGACCACCGTACTGATCCTGCTCGGCCTGCGTTGGCTGCCACGGCGGATCGAAGAGGTTTCGCCGCTGCCGAGCAGCCTGCGCAAGGCGCGAGTGCGGCGTCTGCGCGACTTGCTGCTGTCGATTGCCGTTGGCGGCGGCATGGCGCTGCTGTCCTATGCGATGCTGACCCGGCAGACGCCGAACGATATTTCCTCGTTTTACCTGAGCCGTGCCCTGCCCGAGGGCGGCGGCAGCAACGTGGTCAATGTGATGCTGGTGGATTTCCGTGGTTTCGACACCCTGGGCGAAATCACCGTGCTCGCCGCCGTGGCACTGACCGTATTCGCCCTGCTGCGTCGTTTCCGCCCACCGAAAGAAAGCCTGCAACTGCCGGCCCAGCAACGCCTGCTCGCCCCCGACGTGGTCACCGATCTGGTCAACCCGCGCTCGGCCAGCGACACCGCGCTCGGTTTCATGATGGTGCCGGCGGTGCTGGTGCGCCTGTTGCTGCCGATTGCGCTGGTGGTGTCGTTCTATCTGTTCATGCGCGGACACAACCAGCCGGGTGGCGGCTTCGTCGCCGGTCTGGTGATGTCGGTGGCGTTCATCCTGCAATACATGGTCGCCGGCACCCAGTGGGTCGAGGCGCAAATGAGCCTGCGGCCGCTGCGCTGGATGGGCACCGGTCTGCTCTTCGCTACCGTTACCGGTCTTGGGGCGATGGCGGTCGGCTACCCGTTCCTGACCACCCACACCTGGCATTTCAGCCTGCCGCTGCTGGGTGACATCCATATCGCCAGCGCGCTGTTCTTCGATATCGGCGTCTACGCCGTGGTGGTCGGCTCGACCTTGCTGATCCTCACCGCCCTCGCCCACCAATCGGTCCGGGGCCACAAAACCGCTGCCGCCAAAGGAGCCGTCTGATGGAAGAAGTCATCGCAATCGCCATCGGCGTACTCGCCGCGTCCGGAGTGTGGCTGATCCTGCGACCACGGACGTTCCAGGTGGTGATGGGCCTGTGCCTGCTGTCTTACGGTGTCAATCTGTTCATCTTCAGCATGGGCAGCCTGTTCATCGGCAAGGAGCCGATCATCAAGGACGGCGTACCGCAGGACCTGCTCAATTACACCGACCCGCTGCCCCAGGCGCTGGTGCTGACGGCCATCGTCATCAGCTTCGCCATGACCGCATTGTTTCTGGTGGTGTTGCTGGCCTCACGGGGCCTGACCGGCACCGACCACGTTGACGGAAGGGAGCCCAAGGAATGACGGCGATGACTCACCTGATCGCCGCACCGATCCTGCTGCCGCTGCTGACCGCCGCCATCATGCTGATGCTCGGCGAAAAGCACCGTCCGCTGAAGGCGAAAATCAACCTGTTCTCCAGCCTCCTCGGCCTCGGTATTTCGGTGACGCTGCTGCAATGGACCCAGACCACCGGCGTGCCCGGCTCCATCGGCGTGTACCTGCCGGGCAACTGGCAGGTGCCGTTCGGCATTGTGCTGGTGGTCGATCGTCTGTCGGCATTGATGCTGGTGCTGACCGGGATCATCGGCGTCAGTGCCCTGCTGTTCGCCATGGCCCGATGGGACGGCGCCGGGTCGAGCTTCCACGCGTTGTTCCAGATACAGCTGATGGGCCTGTACGGCGCGTTCCTGACGGCAGACCTGTTCAACCTGTTCGTGTTCTTCGAGGTATTGCTGGCCGCGTCCTACGGCCTGCTGCTTCACGGCTCGGGCCGGGCGCGGGTGTCGTCGGGGTTGCATTACATCTCGGTCAATCTGCTGGCCTCGTCGCTGTTCCTGATTGGCGCGGCGTTGATCTACGGCGTGACCGGCACGCTGAACATGGCGGACCTGGCGTTGAAGATCCCTCTGGTGTCTGAGGCCGACCGTGGCCTGCTGCACGCCGGCGCGGGGATTCTGGCCGTGGCCTTCCTGGCCAAGGCCGGCATGTGGCCGCTGAACTTCTGGCTGGTGCCGGCCTATTCCTCGGCCAGCGCGCCGGTGGCAGCCATGTTCGCGATCATGACCAAGGTCGGCGTCTACACCTTGCTGCGCCTGTGGACGCTGCTGTTCTCCGGCCAAGCGGGCGCTTCGGCTTACTTCGGCGGTGACTGGCTGATCTACGGCGGCATGGCCACCATGGCCGGCGCAGGCGTGGCGATCATTGCCGCGCAACGCCTGGAACGCATGGCCAGTCTGAGCATTCTGGTGTCGGCGGGGATTTTGCTGTCGGCCGTGGGTTTCGCCCAACCGAACCTGATCGGCGCAGCGCTGTTCTATCTGGTCAGCTCGACCCTGGCATTGAGCGCGCTTTTCCTGCTGGCCGAATTGATCGAACGCTCGCGTACCGCCATCGAAGTTCCACTGGAAGACGAAAACGAGCTGCTCCCACGTCCGCAGCAATGGCAACGACCGGTCAAGGGCATCAACCTCGACGACGATCAGAAAGCGGTAGTCGGTCAGGTGATCCCGTGGACCATGGCCTTCCTCGGTCTGAGCTTCATTGCCTGCGCGCTGCTGATTATCGGCATGCCACCGCTGTCCGGGTTCATCGGCAAGCTGAGCCTGATCGGCGCCCTGCTCAATCCGCTTGGCCTCGGCGCTGGCGAACCGATTTCGAATGCCGCCTGGGCGTTGCTGGCCCTGCTTATCCTGACCGGACTCGGCTCGCTGATGGCGTTCTCGCGGCTGGGGATCCAGCGCTTCTGGTCACCAGAAGAACGACCATCGCCGCTGCTGCGCAAACTGGAATGCACGCCGATTTTCCTGCTGCTCGGCCTGTGCATCGCGCTGACCTTCAAGGCTGAACCGCTGCTGCGTTACACGCAGGCGGCGGCCGATGCCCTGAACAATCCGCAGCAATACGTGATGGCGGTGCTCGGCACCCGCGCCGTGCCGAGCCCGGAAGCCAAGGCCGCACTGCTGGAGGTGCAACCATGAAGCGTCTGTTTCCTGCTCCGTGGTTGTCGCTGGCGCTGTGGCTGCTGTGGCTGGTGCTGAACCTGTCGGTCAGCCCGGGCAACCTGCTGCTGGGTGCCGTACTTGGTTTCTGTGCCCCGCTGATGATGCGCAAACTGCGCCCGCAACGGATTCACATCCGCCGCCCGGGCACGATTCTGCGCTTGTTTCTGCTGGTCGGGCGTGACGTGATCGTCTCGAACCTGCAAGTGGCCTGGGGCGTACTCAACGCCGGCCGCCGGCCGCTTCGTTCACGCTTCATCAAGGTGCCGCTGGACCTGCGCGATGCCAACGGTCTGGCGGCGCTGTCGATGATCTGTACGGTGGTGCCCGGCACGGTGTGGTCGGAACTGGCGCTCGATCGCAGCATTCTGTTGTTGCACGTCTGGGATCTGGATGACGAGGCGCAATTCATCCAGCACTTCAAGGTCACTTACGAGCAGCCGTTGATGGAGATTTTCGAATGAGTCCGCTGCTGTCGAACGCGATTCTGCTGACGCTGTTCCTGTTTTCCCTGGCGATGGTCCTCACACTGGTGCGCCTGTTCAAAGGCCCGTCGGCGCAGGACCGGGTACTGGCGCTGGATTACCTGTACATCGTCGCCATGCTGATGATGCTGACCCTGGGGATCCGCTATTCCAGTGACACCTACTTCGAAGCGGCGCTGCTGATCGCGCTGTTCGGCTTCGTCGGCTCGTTTGCCCTGGCGAAATTCCTCCTGCGTGGCGAGGTGATCGAATGAACGCTGAACTGTCTCTGTGGGTGGAAATCCCGGTGGCGATCCTGCTGGTCCTCAGCGGCGTGTTCGCCCTGATCGGCGCAACCGGACTGCTGCGGATGAAGGACTACTTTCAACGCATGCACCCACCGGCGCTGGCCTCGACACTCGGTGCGTGGTGCGTGGCACTGGCATCGATCATCTGTTTTTCCGCGCTCAAGTCCGGGCCGGTGCTGCACGCATGGCTGATCCCGATTCTGCTGTCGATCACCGTACCGGTGACCACCTTGCTCCTGGCGCGGGCGGCGTTGTTCCGCAAGCGCATGGCCGGGGATGACGTGCCGGCCGAAGTCAGCAGCCGGCGCACTGAAACCGGCAGCTAGATCCAGGCAACAGCCAAGAGCCCGGCTCCCAATATCAGACACAACGGCGAGTAAACCCAAGTGTCGAGCCGGGCAAACCGCGACCCCTTCACTTCCTTGAAAAAACCGACCAGCTCCGAATCGCCAATCGCCCTCGCAAACATCAGCAGCGCAATCGCGCTGATCACCCATTGCAGTGCCCAGTGATGCACGACGGGCAGCCACCATCCCACCCGCATGCATACCAGTGCGGCAATCAGTAGCAGGGCTGCCGCCACCACCAGCGTGATCCAGCCCGACGGCTTGAACGCAGGCCTGAGCGTCAGCCCGCCGCTGTCCACCGGAACCTGCGGCACCACGGCCACGGCCGCCCACTGCCCACCCATCGCCCAATACACATGCATCAGACTGATTACCGCGAATATCGTCACCAGCCATTGAGCCAACACAAAGGTCATGGTCGAGAATCCTTTAAAGGGATTTGAACAAAACATCCTAGTCGGCATTTTTCCATGTGCACGACCGGTCGGCGGTGCGGTAAAGTGCCGCCCCATGAAATTCACCCGTACCGATCGCTCACTATTGGCCTGGATGCTCTATTGCTGCGTTCTGTTCAACGTGTTCGCCTGCAGCATCGGTCACGGACAAATGGTCGGCATGCAGCTCAACGGTATCGGCGGCCAGTTCTGCGCCGTCGACCCGAGCACCCAGGCGCCGCTCGCCTCGAATCCCGCCGAAGAAAAACTGCCGACGCTGGCCAAGGCCTTCGGCTGCCCGCTGTGCTCCACTGGCGGTATGGGTCCGGCGTTCAACTCCAGCCTGACCCTGGCTATCCTGCCGGAACAACACAGCCCGCCGCTGCCGGCCATTGTCAGCGCTGACCTCCCTGCCCGCTTCATCTGGCCTTCGGCCAATCCCCGCGCTCCGCCGCTCGCCTGAGTGTCCTTGCCCTTTTTGATTTGTCAGCCCACTGCGCCAACGCGCGGCGTTCGCCTGTGCGCTGACTCCGAGACAAGCATTCAGGATTCAATCGATGAAACAACTTACCTTGCTGGCGAGCCTGTGCGGCTGCCTGTCGGTCAACGTCTGGGCGCAATCCACGGTCGATCTGGCGCCGATCACCATTGATGGCGAGTCCGGCGCAGAACCCGGCCTGAGCCTCGACCAATCCAGCGGCATGGCCTCGCGTCTTGGCCTTAGCGTGCGTGACACCCCGGCTTCGGTGGCCATCGCCAACCGCAATGACATCGAACGTCACGGTTCGCAAAACTTTCAGGACGCAGCCAACACCTTGCCGGGGGTGAACGCCAGTGCGCCGCCTGGCTTTGGCGGGTTCGTCTCCTACCGCGGTTTCACCAGCAGCCAGATCACCCAGATGTTCAACGGCGTCAACGTTTCCGGCGGACTGGCGCGCCCCGTGGATTCGTGGATTTATGACCGGGTCGAACTGTTGGGCGGCCCGTCTTCACTGATCAACGGCGCCGGTTCGGTCGGCGGTTCGCTGAACTACGTGACCAAACTGGCTACTCGCGACGAGCAAGCCGTCGAAGGCCGAGTCAGTTATGGCACCTACGACACCACCGAAACCGCATTCGGCCTCAATCACGCGCTGACCGAACCCGGTGCCGACGTGCAGCATTACGCGCGACTCGATGTCAGCCACAACACCAGCAATGGCTACATCGACCGCCAGGAACGCGATGCCTGGAGCGTGGCATTTTCGTTGCTCAGCGACCTGACGCCAAACCTGTCGCACACCCTGGCCCTGGAATATCAGGACGAACACGAGGACAGCCCGTACTGGGGCACGCCGGTGCTCAACCCCAAGGCCGGCGAATTGAAGATCGACAAGCACAACCGCTTCAACAACTACAACGTCGAGGACGGCCGCTACGAGCAGCGGACCATCTGGGTGCGCTCGATCATCGATTACCGGATCAACGACAGCACCAGCCTGCGCAACACTCTCTATCACCTCGACAGCCAACGTGATTACCGCAACCTGGAAACCTATCAATACAACGCCGACAACAGCGCGGTGAATCGCTCCACCGCGTATCAGGTTCGACACCAGGGCGAGCAGAACGGCAACCAGTTCGAATTGCGCCACGACAACACCCTGTTCGGCCTCGACACCACCTGGTCCGGTGGTTTCGAGTACAAAGTCAACCAGACCACCAACTCGCCGCTGAACGTCAAAGGCGCCAGCACGGTGAACCCGAACAACTACCGACCGGGGCACTTTTATGACATTCCCGGAACGATGCCGGGTTTTGTCAGCGACAAGACCAATGAGGTGACGACCAAAGCGCTGTTTGCCGAAAATCGCCTGGCGCTGACCGACAAGCTCTCGTTGCTCACAGGCCTGCGCTACGACGACATCGACCTCGACGTAACCAACCATCGCACGGTGACCGCGAGCAACCCGCGTCATCTGAAGCGCAGCTGGGAGCCAGTCACCGGACGCGTCGGCCTGACGTATCAGTTCATTCCGTCAGCCAATGTCTACGTGCAATACAGCACCGCCGCCGAGCAACCCAATGGCACTCAGGACTTTGATGTCTCGACCGGCAAACAATGGGAAATCGGCGGCAAGTTCGACTATCTGAACGGTCGCGGTTCGGCGACGGTGGCCGCCTACACTATCGAGCGAAAAGATTTCGCGGTGACGGATCCACTGGACCCGACCAGCAGCATTCCGGTCGGCCAGCAGACTTCGAAAGGCATCGAGATTGCCAGCTCGCTACGGATCACCGACAAGTTGCTGGCCGAAGGCAACTTCGCTTGGGTCGACGCGCAATACGATGAATTCAACGAGAAGAACGCCGCCGGCGTAGTGGTCTCCCGCAAGGGCAACACACCGACCAACGTGCCGGACCGAGTCGGCAATCTGTGGTTGACCTACGATTTCTCGTCGCAATGGCAAGGCGGGGTCGATGCGCGGTACGTAGCATCGGTGTTCGCCGATAACGCCAACACCATGACCGTGCCGTCCTACACACTGTTTGGCAGCTTCCTCAGCTACAAGGTGGATTCGCATACCACGGTGACCGGGCGGGTGCGTAACCTGACGAATGAGGTGTATGCCGAGTTCGCCCATGTGTCGCCGGCGTATTACCTCGGCACACCGCGTACATTCGAGCTGGCAGTGCAGACAAGGTTCTGATCCACTTTGGCGAGGGCCTGGTGCCCTCGCCACATCGCTACAGACCTGCCTGAACCTTCTGCGCTACATCCTTCGGCAACCACGCCTGCCACACATCCGGATGCGCTTTCATGAACGCCACCGCCGCATCCCGAGGCGCCGTGTGTTTCTCGCTCATTTCGGCCAGCGCCTTGTTCAAGTCATCGATCGGAAAGTCGACCTTGCTGAAGAACTCGGCAATTTGCGGATACTGCTTCTGGAATGGCGTGGACACCCCGATCGACAGCTTGGAAGCCAGTGAACGGGTCGGTTTTGGATTGGGATTGTCGGCGTCGGTCAGGGTCTTCCACGCTTGGGCGTCGAACGGCGGTTCTTCCAGTTGAACCAGCTTGAACTTGCCGAGCAATGGCGTGGGCGACCAGTAATAGAACAGCACCGGTTTGCCCCGGCGGATCGATGAGCTGATTTCAGCATCCAGTGCCGCACCAGAGCCGCTGCGGAAATTGGTGAAGTCATTCTGCAAGCCATAGGCCGTGAGCTTCTGCTTGTTCACCACCTCCGACGTCCAGCCGATCGGGCTGTTGAGGAATCGACCCTTGCTCGGGGTTTCCGGGTCCTTGAACACGTCCTTGTACTTCTTGAGATCGCTGACGCTGCGCAGGTCCGGCGCCAGTGGCTTGATGCCCTTGGCCGGGTCGCCCTTGATCACGTATTCCGGCACCCACCAGCCTTCGGTCGCCCCTTTGACTGTGTCGCCCAGGCTGGCGACCTTGCCTTCGGATTCGGCCTTGACCCAAACCGGACTGCGTCCGGCCCACTCTTCACCAATGACCTGAATGTCATTGTTGGCCAACGCCGTCTCAAGCGTGATGGTGGTGCCCGGCAAGGTGTCGGTCGGCAGGCCGTAGCCCTTCTCGACGATGATGCGCAGGACATCGGTGATCAGGCTGCCGCTTTCCCAGTTCAGGTCGGCAAAGTGGATCGGCGCCTGTGCCGCGCTCACCGCAGGCACCGCCGTCATCAAGCCGAAGGTGGTCAGGCCAGCGGCCAGCAACCGTCGAAATCCGTTCATGCTTTTGCACCTCGTGCTGTTCACAGCAATAGCAGGATGGCCTGACAGAAGACCGCAAGCCTCTGAATACTCAGTCAACTGACTGTAGACGAGGTTCCTGCTTTTTCAGGGGCATGAAACGGATAAGGCTACTTTTCAGACATTTCCTGCAGGCTCTTCAGCTCGCGTCTGACCATGCTGGCGTATTCCGCAGGCTGCAAGGCGTAGATCTGCGAGGCAACCCAACCCAGCCAGGCACCCTTCAATTCGTCCTTCGCAGCGAACAATCGACGAGCTTCATCACGGGCGCTGTCGAGGTTCTGCAAATGGAAATCGGCGCGGCTCACTCGCTGGCCTTGAACGTCACCAGTTCGCCCTTGCGCCACTTGGCGGCTTTGGCGGTGACGGCTTTCAGGGTCTTCGTCAGGCCTTCCTGGAGTTGTTCATTGGCGGCAAACACGGTGACCGCGCTATGGCCCTCCTTGAACACGATGGCATGGCCGTCGGCTGTGGTGACGAACGCGTAATCGCCCAGACCGTAAACGGTCATTTTGATTTCGCGAAAGCGGATATCCATCTTGCCGCCTTCACGGCTCGGTAGTACCGACGCGCTGAAATGATCACCGACCTTGAGCTTGAGGCCAGGTTTGTCATCGACCACCAGTGCGCTTTCGGTATCGATCTCGGCAACATAAATGCCTTCGGCGTTCTGCTCGGTGATGTAAACAAAACGCGATTGAAACTGCTTGACCAGCTTTGCCCGCAAATCACCGAGCACGAACAAAGCATGCATATCGAGGTTACTGACTGCCAAAGAAACATCCCCACACTTGAAAAGAGTGCCGCACGCGAATAGCGCGCACGGCAGAAAAATTCGGCTTGGCCGAAGGTGTTGCGCGATGACTCGAATATACGCCTGAGCGAGCGAAGTGCTCATTCAACGCGAGTTGCACAAGACTACTGGAATGCCACTCGCGAAACCTGCAAAGACGTTCTCCAAATGTTGAAGGAAAACGCGTCAAGGCCGGCCAAAGAAAACTGACTACGAACTTTAGGGAAAAAACTCACCAAAAAAAGCACTTTTCCGACATATCGCACGCAAAAAATTGCTTTAGATAGCGCCATACCGTCAACAGGTGTTGGCGATTTTAGAGCAGCGATGCTGTTCGCGACTACCCGCAACACCCTGTAAATGCGGGTCAATCCATGAAAAGGACTTCATATGTGCACTATGACGCATTTTGCCGTGACTCACGAACCCGTCTTTGCCTTGAACACTCCAGTGTTCGAGACTGATCCTACAATTGAGCCTTCTGGTCGGGAGCCGTTGTTTCAGGTGGTCCCGGCGGGCAACAGCTTTTTCCATATCAGGGAAAAGTCGACGGGGCTTGTAAGAGGTTTCCGCGAGAATCATAACGCCGCCTGCGCCCTCGCCCGTTCTCTGGAATCGCGAATCGAACTCCTGACCAGCGAGCACCTCAGATAAAGAGAGTCATCAATCCCGCCATTCTTCAAGGAGTACACCATGGAACTGCCTGCCTACAACCTGACAACCCTGTTCGATCAATTGGGGCTGCCTTCGGAGGAAGCGGCGATTGACGACTTCATCGAAGCCCATCCGCTGGAAGCCGATACCAAGTTGATCGACGCCGACTTCTGGAGCCCGCAACAAGCGCAGTTGCTCAAGGAATGGCTGCGTGCCGATGGCGAAGAAGCGGTGATGGTCGACGAGCTGAATGTGCGCCTGCACCGGGGCAAATGATTTCGATCAGTGCAGGCTGTTCTCTGTTCTGGCGCCCAACTGCGCGAGCCAAGCCGCCCTGCACTCCTCGGCTTCATCGCGACTGGCAAAAGCGGTGCCGCGCTGCTCGCCATTGAGCAGCACCACCCAGCAGACACTTTGCCCCATCGCGCGCAGTCCGGCGGGTACACCGCTGCCGATCATCACCGCGACATCGACTCTGCATTGCATGCTGACCTCCCAACTTCATTAGCAACCTAACTATGCGGGCATGTTAATGAAGTGGATCAAGAGGAAACAGCAACGCCGCTGCACAGCTTAATTGCAGTTCCGGCAACAATGCCTCAGCGCGGTTTCTCCGGTTTGTAGCCCAGACGCAATCCACCCCAGTGGCGTCCCTTGACGATGATGGGCACCGACAGGTCGTGCATCAGCTCGCCGGTATCGCGGGTGTAGGTCTGCAACAGTACCGGTTGCTGATGACTGCCGCAGCGGATGCCCGTGCGGTCGGCGAATTTGCGTTTGGTGCGATTGTTGACGGTATCGACCTGCACGTCCCCGGTCAGTGGCTGGCTGAACACCTTATTATGGGTCGGCACATAACCCTGCTGCGTACAGGCGATAGCGAATACCAGGCCTTCATGACGCGGCAGCAACGGTTCCTGAATCGCCGGCAGCACCTGATCGGTGTAGCGGTCGAAACGGGTCTGGAACTTGGCCGGCTGGGTGCCTGGAATCGGCTGATACTGGCGGTCAAACAGTTCTTCAAGGCTGATGCACCCTTGCTCGACGTCAGCCTCGAAGCGCGCAGCAATCTGGCTGGCCCCTTCGCGGGCGAGGTCGTAGATGCGCTGGTGATAGTCATCCAGCCCGACTTCAGCCAGGCGTTCGCTGATGGTTTCTGCCTGGCCCTCCATCTGCACCGCGGCCTCGGCCAGGCGACGAGTCTGTTGGTCGCTGATCGCCAGATCGCTGCGCATCTGTTCGATGGCAGTGAACAGGCTGTCGAGCTGTTCACGATTGGTTTCTGCACCCCGGGCAATTTCGCTGACCTGGTTTTCTACACCGGCCGCCAGTCGTGCGATGTTTTCCAGGTGCTGACCGGTGTGTTCGACCTGCTCGACACCCGTGTGCAAATCGTCGGAGAGCTGACGTATCTGCTCCACCACCTGCGCCGTACGTTGCTGAATGTCGGCGACCATCTCGCCCACTTCGCCAGTGGCCGTCGCAGTACGCGCCGCCAGACCGCGCACTTCATCCGCCACCACTGCAAAGCCGCGACCGTGCTCGCCGGCCCGGGCCGCTTCGATCGCGGCGTTCAATGCAAGGAGGTTGGTCTGACTGGCGATGGATTGGATCACCAACGTCACGCGCTGAATATCGTCGCTGCGCTGGCTCAAGGCTTCGATCAGTTCGCGGCTGGCATTGGCGCGCTGGCTGAGCTGATGCATGCGCGAGATCGAATCCACCAGTTCGGTGCGCCCTGCTGCGCTGCTGTGATGGGCTTCGCTGGCAGCGCCCAATGCCTCGCGGCTGAGCTGCGAAGTGGCCTGTTCAGTGGCGATCATGACTTCAGCGTTATTGACGATCTGCGCGGCGGCGTCGAGTTGCGATTGCAGCTTGCCCGCCAGCTCCTTGACGGAAAAAGCCACGCCAGCAGCCGACAGCGCGTTATGACTGGTGGTGTACGAAAGGTCGCGAGTCAGCTCGGACATCGCGTTGCTGCTATCGACCGGTTGCGCATCAGAGACCGCCCGGGAACGCAGGCGTGGCAGCCAGACGATCAGTACCGCCAGCGGCATGCTGACGTACAAGGGCCATTCGCCCAGGCTCATCCCGGCCAGCAACAGCATCAGGGCGATGCTTTGCAGGGTCGGCGTCATCCAGCGATTCTTCGGCAAAACAACTGGTGCAGGCCGAGCCGCAACCAGAGATCCATCTCTCGTCATTTTGTTACCCCACGCTTGTTCTCATTGTTGTGGCTGCATTAAACGCCACTACAACGCCATTATCCATGGTCCGTTAGTCGTGGGTCTGTGGCAGGTCAATGGAATGGTGGGCAGGACTTTTCGGCAGACGAGAAAAAGCAAAGATCGCAGACTTTTGCAGTTCACTGAGAAACTGCAAAAGGCTGCGATCTTTTCGCGACGACCCACAGCGAAGGGGCCGCCTCAGGAATCAGGCCTGACGCTGGTGCTTGTCGATCTGCTCGTGACGCTCTTGAGCTTCGATGCAGTACTTGGTGGTAGGGCTGATCAGCAAGCGTTTCAGGCCGATCGGCTCGCCGCTGTCGTCGCACCAGCCAAAGCTGTCTTCCTTGATACGCTCAAGGGCCTGCTCGAGTTGCGGCAGCATGCGCTGGTCGCGATCAATCGCGTTCACCAGCCAGGTGCGCTCTTCTTCCACCGATGCGGCGTCCGCCGGGTCAGCCGGGGTGTCCAGGCTTTCGATGGCAATACGGTTCTGCTCAATGCGCTCATGGGTTTCGACTTTCATGTTCTGCAACAGCTCTTGAAAGAAAGCGTGTTGCTCGGCATTCATGTAGTCATCTGCCGGCATGGCCAGCAACTTGTCCTTTGTCATTGATATCTCTATAAAAAACGTGCATTAAGGCGAATTAGGGAGCGTTCCGGCGAACCGCCTGCGGTCATCGGAAAGGCATCGTTTATTGCAAACGCCACCCGGCACTCAATTTACGAAGGGGCGGCAGTCTAAGGCCCGTTTGAGGCCTCAGCAACTGTAAATACCGGGAATTTGTCCGACAAGGCTCGGAAACTGCTCTGACACAAGCTTCACAGCGCTCATCGGAGTGCGTTTATAGCAAGAAATTCAGTCGAGCGGCTGTATATAGAAGACAAACGTCGGACGAGCGGCGCTTTGTCGCAATTCGTTACGATCATTGACCGCGAAACCAGCCCCTTCTCAAAGACTGACAAATCCCCCCAACCTCAGCTACGTTATGCCCTCTCCGGTTCGACTTGAAGGAACGCGTCATGAAACTGATCGGCATGCTGGACTCCCCTTACGTGCGCCGCGTGGCGATCTCCGCCAAATGCCTGGGGATCGAACTGGAACACGACCCGGTCTCGGTGTTCCGTCACTTCGAGCGCTTCCAGCAGATCAACCCGGTGGTCAAGGCGCCGACCCTGGTACTTGATGACGGCGAAGTACTGATCGACTCAACCTTGATCCTCGACTATCTCGAAGCCCTGTCCGGCAAAACCCTGCTAACTGCAGACCTGACGCAACGGGTCAAAGCCCTGCGCCTGATCGGCCTCGGTCTCGCCGCCTGCGAAAAAGCCGTGCAGCTCTACTACGAACGCAACATGCGCCCGGCCGACATTCAATACCAGCCGTGGGTCGAACGCGTCGAAGGCCAACTCGCCGCCGCCTTCGCCGCCATTGAACACGAACTCGAAAAACACCCGTTGCCCACCGACGGCCCCCTCCAACAGAACGGCATTACCCTCGCCGTCGCCTGGAGCTTCACCGGCCTCGTCGTCCCCGACCAGATCGACGCGGAGCGCTTCCCGCGCATCGCCCAATACACCGCGTACGCCGAAAGCACCCAGGCGTTCATCAGCACCCCGATGACCTGACCATGAGCACCACCGAAACCGCCGCCCCGGCCCTGAAAGAAATCTTCAACGCCGAACGTCTGCAACACATCGCTACAGAAATGAGCGCCGTGTACCCGGCGTTCAAGGCCAAGGTATTTCTCAAGCATGCCAACGACGGCCTCGCCGACCTCTCTGTCATGCAGCGCATGGCCCGCGTCAGCGAAAGCCTGCACCACGTGCTGCCGCTGGATTACGCAGACTCCATCGCCGTCCTGCGCGAACTTGCCCCGCGACTGAACAGCGGCTTCGTCAGCATGTGCCTGCCGCACTATGTCGCGAGCTACGGCGCGCACGCGTTCGATACCTCGATGGAAGCCCTGAAGTACTTCACCACCTTCGGCTCCTCCGAATTCGCCATCCGCCATTTCCTGCGCAGCGACCTGGAACGTTCGCTGGAACTGATGCACGACTGGGCGCGAGATGAAAACCACCATGTCCGAAGACTGGCCAGCGAAGGCAGTCGTCCGCGCCTGCCTTGGTCGTTTCGGCTGGAACCGGTGCAGGCTGATCCCCTGTTGGCAGCCGGGATTCTTGACCGGTTGAAGGCCGATGAAAGTTTGTACGTGCGCAAGTCCGTGGCGAATCATTTGAATGACGTGACCAAAGAGCATCCGGATTGGGTGCTGGACACAGTTGAAGGATGGTCGCTGGATAACAAGCACACAGCCTGGATTGCCAAACATGCGTTGCGGAGTTTGATCAAACAGGGGGAATTGCGGGCGCTCGCGGTTATCGGTGCTGGGGCAAAGGCTGAGGTCGAGTTATTGGATGTGAAGGTGGAACCGGCGGTTGTGCGGCTTGGGGAGACGATTACTTTATCGTTTACCGTTCGATCGTTGGTGCCCGTTGAACAGCGGTTGGTGATTGATTATGCGATTGACTATGTGAAGGCCAATGGCGGGACGTCGGCCAAGGTTTTCAAGTTGAAAACCTTGGATTTGGCGGGGTTTGGAAGTGAGGTTGTGGCGCGGCGGCAGGTGATCAAGGATTTCACTACGAGGAAACACTATGCGGGGGAGCATGCAGTGCATGTGATGGTTAACGGGGAGCGGCTGGCAACTTCTGCCGTTGAAATAATCACTTCATAACGTCAATACCGGCCGGTTACCCAATCTGTGGTGTGGCTGGGGCGGCAACGGTGACCCAGAGGCCGACCTGGAAAACTCGACGGTGTGCGCGTTTTCAATCCGCAAGGCAAGGCGATAGGACACGTCAGCGGTAGACGACAGAAAAGGAAAACCTTATCCACCAGGCTCGTGAAGGCGTCATCACGCCACACGTGGTTGATTTAGAGCGGGCCCAAAGAGAATTTCTCCATGACCGTAATTGATCGCCTCAGGTTTTTGCGCGTTGTTCTGGTTCTGGCTGGCTTCGCGTGCCTTGCCCTCTATCCACTCATGGTGTTCTGGCCGTCTGGTTGGGCCTGGCACATCGGCCACTCAGACTACCCGCTGATGATCGTTGGCATCTACGCCACACTGGGCGTGTTCTTGATCCTGGCCGCACGTGATCCGTTAGCCAATCTGAGCCTGATCTGGTTAACCGTGTGGTCCAGCGTCGTGCACGGAGCAATCATGGCCGTCCAGGCGGCCACCCAGCCTGGGCAGATGGGGCACTTGGCAGGTGATGTGCCGGCGCTCTTCATCGTGGCGATTGCCTTGGCAATCTTGACGCCCCGCTCGCAACCTGTCTCTTAGTTCGAAATAGGTCATGGAGCCTGGAGCCGGTCTGGAGATGCTTCGAAACAACAGACACCATTAAGAAACAACAGGAGACCTTTCCATTTCCGCTCTACTCTCACCGGCCTTGGTGCCACTGAGTGCCGAATGATAATGTTCAGCCTCAAAACCAGGGACGACACTTCGTGCGCAAACAATGCCTTGCAGCAGCAATAACCTTCGCCATCAGTTTTTCCGCTCTTGCCTCTCCTGTGCCGCAGGAAGAGCTCGAAGAGTGCCAACGAATAGAAAACTCGGCCAAACAGGTCATGAAGAGCAGGCAGCAAGGCGTGCCCATGGCTTCGCTGTCGGAACTGGCCGAAGCGGCAGGCAAGCAAAGCGAGTATGTGGGTGAGCTGTTCAGGACGTTGATCCGCGAGGCGTACGCGATTCCTCAGTACTCAACCGAGAGCCAGCAGCAGAAATCGATCAGCGATTTCCAGAACAATTTCTACAAGGCTTGCATCGTGACGGCGGAAAAGAGAGCAGAGGCCAACGGCTGAATTCATCGAACAAAAAAAGGGAGCAGATTCAGGTAATGAATCTGCTGCCTTTTACTGAAGGACTCGTGATTCAGTTTCCGGGCCAAAGATCCCCATCACCTTCACGGGCATTAAAAGCCGCCCCCTCAATGTGATAAACCTGTGGCTCCTCCGAAAAATACCCCTCCAGCCCCAGCATAAAAATCCTGTGATCCTCCCCTGCCTCAAACTCTGTATGAGCCTCAAGCGATTCCCACCGCACAATCAAATTGAACCGCTCAGGCGTTTCAATCCCCTGCGCCAACATGTGCCCGCCGTACCCGTTCGCGCGGCGGAGTAAAGGTGCAACCTCGGTAAATGCACGTCTGAACGCTTCACGACGTTCTGCATGAACAGGCAGCAAGGCAATCTCATAAATCATGACGCATCCCCCACAGATCCCGAACGAAGCGCCGGCACGACCGTAATCGCAATCTTTCCTTGAAGACCGCTATTGGGACTTTCCAACCGCGCATGGGCCAGCGCAATCTCCGCAAGCGAATACACCGCGCCAACATGGGGCCGAAGTTGACCGCGCTCCACCAGGGCACTCAATTCATCGAGCTTGCCGCGGTTCTGGCGGGTGAAAACGAAGTGATAACTCGCGTTCTTGCCCCAGGCCTGGACCAGGTTTTGTGGTTTGGCGATGTCAACGATCGAGACCACGCGGCCTAGTTGTGCGAGGGCGTCAGGGCTGCGCGACAGGGAGTCGCCGCCGATGGTGTCGAACACCACGTCCACTCCGAGGCCATCGGTTTCTCGCAGGACGGCGTCGACGTAGTCTTCCTTTTCGTAGTCAATGATCACATCGGCGCCCATGCGGCGAACGAACTCGGCGTTTGCTTCGCGCGGTGGTGAACACTTTGGCGCCCATCGCTTTGGCGAGCTGGATGGCGACGTGTCCGACGCCTCCCGCCTGCCGACAGCTCGGCAAACCTCGTCAAACCGCCAGAACGCAGCAAGGCACCTGATAAAGGATGTGCTCGGTGGTACTGCCCAACCACTTGCTCAGACCCCGCTTGCGAACCCTGCCCATCACGATGACATCGACATGCTGCTCGTCGGCGAACTCGCTCAGCACGGTGACTGGCCGGCCTTCAATGAAGTGGCGCTGACTGGAGGCCACACCGAAATGCCCGGCCAGTCGAAGAAACGATTTTTGCAGGTCCTCGCGCAGTGACCGGGTCAGCTCGGCCAGCGGCAATCCGCCCATGTCCGCCAGGTACCCGGCGGAAATATCGCAGGCATAGAGCAAGTGCAACTCGGCGTCGCACTGAATGGCCAGGGCATTGGCCTGCCGGATGATCTGCTCGTTCAACGAGTTGTCGGCGGACTCGATATCCGACACCTCGACCGCCGCCAGCACTTTGCGAGGCAATACATAGCCGCTTCCGCCCACCAGATAGACAGGTACCGGACAATCGCGCAGTAATTGCCAGTCCAGCGGCGTGTAAAACGCGCGTCTGAGGGCCGACACCTGTTCGATTTCCTTGATCAGCAGATCGGGCTCATACGCTTTGACGTGATCAAGGATGCGCTGCTCCACATCAGCGGCCCATTTCACTTCGATGGTCACCTCGATCCGCCTGCCGCGCAGATTGACCGCCCGGGCCTCCAGCGTTTGCCGATGATCCTGAAGAAATGCCTCGCGCGCCTGTTGCCGGTTGCCTGTTTCCAGCAGCGACAAACCTTCGGGCGAAGGAATCAGCGCCAATATGTGCAAACGCGCGCCGCTGGCCCTGGCCAGCGCTGCTGCATGATTGATCGCGCCGGACTCGCGCAGGAGCGGATTGATGATCAGCAGCAACCGCTGATACTGGCTCATGGCAACCTCTCGTCAGCTGAGTGACTGTCTACGCCGGCTCTGACGCCCGGCCCCACTGCCAGAATGCTACCGGGTACCGAATACAATGCCCGTTCGGTAGTGCTGCCGATCAATCGATCGATACCGGTCCGGTGTACGGTGCCCATCACGACCACATCCGCCACGTATTGCTCGACAAACTCGCTGATGACCGGCACCGGCAGCCCCATCACAAAATGGCGTCGCTCGGGTGGAATCTCATAGCGTTCAGCCAGATTGATGAACGCCTGATGCAGGGACTGCCGCAGCTCCTCGACAAAATCCATTCCCCAGCCGGCACCGACCAACGGCGCATCGCCATTGAATGCCGGTGACAGGTCATAAGCGTAGAGCAGGTGCATGGGCGCGTCACATTGCGCGGCCAGCGCGTTGGCGGTCTGAATGATGGTGTCATTCAGACCGCTGATCTGGGTCTCTGGATCGAACGGATCCACGGCCGCGACGATGCGATGCGGCAGGCTGTAACGGACCTCGTTGACCAGATGCACGGGCACGGGGCACTCGCGCAGCAAATGGCAATCCAGCGGCGTGATGAAAACCCGTTTAAGCAGGGGTTCCATCGCCACGTCCCTGATCAACACATCAGGATTGAGGTCTGCGACAGCCCGCAAAATGTCCAGTTGCGGGTGCGTGGTGAACACCACCTCCACTGTCACCTCCAATCCCTGTCCTGAAAGTTGTTCAAGCTGATCGGCAACCCAGCGACGATGGTGACGCAGGTATCGCTGATAGCCGGCCTCGTCGATTTTGTCCTCCCACAGCCGGACAACCGGGGCCGGCTCAGTGAATACCCGAACATCCAGCGCCGCCCCGCTCGCCTTGGCCAGCGCCACTGCGCGCAGCATGGCGGGCGTCTGATGCAGGGTTCGGTCGGCGACCAGCAGCAAACGTTGATATTGCCCCATCACACACCTCCGCAAGACAACCACAGGCTTTGAGACTGAGCCTGACTGCCGGCGCGCAGTTGATTTACATCAACTCCGGACGATTCAACATCGCCGGTCTCTGACCCAGATCAGATTCCTGCCCTTCGAGCGGCGTAGAAAGAAAGCGACTGCGGGGCGCTGTGTCCCGTGCCCGTCTCCAAAACCGCAGGGAGGTTCTCCTCATGCTCACCGTCAAAGACCACAACGAACGAGCCGCCGTTGCCTATGCCTCGATCGCCGGCCAACACTGGATCGAAGCACTCAAGGACGGTCGTCATGTACTGATCCGGCCTCTTTCGGAAAAGGATCGGGAACGCGAATATGCGTTCATCAAACGCTTGTCTCCCGAGTCGCGACATATGCGCTTTCTGGCGCAGATCAATGAACCGTCGGGCACGATGCTGGACCAATTGATGGACACCGATAATCGCCTGCGCCTGGCTTATGTAGCGCTGGTGCACGACAACGGTCAATTGATCGAAATCGGCGTAAGCCGCTATGCCGCCACGGGTGAACACGAGTGCGAATGCGCCGTTACCGTTGCCGATGAATGGACGCATCTGGGGTTGGGGACATTATTGATGGAGCACTTGATCACGGCGGCGCGCAAGAATGGAATGCACCGAATGTACTCGGTCGATGCCGCCAGCAACGCCCAAATGCGGGACCTGGCCCGGACGTTGGGGTTTGAACGGAACAGCGATCCTGAAGATCCTCGCCAGGTCATTCACAGCCTGAATTTGTAGCCTCTGCGGCCGGCGATCGTCCAAACGGGCGATCGCCGGCGCTTCGGCGCTAAAGCCCCCTGCCCGGCTTGATCGCCAACACACTGCACGGTGCCCGGTGCAGGAGCTGTTCGGCGGTGGTGCCCAGCCGTTTGCTCATGCCTCTGTGCTGCACCGTACCCGCGACGATGACGTCGACATTCTGCTCTTCGACGAATCGGCAAATGGCCGGCACCGGCACACCTTCGATGAAATGGCGACAGTCCGTCGACACGCCGTGACGCTCGGCCATCGCGGCAAACGCCTCATGCTGTGCCGTCCCCAATGCCTCGTAGATGCCGGTGGCCAGCGGTAACGCGCCGAAACCGTAGTCTTGCGCATACGCGGCGGTCCAATCGTAAACGTGCAATAACTGCAGCCGGGCATTGCACACCTCGGCCAGCTTCGATGCCGCGTCGATGATCTGGTCGTTGAACAGCAGATCCTGATCTTCGCTGCGCAGCACGTCGATGATCGCCAGAACATGACGGGGGCGTGGGTTCAAGGCATTGGTCACCAAGTGTGCCGGAATCGGGCAGTCGCGCAGCAGTTGCCAGTCCAGCGGGGTGAAGAACACCCGTTTCAGGGCCGACTCTTCATGGGCATCCTTGATGATCATCACCAGCGGCATTTCATTGATGAATTGCACAATCTCCGCGTACGGGTCCTGAACCCACACCACTTCGCTCGTGACGACGACCCCGTGTCCACGCATCCGGGTCGCCTGTTCTTCGAGCCAATGGCGATGCTTCTCCAGGTAGGCGTCACGGACCACTGCGACCTGGTCGGGGGCAAACAGTCCGGCCACGGCCAGTGCCTGTAAATAATCGAACGCCACGATATGCAGCGGTCTTTGCAGCGCCTGGGCCAATGCCAAGGCACGATCGAATGCCGGCGTGTGGTCCATGGCGGATGGAGCGATCAGCAGCAGGCGGGGTTCCTGTGACATGGTGCACCTCGACATTGAGCGATGGCAGGGAATTAAACTCACGCTGGCCCTTTTACCGACAACCACTTTGATTTTTGTCAGTGTCCGGTCAAATCGTCGCTTGATTCACCAGCAGACCGGCCCACATGGCAGCGGTCAGCAGAATCTGGCCGGGTATGACATACGCGGCAAAACGTCGTCCGCCACTGATCCAGGCCACCAGGCATTTGCTCAATGCGTTGCTGCTGACCGCCAGCAGCACGGGTGGCGCAATGGCGCTGTAAGCCAACAGACCGCCCTTGGCGAGGGTGGCAATCGAAGCCGTGGAAGAATGCGCATCGGCGAATCCGCTGAGTACGGCGGTCAGCATCACGCCCGCCTCGCCAAAGTAGTCGAGCATCAACGAAGACAAGAACGTCACCCCGGCCATGGTCAACGTGACCGCCAGCGCGAGTTTGAGATTGAACGCCCCGCCGACCTTGATCGGCTGGTTCGCTGCGACCGCAGGTTTGGGGAACAGCAAACACATACTGAACAGCAGCGTAACGATGATTCCGGCCAGCAACGGTCCCCACAGGTGCGGCAACAGCGCGGTGTCGACCGCGCCGAGGATCAGCGCGACCTGCGCCGCCGTGGCCAGGTTCGACAGCAGGGCCGCCGAACTCAATACCTTCAGGTGCTCCGGGTCTTTGCGGGCGATGTGCCCCATCGCCGCGATCGTCATGGTGCTGGAGGCGAAACCGGAGGCGATGGCGCTGACCGCATAGCCGTAGCGCACCCCCAACGTGCGCACGGCGATATGCCCGATGGCGCCGACGGCCATCAGCAACACGGTCAATGTGCAAAGGGTGCGCAGGTTTAGCGCCGAGTAGGGGCCGATGAACCGGTCAGGCGTCAGCGGCAACACCACCAGCGCTGCGATCAGCAGCACCAGCCCGTCGCGCATCTCCGCTTCGCTCAACTGGCTGCGGGCGAAGTGATGGAGTTTCTGCCGGTAAGCCAACAGCCCCGCCATGACCACTCCAACGGCGATTGCCAATTCCGGCGCTGTACCACACAGCGCGCCCAGTACCAGCACCGTAAGCAAGGCCACTTCGCTGGTTACCCCTGGATCACTGCTCAGGCTGCGCCAATAAGCCACGCTGATCAGCACCGCCAGACAGCCGCCCACAATGCCCACCAGCAGCGCGCCGCCCACTTGCATCGCGACGTAACCCAGCAACGCCGTGATCGCAAATGTGCGCAACCCGGCGCAGGCACGGCTGTCGCCGCGCCCTTTGTGCCGCTCGCGCTCCAGACCGACCAGCATGCCGATCCCCAGCGCCGCGGCGGCTCCGGCCAGACCCAGTGCGTTGGTCATAGCGCGACGGGATCACGGGCGCCCGCGACCTCTGGTCGTGCAAACGGCGCTGTATCGACAATTGTTGGCCACACATGAGGCGCATCGATCCTTGCCTTGAGCTGATCGACAAAAGATTGCGCAGCGACCTTGCTGTCAAACCTGACCACGAACGCATCCATTCGCACGATCCATTGGTCGTCGCTTGGTCCACTGATTTCAATGTTCATCGATCACCTCCAATCGCCGAAGACAATCCGACATGCAGTCACCGTTACATCCCTCGAAGCAGTGTCGTGAGCTCGCCATGAGTGGCCGTCGCCGATGACCTTGAGCGCCTCGGCATCAGGCGAGCATCGCGGTCATCTGCCGGGGGTGGGCGCTGAACCAGACTGCGCCGGGCTACGCGACCGACCCTTGATAATGATCAACAATCCACGCCGCAAACGGTTGGGGGAATCCCTGCGTCAGCGCTGCCGATCCATATCGAAGTCAAATCGAGCCAGATCCACGCTGTCGCGATACTCCGGCACCGACACCGGCCATCCCAGTTCCAGGCTGATGCGGCGGCGCAGCGTGTCGGAAGCGTTTGGTTCACCGTGCACCACGAAGGTGTGTTTCGGCGGCCGCTTGAATCCACGCAACCACTGCATGATTTCATCGGCGTCGGCATGCGCCGACAGGGTTTGCATGGGCACCACCTCGGCGTTGATGGGTACGTCCCTGCCATGGATGCGTACGCTGGGAGCGCCCGCGACAATCTGCGCCCCACGGGTGCCACCGGCCTGAAAGCCCGGCATCAACAATGTGTTGAGCGCGTTGGGAGCCAGCGCCTTGAGATGATGGACAACCCGCCCTCCCGTCGCCATGCCGCTGGCAGCAATGATCACCGCCGGCGTGCGCATTTGATCAAGCTCTCTGGAGTCCTGGACCGTCTGGACAAACTGCGCGACATGGCACATCCCGTCGCAGTCCTGCGCAGACAATTTGTGCTCGCTGCGAAATCGCTGATACAGGCCCGTGACGTCAGTGGCCATGGGGCTGTTCAGGTAGACAGGAAGATCCGGAATCGCTTTTGTGCGTTTCAATTGATACAGGTGATACATCAGCAATTGGGCACGTCCGACTGCGAACGATGGCACCAGCGTGATGCCTCGGCGCAACGCAGTGCGGTTAATGACCTCGGCCAACTGTTGATGGGGTGATTCGGCTGGATGCTTTCGGTCGCCGTACGTTGACTCCACCAGCAGAAAGTCTGCTTGCTCGACCGTTTCCGGGGCGAACATCAAGGGATCATCCGGTCGACCAAGATCCCCTGAAAACACCAGGGATTGTCCGTCGGCAACTACCGTGACCGTCGCTGCGCCCAGAATATGCCCGGCGCAGCGCAGTTCGATGGTCATGCCGGGGACAATTTGAAGCTTGTGGTGCAACTCCACCGGCCGCAACAGTTTCAACGCGCGTGCCGCGTCTTGTTCGGTGTAAAGCGGCAGCGCCGGATTGTGCTTGGAGAAACCATGCCGATTGGCGAACTCAGCCTCCTCTTCCTGCAATCGACCGCTGTCCAGCAGCAGGATTTTTACCAGTTCACAGGTCGCTGGCGTGGCGTAGACCGGGCCGCGATAACCATTGCGTACCAATACCGGCAGATAGCCGCTGTGATCGAGATGGGCATGGGTCAGCACAATCGCGTCAAGACCGCCGGGAGGGAGCGGGAACGGGTCGCGGTTGTGCAATCGCAGTTGCTTGTAGCCCTGGAACAGGCCGCAATCGACCAGCACATGTTGCTCATGATGTTCCAGCAAATACTTGCTGCCCGTCACCGTGCCCGCAGCACCCAGAAATGTGATTCGCATGGCCGTTTCCTTGAACGCTCGGAGGAGCACTATTGAGCGCTCCTTTTGGCTCGGGAGCCGTTGATTTTTATCAACTGCTGACCTGACAACGCTCACTTTCAATCGGAGGGCTGCGGCGACTTGACGATCATCAGACTGCAGGCAGCCTGGTTCAACAGGCTCTCGACGGTACTGCCGATGAGCCGGTGTTTGCCGTCGGGATAGAGCATCCCCAGAACCACCATGTCAAAAGCGTGCTGCCGGGCAAACAGCCCGATGACCTTGCGCGGGATGCCGGTCAGCGAGTGTCTGCATGAACTCGGGATGCCATAGCGTTCGGCGAGTGCTTCGAAAGCTTCTTGCTGGGCGTCCTCGATTGCGTCTTTCAGACTGTCGTCCAGGCTGCCTGTCGGCACACTTGCGGTTCCCTCATCCATGACCGCCCAGCAACCGACATTGAGCAGGTGCAGCGCCGCGCCGCAATCGGCCGCCAGCCTGCAAGCAAGGTCAAGTAGCCGGTCGTTCAACCCCCGCGTCAGTGCTTCCAGATGCGACAGATCGACCGCCGCAAGGATCTTCATTGGCCTGGCATGCCCGGCGCGAGTCACCAGATGCAGATGTGCCGGACATTCGCGCAGCAAGCGCCAGTCCAGCGAGCGATGGAAAGCCCGGTCGAGAGCCGGGACGCAATGGGTATCCTTGACGACCAGGTCCGGATGAAAGTCGTTCACGTACTCAAGCACGTGCGCCAGGTTCGATCTGGCCCAGACCACTTCAGTGGTCACGTTCAGGCCGATGCATCGTTTGAAGCGGGCCTGCTGCTCCAGCCAGTGCCGATGCACTTGCAGATACCCTTCCCGCGCCCGGGCCATTGCCTCGGGCGCAAACAGTCCGGCCGCTGCCAGCACCGGGACATAATCGAACGCGACGATGTGCAACAGCGCTCCGCCTGCACAAGCCAGCGCACAGGCGCGCTCAAACGCCGGGGTCAGGGTCATTTCACCAGGGGCGATCAATAGAATGCGTTTGAGTTTGAGCACCACGTGCCTCTCCCTGAAACGTTTACCTTGAAGATTGCAAACCTGATTTCCTAAAGAGCGACAGGGGCGTGAGTTTCTCTGCGTGTGACCACAATCAGGAAACGCTGCCGTTCAAGTATCTGGCGGCACACGTCTGAATCACTGATTTTTATCAACTGAATGAGAGACGTCGCCACACTGATACATGGCTGGTTTCTGATGCACGTGAATGTCTGACAGCCCGGATCCATTCGTCGTTTGACGACGTTTTTTCCGTGCCAATGGCGACCCGAGAACTATGCTGAACAGGCTGAAAGTGAGGGCTTTTCGGTGGCAGAAACTCGCTCTTGTCGCAATCAACAACTCAAAACGGCGTGCTCCAGTTGCAGCGTGCTGGAGTTGTGTCTGCCGCTCGGTTTGAGCGGTGGGGAAATCGAGCGCCTGGACACGCTGATCACCCAGCGACTGAAGGTCAAGAAAGGCGCTGCGCTCTACCGTGCCGGTGATCCTTTACGCTCGCTCTATGCCGTGCGGCTGGGGGTCGTTCAAGACCAGCGTGCTGTCGATCGACGGTCGCGAGCAAGTCACCGGATTCCAGATTGCCGGTGAAATGCTCGGTCTGGACGCCATCAGTTCGGACCTGCACACCTGCGATGCGGTCGCGCTGGAAGACAGCGAAGTCTGCCCCATCCATTTCGGTCATCTGGAAAAACTGAGCCGGGAGCTGCCGTCACTGCAGCACAACCTGAACAAAATCCTCAGCCGGGAAATCGTTCGCGATCACGACATGCTGATGATGCTGGGCAACATGAATTCGGATGAACGCCTCGCGGCGTTCCTGTTGAACCTGTCGCAACGCTTGAACTCCCGGGGTTATTCGTCCCGCTGCTTTGTGTTGAAGATGCGTCGGGAGGAGATCGGCTCCTACCTGGGCCTGCGCCTGGAAACCGTCTGTCGCGGCATCGCCCACCTGCGCGACCTGGAGCTGGTGGAAATCACCGGCCGCGACGTCACCATTCAGAACATGGACGGGCTCAAGCAGTTGGTCGCCGGCTGCCATCGTCACCTGCCGTGAGTTGGCCGACGGGCTGGCCGCACCGTCACCTTCACGGTGTAATCGCCACTTTCATCACCCCGTCACGCTGGTGCGCAAACAAGTCATAGGCCGCTTCGATGTCATCCAGTTTGAATCGGTGAGTCACCAGCGGTGACAGGTCAACCCTGCCGCTCTGCACAACTGCCATCAAACGCCGCATACGTTCTTTTCCGCCGGGGCACAGGGTGGTAACGATGCTGTAATCGCCCAACCCTGCGGCAAAGGCGTCGAGCGGTATGTGCAGATTGCTCGAATACACGCCCAGGCTCGACAATCGACCGCCCGGACGCAGCACGCGCAACGCCGATTCAAAGGTGCCTTGCGTGCCCAGTGCCTCGATCGCGACATCGACGCCGCGCCCGTCGGTCAGGGCCATGATCTGCTCGACCACATCGCCCTCCCGGAAATTGACGACATGGGTTGCTCCCAGACGATGCGCCACCGTCATGCGCTCGGCCACGGCATCGACACCGATGATCGTGCTGGCGCCCTTGAGCCGGGCACCGGCCACCGCACACAGGCCGATGGGCCCCAGGGCAAACACCGCGACGGTGTCGCCGATGCTCACCTCACCCCGTTCGGCACCTGAGAAACCGGTGGACATGATGTCCGGACACATGAGTACCTGCTCATCACTGAGGCCATCGGGAATCGGGCAAAGATTGGCCAAGGCATCGGGCACCAGTACGTACTCGGCTTGGCAGCCATCGATGGTATTGCCGAATTTCCACCCGCCGATGGCCCGGAAACCATGGCGAGTGTCCGGCCCGTCCTGAGAACCACAACCACACAGGCACGCATAACTTTGACCGCTGGGGGTGATGGCGCCGGCAATCACGCGCTGCCCTTCTGCGAATCCGCGCACCTGCGAACCCAGACGCTCAATGATGCCCACTGGCTCGTGACCGACCGTCAGCCCTTTCGCCACCGGGTACTCGCCCCGCAGGATATGTACATCCGTACCGCAAATGGTCGTGGTGGTTATTCGGACCAGAGCGTCCAGCGGGCCGACCTCGGGGATCGGTTTTTCATCCAGCACGATGCGATTGTTCTCGACAAAAATGGCGGCTTTCATGGTGGCCATGAGCATTCTCCTGAGCGATCCGACTCTTGGCCCAGCCTGCGCCGCTCTCCCTGAGCGGCACTTGATAATGATCAACAATCGACGACATCCACGACGATTGACCATCCGTCTGTCGTGTTCTGCCGGCCACCCATTGTTTGACAAAGATCAAACGCCCAACTCAGGCACGGCGCAGCCTGTGAGCATCGGTTCAAAGCGTCCTGCCAAAGGAGAGTCGTCATGTCAGAGCAATCGCGTTACATGCTGGTCGCCCCACCCCTGATGGAAAACAACCCGGCTTTCGAGCGTGCGGCGGCACTGGCCAAAGCGGCGGGCGCGGCCCTGCACATCGTGGCTTTCGATTACCTCGAAGGTCTGGCGACCGCCAGCATGGTCAACGAGCAAGCACTGGAGCAGATGCGGATCGGCTATATCGAGCGTCATCGTCAGTGGCTCGAAGAGCGGGCGCACTCGATGCGCAAGCTCGGGGTCACCGTCACCACGGAAGTGGTATGGGTGGAACGGCCGTTACAGGAAATCCTCATTCATCTCCGGGAACAGCCCATGGCGGCGCTGATCAAGGCGCTGGAGCCAGAATCGTTCCTTTCACGTTTGATGTTCACCCCGCTGGATATTCACTTGCTGCGCGAATGCCCGGTGCCGCTGCATTTCGTCAGCCATGTCGGGCATGCCCTGCCGCGCAAGATCCTGGCCGCCGTAGATCCGTTCCACCGTGACGGGCAATACGCCGGTTTCAACGACCGGATCCTGCGCGAGGCTGCCAGACTGGCCAGCCTGTGCAATGCCGAACTCGACGTGCTGTATGCCCATGATCTGTCTTCGATCAGCGCCAATGAATTCGGCTTCGACAATGCCTCGGCATTCTTCTCCTCCAGCGCCGCCAAATCGCTGTTCGATGCCCAGGCCGCTGCGTTTCGCGAACTCGCCGAGCGCAACGGCATTCCAGACGAGCGTCAGCACATGGTCATGGGTAACCCGGCCAAGGTGCTCTGCAGTTACGCAAGCGGATATGACATCGACATGATCGTCATGGGACGTGTCGGCCATCACGGCGTAGATCGGCTGGTCGGCAGTACGGTCGAACACCTGCTGTACAAGATTCCGTGCAGCGTTTGGGTCGTAGCGCCCGAACATCTGGCCGACTGAGCAGGCTTGCGCCTCAGGAGCGAGTGCGTCCTCCCAGCATGCGGTCAAGGGTGTCGTCACCCACCCAGTAGTGGTGGAACAGTCCGGCGGCCGCATGCAGACCGATCAACCAGTAACCGGCATTGCCGATCAGCTCATGCCAGTGCTTGAGTTGCTTGGCCAGGTCGGTATCCACCGCCAGCGGCGACGGCAGATGAAAGCCGAAATACGGGAAAGGTTTGTCACCGGTTGCCAGCATCAGCCAGGCCAACACCGGCGTGGCGATCATCAGCCCGTACAGGGCCAGGTGCATCAAGTGCGCGATTGCGGTCTGCCAGGCGGGAGGTTTCGGGGTGATTGGCGGACGCGGCGTCAGGCGCCCGAGCAGACGTACCCACACCAGAACAAAGATGCTCGCGCCGAACACCCCGTGCAGGCCCATTAACAGGCCCCGCGCTTCGCTGCCTCGGGGCATGAACCCCTTGATTTCAACGCAGGCATATACGCCGACGAACAGCGCCAGCATCAGCCAGTGCAAGGTGATCGACAGTTTTCCATAACGGTTTGCGGGCATGTCGCGGGTCATAGGTGCCTCGTGATTGTTGTGAGCGACGGCCGATTCGTTCGGCCGTCTCGATCGGTTTTTGCCGGGCGAGCCGACGGCGTCACCCTGCCCTGACAGTCTTAAGACAATCTGAAGATCGGTCGTTCGTTAACTTTTTTCACCTTCAGACTTCGTTAAGAAATGGCCCGGATACTCCACTCAAACCTATTGAGGGAGGCGTTCAGCCCATGCCCGATTCTGACTGGAACATTCCCTTGCCCCTGCGTTTTGGCCACAGCGAAACACCGCAGATGCAACTGTCTAGCGCCCAGCCGGGCGACGCTCACCGGACGGCGTTCGAAGCGTTCATTCAACAACGCTTTCGCAAGGCCCACGGCGCCGATATCCGCCATTTCATGCCTGAACTGTTTGGTGTGCACAACGACTCCGGCGACTTGTGCGCGGTGGCCGGGGTACGTCGTGCGCACCTTGAACCGTTGTTTCTTGAACGCTACCTGGACGAGCCGATCGAGCCGTTGATCAGCGCAGCCGCCGACCGTCCGGTGGAGCGCAGCGGGATTGTCGAAGTCGGCAACCTTGCCGCCAGCGACACTGGCAGCGCACGCCTGAGCATTATTGCCATCACTTACGTGCTGGCCATGGGCGGCCTGGAATGGGTGACCTTCACCGGCAATATCGGACTGGTCAACAGCTTCCATCGCCTGGGGCTGAAACCGGTGACCCTGTGCGCCGCCGACCCGGAACGCCTGGGCGATGACCGTCACCACTGGGGCAGTTACTACGAAAGCAAACCCTGGGTGCATGTCGGCAATATCCGCGCCGGCTTCATCCATCTGCGCAATATCGGCCTGTTCAGCCGGCTGGGATTGCCGACGTCTATCGAAGGAGCCTGCCATGTCGCTTGAACGGCAACGATTCCAGGAAACCCTGCGCAGCCATGCAGGGCGCAATGACAACGCTCTGGCATTGTGGGGCGACACGCTGAAAATCAGCTACACGACGCTCTACGCCGAAGTGATGTACCGCCAGCAACGCTTGCGCGATGAAAACGTGAAGGTTATTGCCCTGGCACTGGACAACGGCGTCGAAGCCATACTCTGGGATCTGGCGGCGTTGTTTGAAGGACTGGCCTGCGTGACCCTGCCGCCGTTCTTCAGTCCGGCACAACGCGCCCATTGCCTGGAACAAAGCCAGGCCGAGCGGGTGATCGCCGAACCGGAGCTGGAACCTGAATTGCTCGCCGCCGGTTATGAAAAACGCGGTGAATTCTGGTGCCGCGCCTTTGAAGGGCCCGACCGCTTGCCCGCCGGCACCGCCAAACTGACGTTCACCTCCGGCACCACCGGCACACCGAAAGGCGTGTGCCTGAGCGCCGACAGTCTGCTGCGGGTCGCTCGGGAACTGGAAGAGGCAAGCAAAGCGACAGCTCCCCAACATCACGTGGCGTTGCTGCCACTGGCGATCCTGCTGGAAAACCTCGGCTGTTACGCGGCGCTGTACGCCGGTGCGGCCCTGAGCGTGCCGAGCCAGAAAACCCTGGGCATCCAGGGCGCCAGCGGCGTCGACCTGCCGCGCTTGCTTGGATGTTTGGCCAGCCGGGCACCCGAGAGCCTGATTCTGGTGCCGCAATTGCTGTTGTTGCTGGTCAGCGCCGCCGAACAGAAAGCCTTCGATCCGCAATCGCTGCGTTTTGCCGCCGTCGGTGGCGCACGGGTTTCCGAAGACCTGCTCCACCGTGCGCAACGAGTCGGCCTGCCGGTCTACGAAGGTTATGGCCTGTCCGAGTGCGCTTCGGTGGTCTGTCTCAACCGGCCCGGTGCGCGGCGTCCGGGCAGTGTCGGGCAGCCTCTGCCCCACGTCGACGTGCGCCTGGCCGAGGACGGAGAGGTGTTGATCAAAGGCTCGACCCTGCTCGGCTACCTTGGCGAACCGGCGTTCAGTGATGAGTGGTGGCCCAGCGGCGATCTGGGCAAGTTCGACCCGGAAGGTTTCCTCTACCTCAAGGGCCGCAAGAAGCATCAGTTCGTCACCAGCTTCGGACGCAACGTCAACCCGGAATGGGTCGAGTCCGAACTGACCCAGCGCCAGCACATTGCCCAGGCCTTTGTGTATGGCGAGGCCATGCCACACAACCATGCCCTGCTCTGGCCGCACCGTCCGGACTGCACCGATGCACAGTTGGCGGCTGCCGTCGCCGCTGCCAACGAGGCCTTGCCTGATTACGCCCAGGTGCATCACTGGACACGTCTGCAACAACCTTTTACCGCCGCCAACGGCCTGCTCACCGCCAACGGTCGTCCGCGCCGCGATGCCATCGTCGCGCAATACCGCACCGTGCTCACCGAATCCGTCCTTTGCGAGGAAAACGCACCATGAGTTTTTTCGACACCCTGCAAGAAGCCACACAGCAGGAACGCCACGAGCTGTTCAACCTGCCGATCATCCTTGATGCGCTGCAAGGCAAGGTCAGCCTTGAAAGCTATCGCGCGTTTCTCGCCCAGGCCTACTACCACGTTCGTCACACCGTACCGTTGATGATGGCCTGCGGCGCGCGCCTGCCGACGCATCTGGAATGGTTGCGCAAAGCCGTTTGCGAATACATCGAGGATGAATACGGCCATGAGCAATGGGTGCTCAACGACATCGAGGCCTGTGGCGGTGACCGGAACGCGGTGCGTGACGGCCAGCCGTCGCTGCCGATCGAGCTGATGGTCAGTTTTCTCTACGACCTGATCGCCCGAGGCAACCCGGTGGGTCTGTTCGGCATGGTCAATGTGCTTGAGGGCACCAGCATCGCCCTGGCCACCCATGCGGCGGGCAGCATCCGCGAGCGTCTGGCGCTGCCGGAAACAGCGTTCAGTTACCTCAGCTCCCATGGCTCGCTCGACATCGAGCACATGCAAACCTATCGGCACCTGATGAATCAGCTGCAAGACCCGGCCGACCAGGCGGCGGTGATCCATGCCTCGAAAGTCGTCTATCGGCTCTACACCGACATGTTCCGTGGCCTGCCCCGCGACGCGGAGGCTCAACATGCAGCTGCATGAAGCCCGCGTGGTGCTCACCGGTGCCAGTGGCGGCATCGGGCTGGCCATCACCCAAGCCCTGTGCAGCGCCGGAGCCAAGGTTCTGGCCGTGGCGCGTCACCAGGAATCATTGCGCCCGTTGCTCGAACGTTACCCGCAAAACCTGCGCTGGGTTGCCGCCGACCTGACGGTTCTCAGCGACCGCCGCAACGTGCTGGCCGCCGCCGAGGACATCGGCGGTATCAACCTGCTGATCAACGCGGCCGGGATCAACCACTTCGCCATGCTGGAACAGCTCGACGACAGCGACATCAACGCCATGCTGGCGGTGAACATCAGTGCGCCGATCTGCCTGACCAAACTGCTGCTGCCGCTGCTCAAACAGGCCGACAGTGCCATGGTGGTCAACGTCGGCTCGACCTACGGTTCGATCGGTTATCCCGGTTACGCCAGCTATTGCGCGTCCAAGTTTGCCTTGCGCGGATTTTCCGAAGCCTTGCGCCGGGAGTTGGCGGATACCCGGGTCGGTGTGTTGTACGTGGCGCCCCGCGCCACGCGCACCGCCATGAACAGCCCCGCCGCCCAAGCCTTGAACGACGCACTGAAATCCAGCGTCGACGACCCGCAAGCCGTCGCGAATGCCGTGATCCATGCGATCGCCGGTGATCGCCGTGACCTCTATCTGGGCTGGCCCGAGCGCTTTTTCGTACGCCTCAACAGCCTGCTGCCCAATCTGGTGGATCGCGGCTTGCGCAAGCAATTGCCGTTGATCCGTCGCCTGAGTGAAAAACCCGAGAACGAGACGCCAAAACCATGAAAAAACTTCTCGCCTGTGTGTTGTTGGGCGCCCTCAGTCAAAGTGTCTGGGCACTGGACGCCGCCGATCAGCAACGCCTCAACGGCATCCAGCAGAGCTGGGCGCACATCCAATACGAAACACCGGAAAAACAACGGGCCGCCGCGTTTGAACAATTGGCCGTCCAGGCAACGCATTTCGCCACCGAACGTCCGGCCGTCGCCGAGGCCTGGATCTGGAAAGGCATCGTCACCAGCAGTTGGGCCGGTGCCGAGGGCGGACTGGGGGCTTTGGGTAAAGCGAAGGACGCCAAGGCTGATCTGGAAAAATCCCTGACCCTCGACCCCAAAGCGCTGCAAGGTTCGGCCTACACCAGCCTCGCCGCGCTGTACGACCGGGTGCCGGGCTGGCCAATCGGGTTCGGCGACAGCGACAAGGCCGAACAGCTGCTCAAACAGGCCCTGCAACTCAACCCCGAGGGGATCGACAGTCTGTACTTCTGGGGCGATCACCTTTACCGTCAAAAACGCTACGCTGAAGCCAAGGCAGCACTGCTCAAGGCCCAGCAGGCCGCTCCGCGCCCGGGCCGGGAAAGTGCAGACGCCGGGCGCCGCAAAGAGATCGCCGCGTTGCTGGTGGACATAAACAAGAAACTCGACTGACAGGAGTCCGTGTGCGTTTATTACTGATCGAGGATGACGTGGCTCTCGGCGAGGGCATTCATCAGGCGCTGGGGCGCGAGGGCTACACCGTCGACTGGCTCAAGGACGGCAGCAGCGCCCTGCACGCCCTGCTCAGCGAAACCTTTGATCTGGCGGTGCTCGATCTCGGCCTGCCGCGCATGGACGGGCTCGAAGTCCTGCGTCGTCTGCGCGCCAGCGGTTCGAACCTGCCGGTGTTGATCCTCACCGCCCGCGATGCCACCGAAGACCGCATCGCGGGGCTGGACGCCGGCGCCGACGATTACCTGATCAAACCCTTCGACCTGGCCGAGCTCAAGGCCCGTCTGCGCGCGCTGCTGCGACGCAGCGCCGGACGCGCGCAGATGCTGATCGAGCACGCCGGCATCAGCCTCAACCCCGGCACCCAGCAAGTCAGTTATCTGGGCCAGCCGGTGGTGCTCACGCCCAAGGAGTATCAACTGCTGCACGAACTGCTGTCGCCGCCGGGCCGGGTCATGACCCGCGATCACCTGACACAACTGCTCTACGGCTGGAACGAAGAAGCCGAAAGCAACACCCTTGAAGTGCACATTCATCACCTGCGCAAGAAATTCTCCACCGACCTGATTCGCACCATCCGCGGTGTGGGTTATCTGGTGGAGGAGCGTCGATGACCTCGATCCGGCGCCGCACCCTGACCCTGATCATCGGCCTGATGCTCGCCGGTCTGACCGTCCTCAGCCTGTTCAACCTGCACGACAGCAACCACGAGATCGCCGAGGTCTACGACGCTCAACTGGCGCAGAACGCACGCCTGCTCCAAGGCGTGATGCGCATGCCGTTGCCGGGGCAGGAACACACGGATCTTTATCGGGCGTTCAACTCGGCATTGGCCGAAGCAGTGCCCAAGGGTGACGGCCATCCCTACGAAAGAAAACTCGCCTTTCAGGTCTGGAATGCCAGGGGTGAGGTCCTGGTGCATACCGCCAGCGCGCCCTCGTTCAGCACGCCGCCGATGCAGCCTGGCTTCAGCGATGTGGTGGATTTGAACAAGCGCCACTGGCGGGCGTTTGTTCTGCAAGACAATCAGAACGGTTTGCGCATCTGGGTAGGTGAGCGTGGTGACGTGCGGGCCGATCTGGTTGACCGGATCGTTCGTCATACCCTGTGGCCGAACGTGATCGGCAGCCTGATCCTTGCGGCGATGATCTGGCTGGCCATCGGCTGGGGTCTCAAGCCATTGGCGAACATGGCGGCGACCCTGCGCGCCCGGCACAGCGGCTCCCTCGACCCCCTGCAATTGACACCCCTGCCGAGCGAGCTGGAACCGATGCAGGCCGCGCTCAACCGCATGCTCGCGCAGATTCAGGAAGTGCTGGGGCGTGAACGCCGGTTCATCGCCGACGCCGCCCACGAAATGCGCACGCCGCTGGCGGTGCTGCGGGTGCATGCACAGAACCTGCTGGAGGCCGGTACCGAGCAGGAACGCCGCGAATCACTCGAATTTCTGATCGCCGGGGTGGATCGCACCAGCCGACTGGTCAATCAGTTGCTGACCATGGCCCGTCTCGAGCCCAAGGCCGGCGCCCCTGTCAAACAACGCATCGACCTTGGCGATACCGTGCGCAACAGTCTGGTGCAGCTCACGCCGTGGCTGCTGAGCAAGCATCTGGAACTGGCTTTTGATGTCAGCGACCAACCTTTTCCCGCACATGCCGATGCCGCCACCATCGACATTGCCCTGAACAACCTCATCACCAACGCCGCCAACTTTTCGCCGGAGCAAGGCGTGATCAGCGTGCAATTGACCCCCGCGGACGGCTTCTACCATTTGAGCGTTGAAGATCAGGGGCCGGGAATCGATGAAGCGGACCGGTCGCGACTGTTCGAACGATTCTACAGTCGGGGCAACCCCCAGGGTGCGGGGCTGGGACTGACCATCGTCCATACCATCGCGACCCGTCTGGGTGGGCGGATCACACTGGAAAACCGGGTCGAGGGCGGCCTGCGGGCGACGTTGTCGATTCCCGCCGGTTGATCAGGCCTCGCGGCCGTTGAATCATGGCGCTGTCATCGGCGGCGCCTTGCTTTGCAGTGCCATTGAGTCGGCATTGGAGCGCGACATCGTTTCCGGCACCGCCACCCAAAGCAGCCCCAGCGCCGCCATCGCGACCCCCGCCAACGTCAGGAACGCAGCGCTGTATCCCGCCTCCTGAACCACAATCCCCGCCAGGCTGTTACTCAACGCCGCGCCCAGACCAAACACCGT
Organism: Pseudomonas sp. B15(2017); assembly: GCF_002113215.1. NCBI lineage: Bacteria > Pseudomonadati > Pseudomonadota > Gammaproteobacteria > Pseudomonadales > Pseudomonadaceae > Pseudomonas > Pseudomonas sp. B15(2017). The sequence continues at coordinate 192,302 of NZ_NEJZ01000014.1, forward strand.
CGAAATCGCCCCCAAGCTGACATTGAAATGCCCGGTGCCCAGCGTCAGGTCTTTCACCACCACCGGAAACAGCGCCCCGAAAATCCCGGCGCCAATGCCATCGAGCAACTGCACCGAAACCAGCCACCACGGATCGTTCGACAGCACATACAACACGCCACGCAGCGGCAGGATAAGGAAGCCCGCCAGCAGCAACGGCTTGCGTCCCCACAGATCGGCTTTCGCCCCCACCAGCAGCGCGATCGGTACCATCACCAGTTGCGCCGCGACGATGCAGGCGGACGTGAGCGGCGTGGCCAGTTGCAGGTTGGCCTGTGCCAGTTTCTGACTCACCAGCGGCAGCATCGCCGCGTTCGCCAGATGAAACAGCGCACAGCAAATCGCGAACATCAACAACGGTCGGTTGGTGAGCAGTACGGAAAAACCCGAAGGCTGCTTGCCCTGCCCCGTTTCGCTTGGCGAAAGACCTCGGGCGAGGTCGTGATCAATGGCGTCTGCCGAAACGAACGAAACGGCAATCACACTGGCCAGCGCCATGACCGCCATCAGATAAAACACCGCGACCGGACCGAACAGGTAAGCGGACAAACCGGCCAACAACGCGGCGCAGGCGTTGCCGGCATGGTTGAAGGTTTCGTTGCGCCCGGTCCTTCGCGTAAACGCTCGAGGCCCCGTGATCCCGAGGGTGATCGCACAAATCGCCGGCGCGAAGATCGAAGCGGCAGCGGCGCTGATCGCCTGCGTCAGCGCCACCAGACTGAACGACGTCACGAACGGCAGCAGCAGACAGCTACCGGTGACCACCAGCGCGGCAATCGCGATCAGCGCCCGTTTGAAGCGTGTGCTGTCGACCAGCGCGCCTGCCGGGGTCTGGGTGATGAGCGCGGCGATCCCGGCAATGGTCATGACCAGACCAATGCTTGCCGGCTCCCAGTGGTGGACCGCCAGCAGGTAAATCGCCAGATAGGGACCGAGGCCGTCACGCACATCGGCGAGGAAAAAATTCAGGCTGTCGAGGGACAGGTTATTACGGCGATCGAGATGAGTGGCCACGGGTGACGTCTTCGTTGTCGAGGTTCTGCGAAATGACTCAACCTCCGCAAACCGAATGACCTTTTGCCAAGCGTTTTAGTTGCATGAAACAGCGGTCGTTACTGCCCCATCAACAACTCGCGCTCGCCTTCGCACAACTCCACCACATAATCCCAAACCACCCGCAACCGCACTGACTTGTGCAACTCGCGCCGGGTACTGATCCAGTAACTGCGCTCGATGCTCTCATCCGGCAACAGCGCCACCAGTCCCGGATCCGACGCGGCCATGTAGCAAGGAAGCACCGCAATTCCCAATCCCGAGCGCGCCGCCTGCTGCTGGGCAATCACGCTGGTGCTGTGAAACACCACCCGTGGATTGCGGCAGAAGCTGTTGAGGAACATCAGCTCCTGACTGAACAGCAGATCATCGACATAGCCGATCCACGCGTGCCGTCCAAGATCCTCTCGACTGCGCAGCGGCGGCGCGTTGTCGAGGTAGGCGCGGCTGGCATAGAGCGCGAGTCGGTAATCGGTGAGTTTGCGGGTGACCAGCATGTCTGCCGCCGGCCGTTCCAGGTGAATGCTGATTTCCGCCTCGCGGTTGAGGATGCTGACAAAGCGCGGCACCGCCACCAGTTCCACTTCCAGCCCCGGATAGCGATCGAACAACCCGATCATGCGACTGGCCAGAAACACAATGCCCAAGCCTTCGGTTACACCGACGCGGATCTTGCCCAGCGGCGCCGTGGACTGGGTGATCTCCTCCTGGGCCAGCAGCGCGACGTTTTCCATGGCTTCGGCATGTTTGAGCAGCGCCTCCCCCGCCGGGGTCATTTCGTAGCCTTGGGCATGCTGGACGAACAGCGCGGTGCCGAGGCTTTTTTCGATGGCCTCGATATGCCGGGCGACGGTGGCGTGCGTGGTGTTCAGGCGGCGGGCGGCAGTCAGCAAACGGCCGCTGCGCTGCAACTCGAGAAAGAACCGCAGGTCGTTCCAGTCGAACATGGCTTGTCCTTGTCGGCTATCGTCAGGGAGCGCTGTTTGAAAACGCACAGCGGCTGCGCAAAAACTAACATTCTTTTGACGAAAGCTAACAACTAGGATGACCGACAACAAAAACAAAAAGCGAGGTCAGGGAATGCAGACTTCCCTCGATGAATTCGATTACATCGTGGTCGGCGCCGGGCCGGCCGGGTGTTTGCTGGCCAATCGTCTGTCGGCGGATCCGCAGCAGCGCGTGCTGTTGCTGGAGGCTGGCGGGCGCGACAACTATCCGTGGATTCACATCCCCGTGGGTTACCTGTTCTGCATCGGCAACCCGCGCACCGACTGGTGCTTCAAGACCGAAGAACAACCGGGCCTCAACGGCCGTGCGCTGAGTTATCCGCGCGGCAAGGTGCTGGGCGGCTGTTCGTCGATCAACGGCATGATCTACATGCGTGGCCAGGCCAACGACTACGACGGGTGGGCTGCCGAGGGCAATCCGGGCTGGGCCTGGAATGACGTGCTGCCGCTGTTCAAGCAGAGCGAAAACCACTTCGCCGGCGCGGCGGACTTTCATGGTGCCCAGGGTGAATGGCGAGTCGAACGCCAGCGCCTGTCGTGGCCGATTCTCGACGCCTTTCGCAGCGCTGCCGAGCAAAGCGGCATCGCCAGCATCGATGACTTCAACCAGGGCGACAACGAGGGTTGCGGCTACTTTCAGGTCAACCAGAAGGCCGGGGTGCGCTGGAATGCGGCGAAGGCGTTTCTGAAGCCGATTCGCGATCGAGCCAATCTCACGGTGCTGACCGAAGTCGAAGTGGATCGCGTTCTGTTCGAAGACGGCCGCGCCTCGAAAGTCAGTGCTCACTGGCAGGGTCAACAAAAGAGCTTCAAGGCGCGCAAGGAGATTGTGTTGTGCGCCGGTTCCGTGGGCTCGCCGAGCATTCTGCAACGCTCCGGGATCGGGCCCCGTCCACTGCTGGAAAAGCTCGGCATCGGCGTCGCACATGAACTGCCGGGCGTCGGCGGCAATCTGCAGGATCACCTGCAACTGCGGCTGATCTACAAACTGGAAAACGCTCGCACCCTCAACCAGATAGCTGGCAGCGTGTGGGGCAAGATGGGCATGGGCCTGCGCTATCTGTATGACCGCAGCGGGCCGTTGTCGATGGCGCCGAGCCAACTGGGCGCGTTTGCCCGATCCGGGCCGGAACAGGCCTCGGCCAACCTCGAATATCACGTGCAGCCGCTGTCGCTGGAGCGTTTTGGCGAGCCGCTGCACAGCTTTCCCGCGTTCACCGCGTCCGTGTGTGATTTGCGCCCGCAGAGCCGGGGCCGGGTCGAGATCCGCTCCGCCGATCCGCAAACCGCGCCGCTGATCCAGCCCAATTACCTCAGCCATCCCGAAGACCTGCGCGTGGCCGCCGACGCGATTCGCCTGACCCGGCGCATCGTCAGCGCTCCCGCCCTGCAAGCCTTCAACCCGGTGGAATACCTGCCCGGTACCAGCCTGCAAACCGAAGAGCAACTGCACGAAGCCGCTGCGAAGATCGGCACGACGATTTTCCATCCGGTCGGCACTTGCCGCATGGGCAACGACGCGGACGCGGTGGTCGATGCGCAGTTGCTCGTGCATGGCGTTCCAGGGCTGCGAATTGCCGATGCGTCGATCATGCCGCGCATTACCTCAGGCAACACCTGTTCGCCTACGCTGATGATTGCTGAAAAAGCGGCACAGCTGATTCTCAACGCTTCACAAGCAACACCTGTGGGAGCGGCGGTGCGACGATTCGACTTGCCCGCGAAAGCAGCGGATCATTCAGCAGTGAGTTGAATGGCACCCCGCCCTCGGGAGCAAGCTCCCTTCCACAAATGACCCGCATCAGATTCACGGACATCGCGCATCACCCGGACACGCAACACCAGTGGAAACAACAAAAACAATCACTGTGAGGGATACCGATATGTCAGAACACGTTCAGCCTCTGGACGCCGTGCGCAGCGCGGACGCCAGCCCCGATACCCGAAAGGTCATCTTCGCCTCGTCCCTGGGGACGGTGTTCGAGTGGTATGACTTCTTTCTCTACGGCGCTCTGGCGGCGGTCATCAGCAAGCAGTTTTTCGCCGGGGTCAACGACACCACCGCGTTCATCTTCGCGCTGATGGCGTTCGCCGCAGGCTTCATCGTGCGGCCGTTCGGGGCGCTGGTGTTCGGTCGGTTGGGGGACATGATCGGGCGCAAATACACCTTCCTCGCGACGATCATTCTGATGGGTGTGGCGACGTTCGCGGTGGGCCTGCTACCGACTTACGCCAGCATCGGCATCGCCGCGCCGATCATTCTGGTGGTGCTGCGCATGCTGCAGGGCCTGGCCCTCGGCGGCGAATACGGCGGCGCTGCGACTTACGTGGCAGAGCATGCGCCGATCGGCAAGCGCGGTTTCCACACCAGCTGGATTCAGTCCACCGCAACTCTCGGCTTGCTGCTGTCGCTGCTGGTGGTGCTCGGTTGCCGCTACTTCACTGGCGATCAGTTCGAAGTCTGGGGCTGGCGTATCCCGTTCCTGCTGTCGATCGTGCTGCTGGGCATTTCCACCTGGATTCGCCTGAGCCTGCACGAGTCGCCGGCCTATCTGAAAATGAAAGAGCAAGGCAAGGCCAGCAAGGCGCCGATCCGCGAATCCTTCGGCAAATGGGAAAACCTCAAGGTGGTGCTGATCGCCCTGTTCAGCATCAACGCGGGGCAAGCAGTGACCTTCTATGCCGCGCAGTTCTACGTGCTGTTCTTCCTCACCCAGTTCCTGAAAATGGACCCGGCGGTGGCCAACAGCCTGCTGATCATCAGCGTGGTGATCGGCGCGCCGTTCTTCATCATTTTCGGCTGGCTGTCGGACAAGGTCGGGCGCAAACCGGTGCTGATGCTCGGCCTGCTGCTGGCCACGGCGCTGTACTTCCCGATCTTCAAATCCCTGGCTCACTACGCCAATCCGGCCATCGACCGCGCCAGCCAACAGGCGCCGATCACCGTAGTGGCCGACCCGGCCACCTGCACCTTCCAGTTCGATCCGGTGGGCAAGGCCAAATTCGACAGCCCGTGCGACAAGGTCAAGACCTTCCTGGTCAAGCAGGGCCTGCCCTACTCCAGCGTCGCCGCCCCGGCGGGCAGCACGGTGCAAGTGAGCGTCGGCGATGTGAAACTCGACGGTTTTGACGAGGCGGCACTGCGCGGCGCCATCACCCTCGCCGGCTACCCGCAACAGGCTGACATGCAGCAGATCAACAAACCGATGATCGTGGCCCTGATCGTCGGCCTGATCATTATCTCCGCCATGTGCTACGGCCCGCTCGCGGCGCTGATGGTCGAACTGTTCCCGACCCGCATCCGCTACACCTCGATGTCCCTGCCGTATCACATCGGCAACGGCTGGTTCGGCGGATTCCTGCCGACCGTATCGTTCGCGCTGGTGGTGTACACCGGGGATATCTTCTATGGGCTGTGGTACCCGGTGCTGATTACCGGGGTGAGCCTGGTGGTGGGGATGATCTGTCTGCGTGAGACGAAGAATATCGATCTGGACAAGAACTGATTGATAGACGGGTGGCGGGGGCGCAATGCCCTCGCCACCCTGCGGATTTTCAGACCTCCGCCTCCAGCAATTCAAACTTCACCTGATCGGGATAAAACGCCACGTAGTCCTTGATCTGGCTGACCGAAATCTTCGGATGTTCGTAAGTCCACACCGCGTTCGCCCCCTCATGCCCGGGCACTTGCAGACTGAAATAGTTGGCATCGCCCTTGTACGGGCAGTAGGTGGTGTGGTCGGTGCGGGCGAAGTATTTTTCGTCGATGTCTTCACGCGGGATGTAGTAGACCGGCGGGTAATTGGCTTCGAGCAGCACCAGCGCGCGGGCCGACGCGGCGACCTGGATGCCGTGGAATTTCACAAGGAGGCAGCCTGGCTGCTCGGCAATGGTGATGACGGGACTGGGACCGGAGGTTTTCATCGGGTGCTCCTGACAACGGCTGAGAGACCGGTTCAGGTATAACCCATGCAGCGCGATCCTGTCGGGCTCGCAGCCGAACGGTTTTTTCGCTCACAAAAAACCGCAGCCGGTGAGGGCTGCGGTTTTCCGTTTTCAGATCAGGCGACGATATCGGTCGCCACGGCTTGCCCCACCACACCCACGGCGAAGTCCACCGAACCCTGGCCCGTGAGGTCGATCATCAGGCTGGTCTGGTTGGTCTGTCCGAAGTAGGTGAGGATCGCATCGCCCGCGTGCCCGGTGAAGCCGCTGACGAAGTTCAGCGTGGCTGCGCCGGTGGCGAACCCGGCGATGCCCGACAGGTCGATCTTGTCCAGGCCGCTGGTGAAATCCATGATCCAGTCCGGCGCGGTCATGGTCGAATCACTGGCTGCGCCGAACACGAAGGTGTCCACGCCTTCCCCGCCCCACAGCGTATCACCGCCGCCACCGCCGTAGATGATGTCATTGCCGGCACCGCCGATCAGTTCGTTGGCCGCGCTGTTGCCGATCAACAAGTCATTACCGGAACCGCCAATGGCATTTTCCACGGTCACGCCATAGGCGATGGACACGTTGCCCACCAGGCCGCCAACGTCGGAGAACGACCCTTCGTTGAGGTTGATCTTCTGGTGCTGGCTGAAGCCGGAGAAATCCAGGGTGTCGTTACCGCCGCCGTCCCACACCGAGAACACCAGTTTGGAGGCGTTGGAAGTCGCGCTGTAGAAGTCGCGATCAGCGTTGGAGTTGAAGCCGTAAACAGTGTCACCGGCACGGGTTTCGAGGTTCGCACCGTAGAGTTTCTGCACGGCGACGATATCGTCCATCAGCGGTGCCGAGGCGTAGGCGCCGCTGCCGTCCTTGCTGAAGTTCTGGTCGGTGTTGGCTTCGCTCCAGTAGCTCATCAGGCTGTAGCCACGGGTGTCTTCGGCGTATTTGGCGTCGCCGTAGGTCGGGTTGCCGTTACCGGCGTTGTACGCGCCGGGGTGCGACAGGCCGAGGGTGTGGCCGATTTCGTGGGTCAGGGTCTGACGCCCGTAGTTGTTGGTGTCCGGGGTCTTGTTGACCTGGTATTGATCGTTGATCAGGTACCACGACTGGCCGTCATAGCTGCTGCCCTGCGGCAGGTAGGCGAACGCCGCGCCGCCGGTGCTGACGTCGTAGTTGCCGAAGCTCATGTGACCGTCGCCGCCCTTGCCTTCGGTGAAGGTCACGTTGGCCACGTCCGACCACGATTGCATCGCCAGCACGGCCTGGGCCTTCTGCTGAGCGCTGAACTCGCTGAAGTTGCCGAGTTTCGGGTTGTAGTTCGACGGTTTGTCGGTCAGGAACGTGTAGGTCAGATCAATCTTGCCGTCGGCATTCTTGTCCTGCCACGACATGCCTTTGCGCAGGATCTCGGCGGCGGCCTGATCGGCGGTGAACGACGGTTTGCCGTTGACGGTGCCCGTGCCCCGGTCATACAGGTGGCTGAAAGTGTCGACCGCAGTGAAGGCGCTGCTGGCCTGGGAGTAAGGTTGAGACATGGTGTACGTCCTTGTTTCTGAAGAGTCAGTGTCAGACAGAAAAGCGGCGATCTTCTGGCGAGATCGTCCTGTCACTCGCCCTTTTAAGGCGATTCGAACCTGACACAGTGCCGGGCATGAGCGCCATTCAATTTCTCGATAGCGTCCCGGATTGCCCCGACGCGCGCTGTCATGACCGGCAATCCTTTTATCTGTATATCCATACAGATAAAAGTTGCCCGAACGCACGAGTCAGGCCATCCTGTGTGCCTCTTCGGGCAATGAGCGACGACGGTGGTTATGCGGCTGTACCTCTGTGAAAAACCTTCCCAGGCCAAGGATATTGCGGCCGTGCTCGGCGCAAAGCGTCGCGGCGATGGCTGCTGGCTGGGAACGGACGTCACGGTGACCTGGTGCATCGGGCACCTGCTGGAGACCGCGCCACCGGACGCCTACGACGCCAAATACAAGCGATGGGTCCTGGCGGACCTGCCGATCATCCCCGACAAGTGGAAGATGACCGTCAAGCCGCGTACCGCCAGCCAGTACAAGGCGGTCAAGCGCCTGCTCGGCGAAGCCAGCGAACTGATCATCGCCACCGACGCCGACCGTGAGGGCGAAATGATCGCCCGGGAACTGGTGGAGCATTGCCGCTATCGCGGGCCGATCCGCCGCTTGTGGCTGTCGGCGCTGGACGAAGCCTCGATTCGCAAGGCGTTGGCAGCGCTCAAACCGGGCGCTGAAACCTTCAGCCTGTATCACTCGGCGCTGGGTCGCTCGCGGGCGGACTGGTTGATCGGGATGAACATGAGCCGCCTGTTCACCCTGCTCGGCCGGCAATCCGGCTATCAAGGCGTGTTGCCTGTAGGCCGGGTGCAGACGCCGACCTTGCGACTGGTGGTGGATCGCGACCGCAGCATCGCCGATTTCGTGCCGGTCGCGTACTGGGCCATCGACGTACAACTGCTGCACCACGGCACGCCGTTCATGGCGCAATGGCGTGCACCGAATGAGGCCTGCGACGATCAGGATCGCTGCCTCAATCAGGCCCTCGCCCAGCAAGCGGCCGCTGCAATCAGCAACGCTGCCAGCGCCCGGGTGGTTAAGCTGCGCACCGAGCGCATGCGCGAAGTGGCGCCCCTGCCTTTCGATCTGGGTACCTTGCAGGAGGTCTGCTCGAAGAAGCTCGGCCTCGGCGCCCAGGAAACCCTCGACATCGCCCAGGCCCTCTACGAAACCTACAAAGTCATCACCTACCCACGCAGCGATTGCGGTTACCTGCCCGTCAGCCAGCACGGCGAGGCGCCGGGGATTCTTGCGGCGCTGCGCCAGGCCGATCCGAGTCTGGAAGCCTTGCGCGAGCATCTGGAGCCGCAGCGCCGCTCCCGCGCCTGGAACGACGCCAAGGTCAGCGCCCACCACGGCATCATCCCGACCGCTGCCGCGAAAAATCTCGAGCGCCTGACCGGCAAGCACCGTGCGGTCTACACTTTGATTCGCGCGCGGTATCTGGCGCAGTTCCTGCCCAATCACGAATACGACCGCACTCAGGCCGATTTCGAATGCGCCGGGGAAGCCTTGCGCGCGGTCGGCAAGCAGATCATCGAGCCAGGCTGGAAGCGCGCTTTACCCGAAGCGCTGGCCCCGGCCAAGGGCCGTGAAGCCCCCGCGCCACAGACTTTGCCGCCCCTGACTCAGGGTGCCGAGTGCGCCGTGGCGGACGTCAAGCTCAAGGACCTGTGGACGCAGCCGCCCAAGCCCTACACCGAAGGCGATCTGATCAAGGCGATGAAAAACGTCGCCAAACTGGTGGAAGATCCGCTGCTCAAGCAAAAACTCAAGGACACCACCGGCATCGGCACCGAAGCGACCCGCGCCTCGATCATTCAAGGGTTGCTGGATCGCGGTTATCTGGTGAAAAACGGCAAAGCGCTGTCCGCCACACCCGCCGCGTTCAGCCTGATCGACGCGGTGCCGCGCGCGATTGCCGATCCCGGCACCACCGCGATCTGGGAACAGGCGCTGGACATGGTGCAGAGTGGCGAGATGAGTCTGGAAGAATTCGTCACCAAACAGGCAGCGTGGATGAGCAAGCAAGTGACCCGTTGTGCCGGGCTGAGCCTGACCATCAGCGGCCCGCCGCCTGCCGGCAAGGCCGCTGCGCCGTGGAAAAACAAACGCAAGACCACCCGACGCAAAACCACCGGAACCAGCAAACGCTCGGCGAAACCGGCAGCCAGATAGCCCGCTGCGCGCTACTGTTTCTGCAGTGATGGTCAGGAGGCAGTGGTATGTCGGTCATCGAACTGCGCGCCGCCCGGCGCGACGAACTGGACACCCTCGAAAACCTGATGCAGTTCTACACCTACGACTTCAGCGAGTGGCTGCCGCTGAAGCTCGGCGGCCATGGTTTCTTTCCGATCCAGTTGAAAGGCGATTACTGGCGCCAGCCGGCGACCCGGCCGTTCCTGATCCATGTGGACGGCGAACTGGCGGGGTTCGTGACCGTGGATGACCACATCCTCATCGAAGGCGCCGACTACAACATCGGCTACTTCTTCGTCAGCCGGCGCTGGCGTGGCCAAGGCGTCGCGCAGTTTGTCGCCTCTGCCCTCTTGAGCCACTTGCCCGGTCGATGGCAGATTTTCCATGTCGACGCCAACCGGCCTGCACAGCGGTTCTGGGCCCGGCTCATCCCCGAGCTGAGTAGCGGCGACTTTACCCGCCAGACGAAAACCGTAGACGGCTATCCCTGCACGCTCTACTGCCTGCGCAGCCCTTCTCCCGCTGCCTGAAAGGCGCTTTTTTCATTCCAGAATGACTTTGTCCGACAATATGTAGTGAGCAAAAATAATCACTACAAAACCGTTGACGGCGTCGTTTGGCTTTTGCATGATGCAGACGTCTCCCCGATCGGGAGCACTGGCAACACGCTTGAGCAAGCTCGTCTGACCGCCGAGCTGTTTTTTCCGGATACACGCTGCCCACAAGGCAGATTGAAGAAGCTGACCTGGCCTGAACGTCCAGTACAAGGACGAGAAGCGCTGGCGAAAATTCTCAAGAAGCTTGTGGTCGACCCTGAAAACGTCGTCAAGGAGCCTCCCGGTTTTCGCTGCTTCTCCTCGTTGTGACGCTATTGCGTAGCAGTTATTCAACACGACTACATGCAACAGACGCATGACCCCGTACTTCACACGGGCGACCGCTGACGTCCTGGTTTCGGTGCCAGGGATCAACTAACCGATGGGCTACCTGTATTAGCGAATCAACTTTGAAAGATCACCAGACTGGTCAAGGGGCAATAACATGAATCTGAACAATCAACCTACTATCGAAGAACTGGCTCGTATGTTCGCTGCGCAAAAAGACAGCCACGACAGCCATATTCTATGGATCAGCAAGTCGGGTCAGGTCCATATTGACTGCCTGTCGCCCCATGCTGGTGAAGAAGAGTTCGACCGGAACAACCAGAACCTGCTGGCCCGCCTGAAGATGTACCGCCGCGGCCATGGCTATGTCGGCAAGAAAGCCGCGGCCGACAAGGACTTCATCGGTAATGTTCTGCAGACGCTGAAACAGGCGTGGGAATCAATGCAGAACAAGAACGAAGTCCGGGTGATTGATCGGTTCTGCTAAGTTAAAACTTCAATAAACAAAAGGGCCTGCTTCCGAATAGGAGCAGGCTCTTTTTTATTGCTCTGTCTCGTCCTGAATAAGGTTTACACCTTCTGACCCATTCTCAGGAGGGAGTAATGAATACAGGAAAAAGGCGCAGTCAGCGTGATTACACGCGGACCT
>NZ_NEJZ01000015.1:0-183367 GCF_002113215.1 Pseudomonas sp. B15(2017)
TGGAACCACCTGATCCCATCCCGAACTCAGAAGTGAAACGATGCATCGCCGATGGTAGTGTGGGGTTTCCCCATGTAAGAGTAGGTCATCGTCAAGATTAAATTCCGAAACCCCAATTGCGAAAGCAGTTGGGGTTTTGTTTTGCCTGCAGGAAAGTTTTTGCTCGCGTCAGCGAGCACGTTGACGGTTACCATGAGCGTCCGTTTTCCAGGAGGCAGGCAATGCAACTCCAGTTCAGTCACGTCGATGTACTCGTCAATAACCTCGAAGAAGCCTGTGCGTACTACGCTCGGATATTGAAGGCGAGAATCTCCAGGACACTGTTGTGGGAGCGGGGCGGCTTGCATGTGCGATATGCGATTGCGTTGATCGGGCAGGAGCGTTTCATGCTGGTCCAGCCATTGGCCGGGAATCTGCGAAAGCTCCTGGATAGCGCGGGCGAGGGCATGATCTACCGCCACTGCTATTCGACTCCCGACATCGAAAAAGCCTACGACGAACTGGTCGCCGATGGGGTACAGCCAGAAGATGAAAACGGTAACCCGCTGGCTCGCGAACACCTGCAATCGCCGGCAGGGGCACGCATCATCTGGCTGCCCAAACGCTTTGGCCACTTCTCGATTGAAATTCTGGAGGAGGCGACGTTGGAAGCGTTTATCAAGGACGCGTTTGCCTGACGTTTTTCCTCTTGTGATACGCCACGACTACCCCGTATAAGAGCGACTTTCACTTCCGATATAAGAAAAGGGTGCACGCATGAGCAATGCCTGGAACGAAGGATATTTCACGGACGAAGGCTACACCTACGGGTATAGCCGGGAAATCAATCCGGTTTTCCAGCGTTATTGCCTGCTGTTGCGCGGTTTCGCCACGCTGGAAAGCACGGACGGTTACCACTGTGAGCTGGGCTTCGGTCAGGGCGTTTCGATCAACATCCATGCTGCGGGCAATCCGGGCTCCTATGTCGGCACCGACTTTCACCCCGGGCAGGCGTCCCATGCCATCGCTCTGGCCAGAGACTGGGGCAGCGATGCGCGACTGTATGACGATAGCTTCGAGCAATTGCTGGCCCGTCACGACTTACCTCAGTTCGACAGCATCAGCCTGCATGGCATCTGGACCTGGGTCAGTCGAGACAACCACAAGCTGATCGTGGAGTTCGTCCGCCGTCATCTCAAGCCAGGTGGAATGCTCTACGTCAGCTACAACTGTTTCCCGGGCTGGTCGCCTCAGGCACCCTTGCGCCAACTGTTCAGTTTGCACGACCGGTTCGCCAGTCCGGCCTCTGTACGTCCTGATCAACGTATCGACGCTGCGCTGCAGTTTTCCGAAGCGCTGCTGGCTGCAAACCCCAAATATGCCAACTCGGCGCCTGGGCTGGATGCCAAGCTTCAGAGCATTAAAGGCCAGGATCGCCAGTACGTCGCCCATGAGTATTTCAATCGCGACTGGAACTGCATGTATTTCACCGACGTGGTTGATGCCCTGGCGCCCGCCAAGCTCGATTACGCCACGACAGCCGTGCCGTTGGACTCCGTCGACCCGCTCAACCTGAGCGCCGAAGGCATGGACTTTCTGGAAGGTATCGAGCATCCCGTCATGCGTGAGCAGGCGCGTGACTACTTTGTGAATCAGAGTTTCCGGCGGGACCTTTATGTACGCGGCGCCAACAGACTGTCCGCCTCCGAGCACCGCGAGCGTATGCTCAGCACGCGCTTCGTCCTGTTGCAGGTGGCCGAGAGTGTACCGGTCAACGTCACCGGTCCGGCAGGCGCAGCCACTTTGCAGGCAGAAATCTATGGTCCGGTACTCTCTGCACTGGCGGATGACGCTTATGTGCCGAAGACCCTGCGGCATTTGCTGGATCTCGTGCCCTCATTGGGCTATGGCGATGTGGAGCAGGCGCTCAACGTGTTGATCGGCATGGGAGCCGTGGCGCCCTGTCAGAGCGAGGCAGCCGAAAAACTGGTGCAGGCCCGCTGCAATACCCTCAATCTGCAGCTGTGCAAGCGTTCGTTGTATGGCAACAAAATTCAGACTCTGGCGAGTCCAGTGACGGGGGGAGGTGTGACGGTCAGTCGCTTCCAGCAGTTGTTCCTGATATCGATCAAGCAGGGCAAAAAGCACCCGGCTGAATGGGCGCAACTGGCATGGGGCATCATTGGCGGCCAGGGCGAAGGTCTGCTGAAGGATGGCAGGGCCCTGACCACCGCCGAAGAAAATCTTGCCGAGCTGACCGGGCAGGCCCAAGTGTTTGCCGACAGTACGCTGGTCATTCTCAAGGCGTTGCACATCGTTTAGGCACGAGAATTGATGGAGGACAGGCGCCAGAACGAGATTCTGGCGCCTTTGTATCAAAGGCGTCGTCACGGGCGGCGCCGAAATGGGCTTCTGTCGGTTTTATGTAGCAGTCAGGCGTGGGTGGATCGAATGGAGTTATCAGATCTTCGGCGTGAGCACGGTGCTTCGATCGACGAGCAGGTCAACACTGATCGATTGCATCAGTTGTTTCGCCAATCCGTTTCAGCCGTTATCGGCAGCTACCTGGCCGCGCTCATGCTCTGTGGGCTGTGTTGGGATCGTTTTGAACAAGCCTGTATTTTCGTGTGGCTCGGCCTGCTGACGGTGTCCACGTTGTTGCGTATATCGATGTTCGTCGCCTGGTTTCGCAGCGATGAGAGCGAGCGAACACCCAAGCGCTGGGAGCGCAAATACTGGGCAACCCTGGTGCTGTCCGCCGGCATATGGGGCGCAGGTGCGTTGATCATCATGCCGGCCGACGACCTGTTGGCGCAGGCATTGGTCATGCTCTTCACGGTCGGGATGTCGGTCAGCGCGGTGTCCTGTTATTCGGCTTATCGATACATGACGCTGGTCTCCGTGGCTCTGGTGCTGCTGCCGTGTACGTTCTGGCTGCTGTTTCAACCGTCCACGCTTCAAGTGGGCATGGCGCTGGCGGTCCTTGTCTTTGCGTCGTTCGTCGCCCGTGCTACGCGCAAAATGACTGAAGCGCTGGAGGCGGCCTTTCGCCTGACCCGGGAAATGGAGCGCGCGCACAACATCTCCAGGCTCGCCGCACGAACCGACGAACTGACTGGCCTGAACAACCGGCGGGCGTTTTTCGAGCGGGCACAGCAACTGTTCGATGAGTGCCGGCGACGCCAGTCGAACCTGTGTGCCGTCATGCTGGACATGGATCATTTCAAACACATCAATGACACCTACGGCCACCAGGTCGGGGATCGTGTTTTGCAGCAGATGGGGAGCATCATCTGTACATATTTTCGGGACACCGATGTGCATGGTCGATTAGGCGGCGAAGAGTTCGCGATCCTGCTTCCGGATACCTCGATCGAGAAGGCGCTGGAGCTGCTGGAAAACCTGATTGTGACCATGCCCAGGATCATGACCGGCCCGGTTCATCGCATCACCGCCAGCCTGGGCGTTGCTTCGATGCAGAACGAAGACTCGGATCTTCACAGTTTGATGAACAACGCCGACAAAGCCTTGTATCGGGCCAAAGCCCTTGGACGTAATCAGATCGTGGTGGCTGAAACGGTTTAATCAAGCGCGCCCGAGCACGGCGTCAATGCGAAGACACATAAACAGACGGCGACGTCGGTGCAGGCAGCGCATACGTTGCCTTCATCCATTCAATCTCCGCCTGCGGCGTTCGCCCGAAAAAACGTTTGAACTCGCGGCTGAACTGCGAGGCGCTTTCATAGCCGACACTGAACGCCGCCGCTGATGCCGTCATTGCGTGGCGCAACATCAAAAGTCGCGCTTGATGCAGGCGCGTCGACTTCAGGTACTGCATGGGCGAGGCATCCGTCACGCTGCGAAAGTGCAGGTGAAAACTGGGCACGCTCATGCTTGCTTCGCGGGCCAGTTGCTCGACGTCCAGGCGCTCCTGATAGCTGCTGTGGATCTTGCGGATCGCCCGCGTCACCTTGCCGAAGTGTCCCTGTCGATTGAGTGCGGCACGCATCGAACCGCCTTGTTCACCGGTCAGGATGCGGTAATAGATCTCGCGCAACAGCGACGGTCCCAATATCTGCGCCTCACCCGGAGTGCTCATGGCTTGGAGAAAACGCAGCGTCGAAGCGCGCAGGCGGTCGTCCATCGGTGAGGCAAACATGCCCTTGGGTGGCGCGCCGCTCGGACCGTGAACGTCATCCACTTGCTGCATCAACTCGCTGGCCACCTGGAAATCGAGTTGCATATAGATCGCGAGCATTGGCTCGTCTTCAGAGGCATCGGTCTCCATGGTGAAGGGGATCGGAACCGACACCACCAGATAATGCTGAGCGTCATAGACGTAGACGTCATTGCCCAGATACCCGCGCTTCTGCCCCTGACAGAGAATCACGATGCCGGGATCGTACAGCACCGGCGTGCGAGTCAGTGGCCGGTTCGAGCGCAGGAAGCGCACGCCCTCCAGTGCACTGAGGTTGTAGCCCTCCACCGGTGCGAGCGCTTCCATCAGCTGCACCATGCGAGAAATACTTGAGTCGGCCTGTTTCATTGCGTTCTCTCTGTGGGCCGTTCAATGGTCGGTGGAGCGCGTCAGCGTTTCCCATTGATCGATCTCGCTCGCGGCGCGTTTCAGCTCGTCGCGCACCAGGCTTAATGCATCGCTGCCCAGCAACAGATGCGCTGGTGGAGCAGGGCTGGCAATGATCTGCAACATCGCTTGCGCCGCTTTCTGCGGATCCCCGAGCTGCTTGCCGCTTTTGTCTTCGCGCGCCTTGCGCACGGGGTCGAAGCTGGCGTCATAGTCAGCGATGCTGCGGGGTGTACGCTGCATCGAACGACCGGCCCAGTCGGTTCGAAATGAACCCGGCGCGACGGCGGTCACGAAGATATTGAATGGCGCCAGTTCCTTGCTCAGCGTATCGGAGATGCCCTCAAGCGCAAACTTGCTGCCGCAGTAGTACGCAATGCCCGGCATGGTGATCGTGCCGCCCATCGACGTGATATTGAGAATATGGCCCGCCCGCCGCCGGCGAAAGAACGGCACAAACGCCTTGGTCACGGCAACCGCGCCGAACACGTTCACGTCGAACTGGCGGCGCATGTCCTCCAGCGGCGATTCTTCGAAAATGCCTTCGTGGCCGTAGCCGGCGTTGTTGACCAGCACATCGACCGGGCCGTGTGTCGCTTCGACGGTCGCCACGACGCTATCGATCCGGTCGAAGTCCGTGACATCCAGCAGCACGCCGTATGCCTTATCGATGGACAGCGCCTGAAAGGCTTGCAGGTCGGCTTCGTTGCGCACGGTGCCGATGACGCGGTGACCGGCTGCCAGCGCTTCCTTGGCCAGCGACTGGCCGAAGCCGCTGCTGACGCCGGTGATGAAGAGGGTTTTGGTGTCAGGCATGACGTTCTCCGCAAATCAGGTGTGCCGTCATGGTAGCCAGCGATAAATGGTTCACCTATGCCGGTTTGTCTTCGAGCCTTGCCTAATCCTCTCAGCGGCGATCAGCCCCACAGTGGTCATCGCGGGGCTGATCAACGTGACCCGGATTTATGCCTGATCCAGCGTCTCGGCCACGCCCTGATCTTCACCCAGAAACCCGCCGCTCTGATGCTGCCACAGCCGCGCATAGGTGCCGTTTTTAGCCAGCAGTTCAGTGTGAGTGCCTTGCTCGATGATGCGCCCTTCATCCATGACAATCAGTCGATCCATCGCCGCAATCGTCGACAGACGATGGGCGATGGCGATCACGGTCTTGCCTTGCATCATTTCATCGAGACTTTCCTGAATGGCGACTTCGACTTCGGAATCCAGCGCACTGGTGGCCTCGTCAAGTAGAAGGATTGGCGCGTTCTTGAGCATCACCCGTGCAATGGCGATACGTTGGCGCTGGCCACCGGAAAGCTTGATGCCGCGCTCGCCCACCAGCGTGTCGTAGCCGGTGTGGCCCTGACGGTCGCTCAACTGGTTGATGAAACCGTCGGCCTGGGCGTTCGCCGCAGCGCGCTGGATTTGCGCGTCGGTCGCGTCCGGCCGGCCGTAGGCGATGTTGTCGCGAATGGAGCGGTGCAGCAAGGACGTGTCCTGCGTGACCATGCCGATCGCGCTGCGCAGACTGTCCTGCGTCACCTGTGCGATGTTTTGCCCGTCGATGCGAATCTCGCCGCGATCGACGTCATAGAAGCGCAGCAGCAGGTTGATCAGCGTGGACTTGCCGGCACCGGAGCGGCCCACCAGACCGATTTTCTCCCCCGGCTGGATGCTCAGGCTCAAGCCGTCGAGCACCTGGCGTTCGCCGTTGTAGTTGAAGCTCACGTTGTCGAAAGTCACTGCACCGCCGGAAGGCACCAGCACGCCGGCGTCCGGTGCATCCTGCACCTTGGGGCCTCGGGTCAGGGTGCCCATGCCGTCCTGCACGGTGCCGATGTTTTCGAACAGCGACGTCATCTGCCACATGATCCAGTGCGACATGCCATTGATGCGCAACGCCATGGCCGTGATCGCCGCCACGGCGCCGGTACCGACTTCGCCCTGATGCCACAGCCACAAGGCGTAACCGCCGGCACCCATGATCAGCCCGACCACCAGCGCCTGATTGACGATCTCGAACTGGCTGACCAGACGCATCTGGCGAAAACCGGTCTGTTTGAAGTCCTCCATCGCCGCCCGCGCAAAGTGCGCCTCACGTTTGGAATGGGAGAACAGTTTCACCGTGGTGATGTTGGTGTAGGCATCTGAAACCCGCCCCGTCATCGATGACCGCGCATGAGCCTGCTCTTGTCCAACCTGGCCCAGGCGTGGCACGAAATACAGCATCGCCAGCCCGAACAGCACGACCCAGGCAATGAACGGCAGCATGAGTTTCAGGGCGAAACCGCCGGCCAGGGCGATGATCGCGATGAAGTAAACGCCGATGCCGGGGGCGATTTCGATGACGGTGAACAACACCTCGCGCACGGCCAGTGCGGTCTGCATCACTTTGGTCGTGACCCGGCCGGAAAACTCGTCGGAAAAGAACGAAAGACTCTGCCGCAACATCAGTCGATGGAAATCCCAGCGCAGGCGCAGCGGCAGATTGATCGCCAACACCTGATGCTGAACCATCGTGCGCAACGCCACCAGCCCGACGCTAGTCAGCAGCACGATGCCGATGCCCCACAGCACGCGGCTCTCTTGGCCGTTCACATCGCCGCCGGCCTGCCAGCTCGAGAGCAGGTCCACGACCTGGCCCAGAAAGGAAAACAACCAGGCTTCGTAGATCGACACACCGGCACTGAGCAGCGCCAGCGCGAGGATATAACCACGAGCACCGCGGGTGCAGGCCCACAGAAACCGCGCCAGACCGACCGGCGGTGGCGGCGCTTCGTCGGGCGGGAAGGGGTCGAGCCGTTGTTCAAACAGGCGAAGCATTGTGGGTCTCCGAAACGATCAATTGCGGGGATTCTGCCATCTAACGACGCTCTTGAGGGTTTGCAGGTTCCCGGACATGTCCTCGTTGAGGGAAAACCCTCATTGCCGGAATACCGTCGCGTTACTAGCATGAGGGCTCGGCAATCGACCCTTTCGATGGAGAGCACCATGGCTACCACGCAGACTGACGACAAGCGCCCAACCCCCGATCCGGCTGAGGACAACGCTTTTTTCCCCTCGCCGTATTCCCTCAGCCAGTTCACCTCGCCCAAATCCGATCTCAGTGATGCCGAGTACCCTAATCGCTACAAGGGCGGGCGCTGGAAGATCCTGATGATCGGCGCGGACGAACGCTATCTGTTGACCGACAACGGCACCATGTTCTCCACGGGCAATCAACCGGTTGAAACCTTGCTGCCGATGTATCACCTGGACAAGGCCGGTTTTGGCTTTGACGTCGCGACGCTGTCGGGCAATCCGGTCAAGTTCGAATTCTGGGCCATGCCCTCCGAAGACGCCGAAGTGAAAGGCTTCTACGAGCACTATCGCGATCAGTTCAAGCGTCCGCTCAAACTGTCCCAGGTGATCGAAGACGCGCTGGGCGAGGACTCGGATTACATCGGCGTGTTCATCCCTGGCGGGCACGGTGCGCTGATCGGCCTGCCGGAAAGCGAGGACGTGAAAAAGGCCCTGCAATGGGCCGTCGCCAAGGACAAATTCGTCATCACTCTGTGCCACGGCCCGGCGGCGCTGCTGGCGGCCGGCCTCGGTGAAACAAAAGACTCGTGCATCTTCAACGGTTACCGGATTTGCGCGTTTCCCGATGCTCTGGATGCGACAACCCCTGACATCGGTTACATGCCTGGCCACCTGACCTGGAAGTTCGGCGAGCAGTTGCAGGCGCTCGGTGTGGAAATCACTAACCAGGACATTTCCGGGGCCACGCTTCAGGATCGCAAGTTGCTGACCGGTGACAGTCCGCTGGCGGGCAACGCGCTGGGCAAACTGGCGGCCGCCGCGCTCCTGAAAGAGGTCACGTCGGGGTGAGTCCCGGACCTGCCGAAGCACTCTTGCGCGCCGCCCTCGAGATCGAGGTGGCGCCCACGCTGGTGGCAATCCAGAAGGCCGTCCGCGGTTTCGCGGGGTCCTATGGTTACGATCGATTCGTGCTGTTCTCTGCCACCTCGACGGCAGAGGAAGTGGTCGAGCGCATTTACTGGGTGGAGGGCGACTGGTTCGGCGACGACATGGCTGTCGACGCCCAGACCTATGTTCAGCGCTGCCCCGTGACTCGCCATCTGCTGGACACCCGCGAATCCTTCTTCTGGAGCAAAGTGCAGGAGCCGAGCGGTGAACTCTATCGGGTGGTTCGCTTGCCAAGCGGGCCTGGCCTGCATGGCTTGCAGATTCCGGTCTTCGGCCCGCGAGGGCTTGAGGGCGCCATGAGTCTGGGTGGCGAGCAGATCGATGCTTCTGCGCGGATTCGTCTGGTGCTGGGCATGCTCGCTTCGGTGGCGTTTTATTCCGCTCGACGCTTGCTCGAAGCGCCGCTGGACGAGACGTCCGGCAAACTCTCGACCCGCGAGCGCGAAGTGCTGGCGTGGGTCGCTGCCGGTCGCCGGCAGGCGGACATCGCCGCTACGCTCGGCCTCTCCGGACGCACGGTGGAAAATCACCTGCGTTCGGCTCGTCGGCGTCTGGGGGTGGCAACCACTGCTCAGGCCATCAAGATTGCCATTCGCAAGGGTGAAATAAAGGGGTGAGGTTCTCACTCTGCCCGTGCCGCGCTTGAACGGTCGAGCAAAACTCCTATGATGCAAAGGGCCTGCGCTGGCTGCCTGTAACCGGCGCCGCCCCTATGCTTTTTAGAGAGATCGATCCTCGTGGAGTCTTTTCCGGACGCATTGCACGAATCCCTCACGACTGAATTCATGTTCGGTCCGTTCTGCGTCGTACCAGGCAAACGGCTGCTGACCCGCAACGGGAGGGCGGTCGAGATCGGCGGACGTGCTCTGGATCTGCTGATTGCCTTGCTCGAGCAACCGGGGCGCGTGCTGTCCAAGTACGATTTGATCGACAAAGTCTGGCCCGACAGCGTGGTGGCTGAAGGCAGCCTGCGCTTTCATATGACCGGTTTGCGACGGATTCTCGGGGATGGCGAGGAGCAGGCGCGCTACATCGCGACTCAGGTGGGTGTGGGTTATGCCTTCGTCGCGCCGCTGGAAAGAAAACAGACTGCTGTTCAACCGACGCCCATCGTGTCCCGAGCCACCGAGGGCGTCTGCAGTTTGCCGCCCCGGGCCAGACTGATCGGCCGCGAGACCGACCTGCAACTGGTCATCGACCACATGCAGCAACCAAGACTGTTTACCATTGTCGGCCCCGGTGGTGTCGGCAAGACCAGCCTGGCCATCGAAGTGGCGCATCGCATTGCCGCCCAAGGCTACGAGCGCGTCTGCTTCGTCGATCTGGCGCAGGTGGAAGACTGTGCGCTGGTGCCGTCGGCGCTGGCCCGATCACTGGACATTCCGGTGCAGGCGGAGGACCCGATGTTCGTCCTGCTCGCGCATCTGCGTGAGCAGCGGTTGATGCTGGTGATCGACAACTGCGAACACCTGATCGACGCGGTGTCGACGCTCCTGGAACAGATCAGCGATACCGCGCCGGATGTCGGGGTTCTGGCCACCAGCCGCGAACCGCTGCGGGTGCGTGGCGAATACGTGCACTGGCTCAATCCGCTGGAATTTCCCCGTGAGTCGCAACACCTTTCGGTTGAGGAACTGCTGGCATTCCCGGCCATCAAGCTGTTTGTCGAACGCGCGTCGTCGAGCAATGCGGCGCTGTTGCTGGAAGCGGGCGGAGGGCAAATGATTGCGGACATTTGCCAGCGGCTGGAGGGCATGGCATTGCCGATCGAACTGGCGGCGATGCGGGTCGCCAGCCACGGATTGAAGGCCACCCACGCGTTGCTCGGTGAGCGCTTTTCGCTGGGCTGGTCGGGGCGCAGGACGGCGGTGCCGCGCCATCAGACCCTGCGCGCCATGCTCGACTGGAGTTATGACTTGTTGTCGCCGCAAGAGCGTTTGGCGCTGGAGCGGTTTTCGGTCTTTGTCGGGCCGTTTTCCCAGGAAGCCGCCGCTCAGGTGGTGGCCGAGTCGCAACATGGGAGCGCTGCGGCGGCCGCGATCCTTGACGATCTGGTGTGCAAGGGGCTGGTCACGGTCGATCACAGCGATTCGACAGATTCTTATCGATTGCTGGAGATGACGCGCGCCTATGCCCGGGAGAAGTTGACGGCGCGGGGCGACGCCGAGGTCAATGCGCTGGCGTTCCGGCACGCAGCGTTTTACATGGATCTGCTTGGGCATCTGGGGACTTCCCCCGACGAGATCTTCCGTAATTCGACGCGCCTGGCCAGCCAGTTGGGCAATGTTCGCGGTGCGCTGGAATGGAGCTTCGGCCCCCAAGGCGATCCAGGGCTGGCGTTGCCGCTGGCGGCTGCGAGCGCGCCGTTGTTCCTGCATTTTTCATTGCTGGTCGAGTGCCGCACCTGGTGCTCCCGGGCGGTGGAGCTGCTGCAGCTGGGATACTACGGCACGCCCACCGAAATGGAACTGCAAGCCGCGCTCGGGCTTGTGCTGATGTTCACCCGAGGCAACAGTGAAGCCGCCGAAAAAGCCTTGCTTCGCGCCCAAGACATTGCAGTCGCGCTGAATGACTACGGCTCACAATTGCGGCTGCTGGGCCGCTTGCAGATCTTCTACGAGCGCATCGGTGATTTCCCTTCGTCGCTGGCGTGGGCAGAGCAGGCCGCCGTGGTCGGCAACATTCTCAACGAGCCCGCTGCCATCGCGATTGCCTCATCGCTGACCGGCATCTCCCATCATCTGCTCGGCAACCAGCGTCTGGCCCGTGAGGAGCTGGAAAGCTCGCTGCGCAACAGCTTGCCGTCTCATCCCAGCAACACGATTTACTACGGCTTCGATCATCGCAATCGCACGGGGCTGGCGCTGGCGCGTTCACTCTGGCTGCAGGGCTACCCCGATCAGGCCCGGCGCCGGGCCGAGCAGATCGAGGCCGAAGCGTCGGCGCTGCAGCATCCGGTCACTTACTGCATCGCAATGGTCTGGATTCTGTGCATCTATATCTGGACCGGTGATCTGGCGAAGGCAACTGCCAGCCTCGAACGGTTCAGTACCATCGCCGAAACCAACGCACTCGGCCCCTATATTGCCGCCTGCCACGGGTTGCGCGCGGCGATCGCCATCCGCGCCGAAGAGCCGGGGGAGGCAGTTGCCATGCTGGAAGAGAGTCTGGCGCGGTTGCGCGGCATGCGATACGAACTGCTTACCACTTCATTCGAAATTGCACTGGCCGAGGGCCTGATTCTGGGGGGGCAACACGCAAAGGCCCTGACGCTGGTCGAAGGCACCATCGATCACTGCCGTCGAAGCGGCGATGCTTTTGCACTGCCGGAGTTGCTGCGAATCAAGGCCGGTATTCTCAAGGCCATCCACGTCGATGATGACCAGGCCATGCTGGCGGTTCTTGAGGACTCCATAGCGCTGAGCCGCGAGCAGGGCGCGTGGGCGTGGGAGTTGCGGTCATCGATGGATCTGGCGCGGTTCTGGCTTGAGCAGGGTCGACCGGATCAGGCCCGGGAGTTGCTCGGCGCCTGCCGCGAGCAGGCTTCGGAAGGCTTTGACAGCCTCGATCTGCGGCGGCTGGAACGCTTCTGGCAGAGCCTGCCTGCTACGCCGGCGTAATCAGTGCCGCCATTTTCACCAGGTCTGCCAGCGAGCGGGCCTTCATTTTGCGCATCACCTTGCCGCGATGGGCCTTGACGGTGATTTCGCTGATGTTGAGGTCGGCGGCGATCAGTTTGTTCAGCCGTCCGCTGACCACCGAAGCCATGATCTCCTGTTCGCGCGGCGTCAGGGTCTTGTAGGCCTCGAGCAGGGAGCGCAGGTTCTTTTCGCCCTCGAGCGCCACGCGACTGCTTTGCAGCGCATCGGCCATGGCGGTGAGGATCACCTCGTCGTTGAACGGTTTGGTCAGAAACTCCACCGCACCGGCCTTCAACGCCCGCACCGTGCGCGGAATATCGCCGTAGCCGGTGATGAAGATGATCGGCATGTTGTGACGTTCATCGGCAAGGGCGGTCTGCAGGTCCAGGCCGCTCAGGTCGGGCAGGTTGATGTCCAGCACCAGACAACTGGGCACCAGCGTCCGAGGCGCGTCGAGAAACTCCTGCGCGGACTCGAACAGCCGTGGCTGCCATCCGGCGAAACGGATCATCAGCTCCAGCGACTCGCGCACGGAAATGTCGTCATCGACAACGAATACGACGGGCGTGACATCACTCATCGGTATTGCTCCACGAGAAAGGGCCATTGCGTTGTTCGCGTTCAACATGTCGATTCCTTGTTCTGTTCGGCTGCACGCTCAGTCGAGGGGCAGGGCGGCACTCAGGGCCTTGAGCAATTGAGCTTCGCTGAACGGCTTGAACAGGCACTCCACCGCGCCACTGTTCAGCAGCTTTGCCTGTTCGCTGGTGTCGCCGTGAGCCGTGATGAAAATCACCGGAATGCGATAGTCACGGCGCAGCAGTTCCCGTTGCAGATCAGGGCCCGACATGCCGGGCATGGCCACGTCGAGAATCAGGCAATGCGTCAGGTCCAGGTAGGGCGATGACAGAAACGCCTGCGCCGAGGCAAATGCCTGGACGGTAAAGCCGAATTCCTTGATCAGGTCAGGCAGTGATTCACGAACCGATTCGTCGTCATCGACCACCGATACGAGCAAATGCGTACCCATCAATCATTCTCCACGGTGCGATCGGTGAGGTCGCGGTTAGCGGTTTGCGGCAAGTCCGTCGAATTCGGGATGGCAAAGGTAAACGTCGCGCCCGGGCCATCGTTGGCGGTCGCCCAGAGTTTGCCGTCGTGGCGCTCGATGATGGAGCGACTGATGGACAGACCAACGCCCATGCCCGAGCTTTTGGTGGTGTAGAAGGCATTGAAGATGCGCTCGATGTCCTGCGGATCGACGCCGTTGCCGCTGTCCTTCACCGCCAGGTAAACGCTCTCGTCCGGCGCCAGACCGGTGCTGACGATCAATTGCCGGGCCCGCTCGTGGATCGCACTCATGGCCTCGGCGGCATTCATGATCAGGTTGAGGATCACCTGCTGAAGCTGAACCCGGTCCCCCCTGACCAGCGGCAGGGCTTCGGCAAACTCCGGATGCAGCACCACACCATTGCGTTGCAGTTCGCCCAGCAGCATGGCGATGACTTCCCGTGCCGCGTCATTCAGATTGACGTCTTCAATGGTGATGCTTTTCTTCGAGAACAGCGCCCGCAGTCGGTTGATCACATCGGCAGCACGATTGCCATCGCGAATGGTGCGGCGCGCGGTTTCCCTGGCGCCATCGACGTTCGGCGGGTCGGCACCGAGCATGCGCAGGCAGGTGCTGGCGTTGGTGATGATGCCGGCCAGCGGTTGATTGACCTCGTGGGCAATCGACGCCGTCACCGCGCCGAGGCTGGCGACTCTGGCCAGGTGCGTCAGTTCCGAGCGCGCCTTGCTCAAGACCTCTTCGGCAAGCCGGCGCTGGGTGATGTCCTGCAGCGCGGCGATGTATTCGAAACCGTCCGGTGCGTGGGGGATCGAGTGCGCCACCAGCCGCACGTATTTCACCGTACCGTCGGGCATCAGCAGCCGGTGCTCATGTTCGAAGTCACGCCCCTTGCGGCGCTGGCGCTTGATCATTTCCCGATGGCTGGAAATGTCGTCCGGGTGCACGCGGCGATAGATCGCATCGAAGCCGGGCGGGGTGTCCGGGTCCAGTTCAAGGATGCGGTAGACCTCGTCCGACCAGGTGATCTCGTCGGTGCTCACCCGCCAGGAAAACGTACCGGTGGCGCTCAGGCGCTGGGCCTTGGCCAGAAAGACTTCCGCCCGTTTGCGGTCTTCGATGTCGGTGTTCTCGCCGTACCAGCGCACGACCTGCCCGGTGTCATCGCGCTGTGGCACGGCGCGGATCAGAAACCAGCGGTAAATCCCGTCGAAGCGCTTCAGGCGGGCCTCGTACTCACCGGCGTTGCCCGATTGCAGAATCGTTTGCCAGTAAACCGCCAGCCCCGGCGCATCGTCCGGGTGGATGGACGCCGTCCAGCCATGGCCGCAAGCCTGTTCGAGGGACATGCCGGTGTAGTCGCACCAGCGTTGATTGACGAAACCGACGCTGCCTTCAGGCGAAGCGCTCCAGACAAAACCGGGAACGGCATCGATGATCCCGCGCAGACGTTCTTCCGAAGCGCTGACTTCGGCGAGGGCACTGGCGATCAAGATCTTGTCCCGCCGGCGTTCATCGATATCGACCTGCAGCACACACCAGCGCGTAATGGCACCTTCGCTGTCTCTGATCGGCAGGCCGCGCACATGGAACCAGCGATAGACACCGTCGGCGCGACGGATGCGATGCTCGTTCTCATAGGGTGTGCCGGTGCCGACTGAATGCATCCACGCGGCGATGACCGAGGGCAGGTCGTCCGGGTGCACGGTTTCGCTGGTCTGCCATTTTTTCAGTTCGTGGAGCGGGGCGCCGATGTAGTCCATGATTTGCCGGTTGACCTGTTCCAGCTCACCGGAAGGCGTCATGAAGGCGACCATGGCCGGGATGCTGTCGATGATGGCTTCGACCCCCGGCGCTGGCATGACCGCGTCATCCGCGCGGCCTGAAGCGTCCTCGATGACGCGCTCCTGCTCGTTCGTCATACCGATTCTCGTTGTGTGCAGTCACCGTTGAACAAAGATGCGCCTTCGGATGGCGCGCGCCCATCATACTTTGGTGTCGCCCGTCGCGAATATCGGCCGCCATCGCACGCTGCGACGGACATCACAGTGGCACTTTTGTAAGCCACTGTATCTACGGCCCCTCGAGCCATACAAACATGCAAATCAGCCTGTTCGAGAAACCGCGAGGATACATCCGCCGCGCAGTCTTGGCCCTGGTTTCAACGTCCTCCGACGATTGAATGAAAACGATGTGACGTCCGCACTCCTGCCACCGCAAAGGCAGCAGGACAGGCCGTCCCTTTGACAGGGCAGAACATTATGAAAGCAGTGGTAATCGAGGCCTTCGGCGGGCCTGAAGTCTTGATGGTGAAAGACATTCAACTGGCAGAACCGGGGCCCGGACAGGTCCTGGTCAAGGTCATGGCGGCGGGTATCAATTTCATGGACACCGGTGCCCGACGCGGGCTCGGCGCTGCCTGGGAACTGCCGCTGACACTGGGCGCAGAAGGCGCCGGCATCGTTCTGGCCACCGGCCCGCAGGTGACGGAGTTCAGTGTCGGTGACCGCGTGGCCTGGCATTACGTGCCGGGCAGCTACGCTGAACAGGTGATCGCCCCGGTCAGCCAGTTGGTGCCGTTGCCGGACGAGATCGACTTCACCACCGCCGCCAGCCTGATGATGCAAGGCCTGACCGCCAGCAATCTGGTGGACAAGGTGCATGCGATCCAGCCGGGCGACGTAGCCTTCGTGCATGCGGCGGCCGGGGGCGTGGGGTTGATGCTGACCCAACTGATCAAACTGCTGGGCGGCAAGGTCATAGGCCGGGTTTCTCATGCCGACAAGGTCGAGGCGGTACTCGCGGCGGGGGCGGACTATGTGGTGATCGGGCGGGCGCAAAACATTGCCGGACAGGTCCTGCGCCTGACCGACGGCCAGCGGGTGAATGTGGTGTACGACGGCACGGGCGCGGAAGGTTTCGCCGACTCGCTGGAGATGTTGGACTACTTCGGCACACTGGCCTTGTACGGACCGTTCATGAACCCGACACCGCCGATCGATATCTTCAGCATGCCGCGCAGCATCAAGCTGACGTATCCCTCGGTCATGCACTACGTGCGCAACCGCGAGGTGCTGCTGGAAAAATCCCGGCAACTGTTCGCGTGGGTCAGTGCCGGCAAACTGAAAGCCGTGATCGGCAAGCGTTATTCACTGGATGATGCGCAACAGGCCCATCGCGATATCGAGTCGCGCAACACGACGGGCAAGTTGATCATCGTTCCCTAGTGCCACGCCGGATCAGCAGGACCGCCAACACCTGGCTAGCGGCGAAAAACATGAACAGGTGTTGTGCGGTCCATCCGGCATCCAGCAGAAACCCGGCGACCACCGGCGAAATGATCGCCCCCAGACGCCCCATCGCCAGCACCACACCGACGCCGGTCGTGCGAACCGACGTGCAGAACGCTTGAGGGGCCAGGACAAACAGAGCCGCGACTGCACCATTGAGCATCAGCCCCAGCGTGACCGCCACGAGTGCCGCCAGACCGGGGACGTGCGAGGCCGGCACCATCAGCGGCAGCAGTGCTGCGTCAAGCAGCAGAAAACCCGACAACAAACGTCGGCAGCCGAAACGATTGGCTGCCAGACCCAGAAACAGGGCGCCGAGCATGCCACCCAGCGCCAACAGCATCCCGATCCGGGCGCCTTGCTGGTCGGTAAAGCCATTGTCGACCAACAGGGCCGGCGTCCAGCTCATCACGAAGTAAAAGCAGAACATCAACAGAAAGAGTGCCAGTGCCAGCGACAGAGTCTGTTGCCACTGACCGGGTGAAAACGGCTGGCTGACGTCGTCAGGCGATAGAGGAGGAATTGGCGCGCGGTGTTCAAGTGCCAGAAATGACGGCGACTCTCGCAGCCAAAAGACACCGGCCAACGCCGCCGCCAGCGTGATGCAGCCCCCGGCGAGAAAGACATACCGCCAGCCCATCAAGTCATTCAGTCCATGCGCCAGCACACCGCCCAGACTGGCGCCCATGGCGAAGGCGAGAGATTGCAACGCGACGGCCAGATTGCGCCGCTGCGGGCTGGCGTGTTCGAACGTCAGCACGTTCGCGCCGACCAGCACCGCCCCAGTGCCGATGCCGGTCAGCAGACGCAGGAACATCAGCACGTGATGATCCGGACTCCAGAACGACAGCAACATACCCAGGCCACTGAGCAGCAGGCCGGCAAGCAATAAAGGTCTGCGCCCGAAGCGGTCGGCCCTGGGCGCAGCCAGCAACGAACCGAGCGCCATCCCGACCAGGCTTGCGCTCAACAACAGGCCCAGTTGCGCGCCGTTCAACGCCCACTCCGCCGCAACCCGGCTGGCGGTGAAGGCCATGGCCATCACGTCGAGTCCGTCGATCACGTTGAACAGCATGCACAGCCCGATCACCCACCATTGCGAAGTGGTCGATGGCGTAGTGCTCAGGCGTTCGAGCGCTGTTTCCCCACGCATCCGCAATCCTTGTTCCGCTCTGTCATTCAAATGGGCCGTTTCCCCGCCGCATTCTGCCCGTTAACCGCTGCTGAATTCGAGCGCGATTTTGCGCGCCAGGCCAGCGCGTCATACCAAGGTATCGACCGACACCATCGTGTAATCGTCCCGATGCCAGCGCGGTGGTCTGATCCGATTGGCGATGCCTTTCGAATAATGACTACAAGGAGATCCATCATGGTTGCGGTTCTGTCCGGTCTCACCTGGCGCCATTGCCTGGCGTCATCCATCAGGGGCGGCGCGCTCGGCCTTGCCGTACTCGCTGGCAGCAGCGGCGCCTGGGCCACGACGCCGGCCGCGGATTCATCGCAAGCCATTCGCCCGTACACCGTGCATGTCGACGAAGCGAAGTTGAGCGACTTGCGCAAACGCATTGCCGACACCCGCTGGCCGGACAAGGAAACGGTCAACGACGTGTCCCAGGGTGTGCAACTGGCGCAGGTCCAGGCACTGGTCAAGTACTGGGGCAATGGCTATGACTGGCGCAAGGCCGAAGCGAAGCTCAACGCCTTGCCGGAATTCGTGACCACCATCGACGGCGTCGATATCCAGTTCATTCATGTGCGCTCGCGCAATCCCAATGCGATGCCGCTGATCCTCACCCACGGCTGGCCGGGTTCGCAGTTCGAGTTCCTCAAGACCATCGGTCCGCTGACCGATCCCGTGGCCTACGGTGGCAAGGTCGAGGACTCGTTCGATGTGGTGATCCCGTCGATTCCCGGCCATGGTTTTTCCGGCAAGCCGACCGAACTCGGCTGGGGGCCTGACCGGGTGGCGAAGGCCTGGGATGTGTTGATGCAACGTCTGGGCTACAGCCATTACGTGTCCCAGGGTGGCGATCATGGTTCGGTGATTTCCGATGCGCTGGGCCGCCTGGCGCCGCCCGGCTTGCTGGGCATCCACCTGAACATGCCGGCCACCGTGCCGCCGGAACTGGTCAAACCGATCAACAGCGGTGATCCGGCTCCAGCGGGACTGACCGCACCGGAGGTCACGGCCTTCAATTCGCTCAGCCAGTTCTTCGGCCGCAACGCCGCTTACGGCGCAATGATGGTGACCCGGCCGCAGACCATCGGCTATCTGCTGGCCGACTCGCCCGCCGGCACGGCAGCGTGGATGTATGAAAAATTCGCCGCGTGGACCGACAGCGACGGTCAGCCCGAGAAGGTCCTGAGCCGCGATGAAATGCTCGATGACATCAGCCTGTACTGGCTGACCGACAGCGGGGCGTCGTCCTCCCGTTTCTACTGGGAGAACAACAACAATAACTTCAGCGCCGCCGCGCAGAAGACCGCGGACATCAAGGTGCCGGTGGCGATCACCGTATTCCCCCACGAAATCTACCGTGCGCCGAAAGTCTGGTCGCAGCGCGCCTATCCCTCGCTGGCCTACTTCAGCGAAGTCAGCAAGGGCGGGCACTTCGCGGCATGGGAACAACCGCAACTGTTCAGCGAAGAACTGCGCGAAGCCTTCCGGCCACTGCGTGCGGCTGCGCAGAAAACCGCTGCGCAGGCAGCGCGCTAACCCTTCAATCCGCAAGCCCTTCAAACCAAAGAACGGAACCGCCGCCCGGCGGTTCACGAGGGAGACTCGGCATGACTGACTCTAATGCTCTAACCCCATCCCGGCGCTTGCTCACCGTTTCGATGCTGGCGCTTGCGCTGGGCATTGCCTCGGCATACGCCAGCGCCACCGAAGTGCCCGCCGGCAAGATCGACGCCATTACCGCCGGCACCAACGTATCCTTCGGCGCGCTGAAACACGTCAAGGCCGGATTGCTGGACGTGTCCTACGCCGAAGTCGGGCCCGCCGACGGTCCGGTGGTCATCCTGCTGCACGGCTGGCCATACGATATTCACAGCTACACCGACGTGGCACCGGCACTGGCGCAGAAGGGTTATCGGGTGCTGATTCCTTACGCGCGCGGCTATGGAGACACACGTTTCCTGTCTGCCAAAACCGTGCGCAACGGTCAGCCGGCGGCGCTGGCGAAGGATCTGATCGACTTCATGGACGCACTGAAGATCAAGCAGGCCGTGCTCGGCGGTTATGACTGGGGCGCGCGCACCGCCGACATCGTCGCCGCGCTCTGGCCCGAACGGGTGAAAGCGCTGGTGGCGGTGAGCGGTTACCTGATCGGCAGCCAGGACGCCGGCAAGACGCCGCTGCCGCCGGCGGCGGAGTTGCAGTGGTGGTATCAGTTCTACTTTGCGACCGAGCGCGGCCGCCTGGGCTACGAAAAAAACACCCATGACTTCGCCAGACTGATCTGGCAGCTGGCCTCGCCGAAATGGAACTTCGACGACGCCACCTACGACCGCAGTGCCGCCGCGTTGCAGAATCCGGATCACGTCGCCGTGTCGATCTTCAACTATCGCTGGCGCCTGGGGCTGATCAAAGGGGAGGCGCAATACGATCCGCTGGAGAAAAAACTGGCGGCATTCCCCTCGATCGGCGTGCCGACCATCACCCTCGAAGGCGACGCCAATGGCGCGCCGCACCCACCGGCCGAGGCCTACGCCAAACGCTTCACTGGCAAGTACGAATACCGGCTGATCAGCGGCGGCATCGGCCACAACCTGCCACAAGAAGCGCCGCAGGCGTTCGCTCAGGCGGTGATCGATGCCGATCATCTCTGATCGCTGGCTAAAGGGGATCCGACGATGAAACTCAACCATTGGGCCGTGCTGCCAGCGGCCATTGCGCTCGCGGCACTGGCGGCTGCCGGTGTCGCTTTGGGCCAGGCCGATGACGGCGAAGCGTCGCCGATCTACGGCGTGAAGCTGCCGAAAAACTACCGCCAGTGGGCACTGATTGCTCCGGCACAGGAAGCCGCGCCGCTGAATGAACTGCGCGCGGTACTGGGCAATGACCGGGCGATCAAGGCTTACCAGGGCAAGACGCTGCCGTTTCCCGAGGGCACGGTGCTGGTGAAGCTGGCGTGGAAGCACGTGCAGTCGCCGGAATTCGAGCCAGCCTCGATTCCGGGGGCGGCCACCACCGTTCAGGTGATGGTCAAGGACTCGCGCCAATACGCCTCGACCGGTGGCTGGGGATTCGGCCGGTTCATCAACGGCAAACCCGCCGATGAAGCCCAGCACCAGACCTGCTTTGCCTGCCATCAGGCGCGGGTGCAGAACCACGATTTTGTCTTCACCCGATACGCCCCCTGAATCTGTCATACGAGGAACATCCACATGAAAAAAACACTGACTGCACTCAGCATCGCTGCCGGCCTGTGCCTGGGCGCCAATGCCTTCGCCCAAACCGCCAAACCCACGGTCGTGCTGGTGCACGGTGCGTTTGCCGACGCGTCGAGCTGGAATGGCGTGGCGAAAATTCTCGAGAAGGACGGCTACACGGTGATCGCCGCCGCCAATCCGTTGCGCGGCGTCAAGAGCGATGGCGCAGCGGTATCGGCATTGCTGAGCAGCATCCAGTCGCCGGTGGTGCTGGTTGGTCACTCCTATGGCGGCAACGTCATCAGTGAGGCAGCCAACGATCATGCCAATGTCAAAGCACTGGTGTACGTCAGCGCCTTCGCCCCCGAAACGGGTGAGACCGTCGCAGGACTCGCCGGCAAGTTTCCCGGCAGCACCCTCGGGCCAACGCTGGCGCCACCCGTTGCGCTGGCCGATGGCGGCAAGGACTTGTACATCCAGCAGAGCAAATTCCACGACCAGTTCGCCGCCGACGTGCCGGCTGCACAAGCGGCCCTGATGGCCGCGACCCAACGCCCGGTGACCGAAGCGGCGCTGAACGAACAGGCCGGAACGCCGGCCTGGAAGCATATTCCGTCGTGGTACATCTACGGCGACAAGGACAAGAACATCCCGCCCCAGGCGATGGCGTTCATGGCCAAGCGTGCAGATGCCAGGGCGGTCGAGGTGGTGAAGGGCGGCTCTCACGTGGTGATGGTGTCGAACCCGGCGCCAGTGGCCCGATTGATTGAAAAAGCCGCGGCGGCCAACTGAAACCCTGCGACGTGCCGAGGCGCGTCGCAGGTCTGTCACTTCGCGCTCAGGCAGCGGACACCTGCGGCGATCTTGCCGGTGCCAGTCTGAGCAGCGGGGTGATGCCGAGCATCAACAGCAGTACCGCGAACAGCAAGGTGTACGCCGGGCCATAGTGCCCGGCGTATCCGCGCAGGGCACCGAACAACAGCGGCCCGAGCGCGGCAATCAGGTAACCGATGAACAACATGAACACCGTCCACAATCCGGCCTGTTCGCTGGTGCTGGCGTGATCCAGCGGCAAGGTCATGGCCACGGTGAAACCCATGCCCAACCCGATGGCCGCGAGCACCACGTACAGCATCGGCCAGTACGCCGGCAGGAACGCCATGCCGCCCACCCCGAGCAGGGCCAGCAACGCCGACAACCCGAGCAAACCGCGCCGGTCGTGGGCCTTGCCCGGAATCAGTCCCGCACCCACGCTGGCGACGGCGAACACCGCCGTAAAAATGCCCAGCAGGATGCCAGGGGAAATACTCGACGTGGCCGCTTCCACCGAGGCAGGCGCCATCCAGGCGAAGAGGGCGTAGACCACGAATTGACCGGCACCGAAGTTCAACGCGATCAGCCACGCCTGCAGCTTGCCCCATGGCAGGCGTTTGCTCGGGTTCGACGGCGATTTCACCGCTGGCGCCGGTGTCGCAAAACGCCGTGCCATCCACACCCAACTGACGATGGCGGTGAGGCACAGCACGCTCCAGACTCCGGCGCTGACCCGCCAGTCCTGCGCCAGCTCGGCAATCGGCGCACTGAGCACCGCCGCGAGGGTCGCGCCCAGACTCAGGCCGCCGGCATAAATGCCCATGAACAGCGCCGGCCGTTGCGCAAAGTGGGTCTTGATCCACGCACCGGTCATTGCGCCGGCGACGGCAATA
Source organism: Pseudomonas sp. B15(2017) (assembly GCF_002113215.1). Lineage (NCBI taxonomy): Bacteria > Pseudomonadati > Pseudomonadota > Gammaproteobacteria > Pseudomonadales > Pseudomonadaceae > Pseudomonas > Pseudomonas sp. B15(2017). Next base: position 22,614 of record NZ_NEJZ01000015.1, read on the forward strand.
CCGATGCTGGCGAAGAACGTACTGCCGAGCAGGAACAATGCGTTTGGCGAGATCGCCCGCAGCAAGGTGGAAGCGCCCAACAGTGCCAGCGCGACGACGACACTGCGATCAATCCCGAAACGTCGGGCCAGGCTCGGAACCAGCAACGCGAACACGCCCATGCACACGTCGGGAATCGAGGTCAGCAGCGCGGCCTGGGTGTAGCTCAACTGGAAGTGCTGCTGGATCAACAGCAGAATCGGGCCCACCGAGATGATCGGCGGACGCAGGGCGATGGACAGGATCAGCAGGCCGATCACCGCCGTGACGCTCTGCTGGTGGCCGGAGAGATTGCGGGTGATTGCCATGGGAAAGGCCTCATTGATGAACAATGAGCGCAAGGCTAACAATGGGCCGGCCATGGCAAATGCCAGGATTTGTCGCCAAAGTGACAATCGCCGCTTTACCACGATCAACGTCTGTTTTCAGGAGAAAACACTCGATGAAACAAGAGGTGCGCAAGGTCGTCGCAAAGCGAGAATCCGCGCCGCGCAGCGAACGTTATCCCGACTATCAGGATGTGCCGCGCGTAATGACCGTGCTGGTGCGCGATCAGGCCACCGGCGAGTACAACGAACCGCATGTACATCGACACGGGCAGTTGCTGTATGCCTCGAACGGCGTGATGCGGGTAGCCACCGAACGAGGGTTGTGGATCCTGCCGCCGAAGCGGGCGCTGTGGATTCCGCCCGGAATGATCCACGATCAGTTGATGCTGAGCGCCGTCAAAATGCGCTCGATCTACATCGACCCGCAGGTCTGCGCCGGGCTGGGCCCTCACTGCAAAGTGCTGGAGATCCCCGGACTGCTGCGCGAGTTGATTCTGGCCCTGGCCGAGCAGCCGATCGAGTATCCGCAGGAGGGGCGCAACGCGCACATCGTGGCGCTGATAATCAATGAGTTGCAGGCGGCGCGGACGTTGCCGATCGAAGTGCCGTGGCCGCTCGACCGGCGACTGGTCACGGTCTGCGAGGCGATTCTGCAGGACCCCGGACAAGACCATTCGATCGGCTATTGGGCAGACCGGGTCGGCGCCAGTTCGCGCACGCTGATTCGCTTGTTCGTCAATGAGACAGGCCTGAATTTTCGCCACTGGCTGCAGCAGGTGCGGCTGGCGACCGCCATCGACCGGCTCGACAAGGGGCAGTCCGTCGGGCTGATTGCCCGGGATCTGGGCTACGCCAGCCAGAGTGCATTCAGCGCAATGTTCAGACGGGTGATGGGCGAATCGCCCCGCGAATTTCTCGTCCGCGATTAGGGTGTTTTTACGATTCCGATACCTTCGTATTCTGTCGTTGAAGGGAGGCGGGTGGTATCAATGACGCTGCTGTTGCAGGTGCATTGAACACCCAGCCTCGTTCCGCGAGGAACCTTCGAAGAGTGAGAATCCTGATGCTTTTATACCTATCGACCTGGTCCGAAATAGCGCAATTTCTCGAACGCAGCCGCACCATCGTCATCCCGATCGGTTCCAACGAACAGCACGGGCCGACCGGCCTGCTGGGCACCGACTGGATGTGCCCGGAAATCATCGCCCATGAAGCGCAGAAGAACACCGACCTCCTGATCGCCCCGACTTTCAACATCGGCATGGCGCAGCATCACCTCGGTTTCCCCGGCACCATTTCGCTCAGGCCTTCGACCTTCATCGCTGCTATCGCCGACTGGACTCGTTCGCTGGCCGCCCACGGCTTTGAAAAGATCTTTTTCCTCAATGGCCACGGCGGCAACATCGCGTCAATCGAAGCCGCGTTTTCGGAGCTGTACGCTGAAGCGAGTTTCGCCCGCCGCAAAGCCGGGTTCGCCCTGAAGCTGTGCAACTGGTGGGACCTGGAAGGAGTTAACGAGCTGGCCCGTGAGCAGTTCCCGACCGGCCACGGCATTCATGCCACGCCTTCGGAAATCGCCGTGACCCAGTGGGCATACCCCGATTCCATCAAGTCGGCGGACTATTCGCCGCAGATCGCCAATTGGGGACCGATCCGTGAGGCGGCGGATTTTCGCGCCCGTCACCCGGACGGCCGAATGGGCTCGGACCCGGCGCAGGCTTCGCCGGAAAAGGGCCGGCAACTGGTGGAAATGGCCGCTCGCGGCCTGGTGCAGGAGGTGCAAGCCTTCAGCCGTGAATCATTACCCGACTGAGCCGTCGCCCTGACCAGCGCCCGGATTTTCCGGGCGTTGCTGTTTCAACCCTTTGGGAATATCGACATGTGGACTATCAAGCACAGCTACATCGATGGCGTGTTCGTGCCCGTTCAGGGCCGCGAAACGATCGAATGCATCAACCCGGCAACGGAATCTGTCATCGGCACCGTCACCCTGGCCAACCGAGACGACGCCAGGCAAGCCATCGCCGCCGCCCAGCGTGCGCAAAACACGATGGGGCGTACCTCCAAAGCCGAGCGTATCGACATGCTCAAGCGCCTTCAGGCGGCGGTACTGGAGAGCACCGACGAAATACGCGACACCGCCATCGAGAAATACGGCGCACCGTTGGCCCGTGCGCAATGGGTCAGCCAGTACGCGTCGCAGTCCTTCGCCAACGCAGCGCAGGTGCTGGAGAACTACGAGCTGGTCCGGTCTGTGGGGCATGCAGGGGTGATCATGGAGCCGGTCGGGGTGTCGGGGCTGGAAGCGTTTCTTGAAGCGAAAAGCATCGTAGAGGACTGACAACGGCAGCAGGGCCAGCAGGATCAATCCTGCCGGCCCTGCTTGCATCATTGCGGATCAGCCCAGCGCTTCGATGGCCTGCGCAACACCTGCACCGTACGCCGGATCGGCACGGGTGCAGTTATCGATGTGGCGTTGTCGGGTCTGGGCGCTGGCGCCATGGATCGAGCGCGCCGTGTTCTCAAACAAGACCTGTTGCCGGGCGGGCGACATGGCCCGGAACAGCGCACCCGGTTGCGAGAAGTAATCGTCGTCCTCGCGATGATTCCAGTGTCCGGCACTGCCTTTGAGGGCCAGCGGTGGCTCACTGAAATCCGGTTGCTCGGCCCACTGGCCGTAGCTGTTGGGCTCGTAGCCGATTGTGCTGCCCGCGTTCGCATCGGTGCGCATCTGGCCGTCCCGGTGATAGCTGTTGACCGGGCAGCGCGGCGCATTCACCGGGATCTGATGATGATTGACGCCGACGCGATAGCGCTGTGCATCGCCGTAGGAGAACAGTCGTGCCTGAAGCATTTTGTCCGGCGAGAAGCTGATGCCGGGCACCACGTTGGCCGGGTTGAAGGCTGCCTGTTCGACGTCGGCAAAGTAGTTGTCGGGGTTGCGGTTGAGTTCGAGCACACCGACTTCGATCAGCGGGTAATCCGCGTGGGGCCAGACTTTGGTCAGGTCGAACGGGTTGATCGGATAAGTCTCGGCATCCAGCTCCGGCATCACTTGCACGTAGAGCTTCCATTGCGGGAAGTGACCTTCCTCGATCGCGTTGTACAGGTCGCGCTGGGCGCTTTCGCGGTCATCGCCGATCAGGGTTGCGGCTTGTTGGTCGGTGAGGTTTTCAATGCCTTGCTGGGTCTTCCAGGTGAATTTCACCCAGAAACGCTCGTTCGCCGGGCTGATGAAACTGAAGGTATGGCTGCCGAAACCGTGCATATGGCGATAGGTGCGCGGCAGTCCGCGGTCGCTCATGACGATCGTGACCTGATGCAGCGCCTCGGGCAGCAGTGTCCAGAAATCCCAGTTGTTGCGGGCGCTGCGCAGGTTGGTGCGCGGGTCGCGTTTGACCGCATGGTTGAGGTCGGGGAATTTCAACGGATCGCGCAGAAAGAACACCGGCGTGTTGTTGCCCACCAGGTCCCAGTTGCCTTGCTCGGTATAGAACTTGATGGCGAATCCACGGATGTCGCGCTCGGCATCCGCCGCGCCACGTTCGCCGGCCACGGTCGAGAAGCGCACGAACACATCGGTGGTCTTGCCCACGCAGGAAAACACTTTGGCCTTGGTGAAACGGGTGATGTCGTGGGTGACGGTGAAAGTGCCAAACGCACCCGAACCCTTGGCGTGCATGCGCCGCTCAGGAATGACTTCGCGATCGAAGTGCGCAAGTTTTTCCAGCAACCAAACGTCCTGCAACAGCATCGGGCCTCTCGGGCCGGCGGTCTGTACGTTGTTGTTATCAACCACGGGCGCGCCCGCGGCAGTCGTCAGCTTGTTCATGCGCAACTCCTGGCTTTTGTCGGTTTCCCGCCATCACATCAAAAGCCCCGGGCGCGATCTATTGCACCATGGTGTCGCCGGATAGTACGAAGGTGTGGTTGGAAGACTGGGCGTTTTGCTGTGGGCAAAAGGCGGATCAGGCGAGGGTGATGCTGACCTTGATGTTGTTGCGCGTGGCCTTGGAGTAAGGGCAATTCTGGTGCGCCGCGTCGATCAGTTGTTGCGCCACCTCAGGCTCGATCTCCGGCAGTGACACCGCCAGTCTCGCCTGCAGGAAAAAACCCTGCTCCCCATGGACCAGATCGATTTGAGCATCGACTCCGGCCGTTGCCGGAAAACCGATCTTGCGCGCGTTGCAGGCATGGCGCAGTGAGCCCAGAAAACAGGCCGACCAGCACACGGCAAACAATTGCTCGGGGTTGGTTCCGCTGCCGGGTGCGCCCGGTGGAGAAAGCTTGAGATCCAGTCGGCCATCCTGACTGCGCCCTGTGCCCTCGCGACCTCCTGTGGTGTGGGTATGCGCGGAGTAGAGGGTTTTTTCGATATCAATCATGGGCATTCCCTGAAGAGCATTGCACAGCGAGAAGGGCGGTTCACGTTGCCCGTGTGGCTTCATGGCATTCGCGTATGGGCGCACCCGCTAAAGCGTCGGCCGTGGCCACGGCGTCAGTGCCGCGATGGCCCGGATTGTTGAGCAGAGTCGAGCGCGCGATCTCGATCAGCCAGGCGCGAAACGGAAAGCTCGGGTCATGGGCGGCCTGTTCCTGATAGAGCATCCTGAAAGCTTGCTGGACGAGGTTGCCGGTGTCTTCACGACGGATCCGCCCGGCCTGCGCCTGTCCCTCGTAAAAGGCGATGAGTAACGGCGTCACCGTCGCGAACAGTTGTTGCGCCTCCCCCCGGCCATGGCTGACGGCACCCGCGACCAAGGCATACAGTTCGTCATTGCCGAGCCGGTCAGCCTCGCGCAGGCAATTGTTGCGATAACCTTCAGCCATGGTCGAATCCCTCGCAAAACCATCGTTCGACTGAGCGAGGCGACCGAAAAGGTTCGCAGGTGGCCTGGCGTTCAGCGGTGAGATTCAAGCCTGCCTTCACGGCCGAATGACTGCCAGTTATGCGTTGTTAGCGTTTGTTAGCGCTGGGTGATTGCAACACGTCGCGCGGTGGTTTTTTCACTGGCCGGTCAAGACTCTGCGCGGGTTTCGAGGCCCGTTGCATGGGCGAAACGGTGGGGCGGTGTTCGAGCATTTTTGACATTCCTGTCTCTTTGCCATCGTCACAAGGGTGTAGGAAACAGCTGATATTTATTTCGTCGAATTCCTACATTTTGTTTGCCTCACCAGCAAAAAACGTGGTTATTATCCGCCGGCGCTTCGGGTCATAAACCCGGCGCCAGAAGATTGCCGTGTGTCTACAGACCCGGCAGTCGCAGCCGATCGGGACCACCCTGGCGCTGTCATCCCCGCGCAGGTTGTTCCTCGTCGTTGACCCTCAAATGGAAGTCGAGGTTTCAATTGGTCACGCGGTTTGCAATTGTCGATGCAATGAACGGGGCGACATCTGTCGCCAATGATTCGGCCCACTTTCCAGTTGCCTGCGCCGACCGCGCGGCGGCGTTCTTCTCCAGCCTGTCTCCCCCCGATTTTCTGCGTGTGCCCGCGTTCAACGCGAGTCTGCACGCGCGCGCCGCGCCATCCTCCTGAATTCGAATGACCGTGCCGGCACCTGATGCCGGGGCCTGACCGGCAGGGCGCGTGCTGTCTCTGCCTGATCACAAAAATAATGTAGTCACGGACGGTATCTCCGATGCTCGACAACACTTCCTTGCGTGGGACGAATCCCGCGCAGCCCGACTTTTCCTCGTTGAAACCGTTCGATGCAGACCTGTGCGTGCACGGTCTGTTTGAGGCGCAGGTGCTGCGCAACCCCGAGGCCATCGCTGCACGCTGGCAGGAGCAAGCGCTCGGTTACCGTGAACTGAACACCCGCGCCAATCGGCTGGCCCATCACTTGCGCAACCTTGGGGTCGGACCGGACGTGCGAGTCGGGCTGTGTCTGGAGCGTTCGCTGGAGATGTTGGTCGGCGTACTCGCCGTGCTCAAGGCCGGCGGCGCCTATGTGCCGCTGGACCCGGCATATCCGCAGGCGCGGCTGGCGCACATGCTGGCCGACAGCGCACCGCCGGTGGTGCTGACCCATGGCTTGGCGCGCGAGGCATTGCGGGCGGCGCTCGAACAGTCGGCGACTGCCCCCGCGATATTGGATCTGGCCGACGCCTCCGATTGGTCTTCGCTCCCGGCAGACAACCTCGATCCTCACGCTATCGGCCTGACATCCCGACACCTGGCTTACGTGATCTACACCTCCGGTTCCACCGGCACCCCGAAAGGCGTGATGGTCGAGCATCGCGGGCTGGTCGCCGTGAGCGCCGATTGGGCGCAGCTCTATGGCTTGGCCGGCCCGATCAACCACCTGCAAATGGCCGGTTTTTCCTTCGACGTGTTCAGCGCGGACCTGATCCGTTCGCTGGGTTTTGGCGGCACGCTGGTGCTCTGCCCACGGGACACTCTGATGGATCCTCCGGCCCTGTATCGCCTGATGCGCGAGGCGCAGATCGGCTTTGCCGACTTCGTGCCGGCACTGCTCAATCCGCTGCTGGCGTGGGTCGAAGAGACCGGCCATGACTTGTCGTTCCTGCGCACCGTGATCTGCGGCTCCGACATCTGGACCGCCCACAGCGCGCGGCAATTGCGCAGGCTTTGCGGTGATCGGGTGCAGATCGTCCAGGCCTATGGCGTGACCGAAGCGAGCATCGACAGCACCTGCTTTGAATTCACCGAAAACAGCCAGATCGACGCGGTGCTGCCTATCGGCCGGGCACTGCCCAACACCCGGATTTATCTGCTCGACGCTGACGGCACACCGGTTGCCGAGGGCGTTGCGGGCGAGCTGTACATCGGCGGCGTCGGCGTGGCGCGCGGTTATCTGAACCGGCCGCAACTGACTGCCGAACGCTTCATCGACAGTCCATTCGTGGCGGGCGAACGCCTTTACCGCACCGGGGATATGGCGCGGTATCGGGCCGACGGGCATCTGGAATTCCTCGGCCGCAACGATTCCCAGGCCAAGTTGCGTGGCCTGCGTCTGGAGCTGGGGGAAATCGAAACGCGACTGGCGGATATTCCGGGCGTGCGCGACAGCGTAGTGCTGCTGCGCCAGGACAGTCCCGGTGAACCACGGCTGGTTGCCTATTACTGCGAAAAGCCAGACACAGCGCTGAGCCCGCGTTCACTGCGTGAACAGCTGCACAAAAGCCTGCCGGACTACATGGTGCCGACCGCGTTCGTGCGGCTCGACAAGCTGCCGCTGACCGCCAACGGCAAGGTTGATCGGCCCGGTCTGCCGGCGCCGGACGTCGAGGCGTTTGATCAGCAGGAATACCAGGCGCCCCAAGGATCGCTGGAAACTGCGCTCGCCGCGATCTGGGCCGACGTGCTCGGCGTCGAGCGGGTCGGGCGACAGGATCAGTTCTTCGCCCTCGGCGGTCACTCGCTGCTGGTGATGCGCGTGCTGGCGCAGGTTCGTCATTCGCTGGGGCTGGAAGTCGCGCCTTCGACGTTGTTTGCTGCACCGGTTCTGGCGCAGTTCGCCGAACGGCTGCAAGCCAGTCAGGCTGCGGCTCGTCCAGCGATCACAAGCCTTGAACGCGTGGGCGCGCAAACGTTGTCGTCTGCCCAGCAACGCCTGTGGTTTCTGGCACAAATGGAGGGAGGCAACGCGGCGTATCACATGCCGCTGAACCTGCGTCTGCGCGGTGCGCTGGACGTGGCGGCACTCGAACGCAGCTTCAATCAGCTGGTGGCGCGCCATGCTGCGCTGCGCACGACGTTCATCGCCGTTGAGGGGGAAGGGCGTCAACGGGTGTCGCCGCCAGCGCACAGCATCCGGCTGACGGTGACTGACGTGCAGGGCCTCGATGCGCAAGAGCGCCTGACCCGCTTGATCGACGAGGAGGGCAGTCGACCGTTCGACCTGAGCCATGGCCCGTTGATGCGGGTCAGCCTGCTGCGATTGGCGGCGGATGACCATGTGTTGCTGCTGACCCAACATCACATCATCTCGGATGGCTGGTCGATGGGCGTGCTCACCCGAGAGCTTGGGCAACTGTACGCAGCGGCGCTGCTGGATCGCGACGATCCGCTGCCGCCATTGCCGGTGCAGTACGTGGATTACGCGGTGTGGCAAAAGCAGTGGCTGTCCGGCGAGGTGCTGGAGCAGCAGAGTCGTTACTGGCGCGAAACCCTCACCGGCGCGCCGGTGCTGCTGGAACTGCCGACCGATCACAAGCGTCCGCCCGTGCAGGATTATCTCGGCGGCTTCGTTCCATTGGTCTTCGACGAAGCGTTGACCGTGCGATTGAAAGCCCTGGGCATGCAGCAAGGCACCACGCTGTTCATGAATTTGCTGGCTGGTTTTTCGCTGCTGTTGTCGCGCCTGTCGGGACAAAACGATGTGGTGATCGGCGTGCCATCGGCCAACCGTCCGCAGCAGGAGCTGGAAGGGCTGATCGGTTTCTTCGTCAACACCCTCGCGCTGCGCATGACGCGGTCAGGTACGCCGTCGGTGGCGCAATGGCTGCAACAGGCGCGGCGAGTGGCGCTGGACGCTCAGGAGCATCAGGACCTGCCGTTCGAGCAAGTGGTGGAATTGCTCAACCCGACGCGCAGTCTGGCCCACAGTCCGCTGTTTCAGGTGCTGTTCGCCTGGGAGCAGGATCAGGATTCCGACCTGTTGCTGAGCGGGCTGGACGTTACACCGATCGAGAGCAGCCATCAGGTGGCCAAGTTCGATCTGCAACTGGCGCTCAGTGAGCGCGACGGGCAGATCGTCGGTGGTCTGGAATATGCCTCGGGCCTGTTCGAGCGCCGCACCGTCGAGCAGTTCGGCGAGTACCTGCGTCGGGTGCTGACGCAAATGGTCGAGGACAGCCAACAGTCGCTGGCGGGGATCAAGCTGCTGAGCGCCGAGCAACACCAGCAAATCGTTCATGACTGGAACCGCACCGCGCGCAATACCGCGTCGTTGCCCGGTTGCGTTGAGCGCTTTGAAGCCCTGGCCCGGCAAACGCCCGACGCCGTGGCGCTGCTCGCCGACCGCGAACAACTGAGCTATGGCGAACTGAATCGCGCGGCCAATCGCCTCGCGCATTACCTGATCGAACAAGGCGTCGGCCCCGAGCATCGCGTCGGTTTGTGTCTGGAGCGCTCGCCGCACATGGTCATCGGCCTGTTGGCGATCCTCAAGGCCGGCGCGGCGTACGTGCCGTTCGACCCGGCTTACCCGAGCGAGCGTCTGGCGTTCATGTTCAGCGATGCCGCGCCGACCCTGTTGCTGACGCAATCAAGCCTGATGGCCGGGCTGCCGGCGAACGAGGCGAAAATCTGCTGTATGGACACTGAAACCTCGCAATGGGCGCAACTCCCAACGGATGATCCGCAAGTCACGGTAAGCCCGGAACACCTCGGCTACGTGCTCTACACCTCCGGCTCCACCGGACGCCCGAAAGGCGTGGCCCACAGCCGTCGCGCGCTGGACAACCTGATTGCCTGGCAACTCGATCAGGCCACGGCACCGCAGCGTGTGCTGCAATTCGCCTCGCTGAACTTCGACGTCTCGTTCCAGGAAATCTGCAGCACGCTCTGCCAGGGAGGCAGCCTGTTGCTGATGACTGAAGCCAGCCGCAAGGACCTTGCCGCGCTGCGTCCGACGCTGGTGGCCGAAGGCGTGCAGCGAGCGTTCCTGCCGTTCGCCGTGTTGCAGCAACTCGCCGGTCTGACAGAGCCCGATGCGCCGACGCCCGCCGGCGGTTGCGAGATCATCACCGCCGGTGAAGCCTTGCAAATCAATGACGAGCTGCGCGGGTTTGTTCGTGGACTGGGCGGTGCTCAGTTGCACAACCAGTACGGGCCGACCGAAACCCATGTGGTCAGCCAGTTCAGCCTTGAGTGCAACGAGGCCGATTCCTGGCCGGACGCGCCGCCCATCGGACGGCCCATCGCCAACGCGCGGCTGTACGTGCTGGACGAGCACTTGAATCCGGTTCCGGTCGGCGTCGCGGGCGAGTTGCACATCGCCGGCGCCTGTCTGGCCCGTGGCTATCTGAACCGCCCGGACCTGACCGCCGAACGCTTTCTGCCGGATCCGTTCAGTGCCGAGCCGGGCGCGCGGATGTACCGCAGCGGCGACCTCGCGAAATTCCTGGCCGACGGCAACGTGCAGTACCTGGGACGCATCGACCAACAGGTGAAACTGCGCGGCTTTCGCATCGAACTCGGCGAGATCGACAGCCTGTTGCACCAGCAGCCCGGCGTGCAGGAAGCCGCCGTGCTGCTGCGTGAAGACGTCGCCGGGGACAAGCGTCTGGTGGCCTACGTGGTCGGCACCGCAACGAGTGAATTCTTGCGTGGCGAACTGCAACGCCAGTTGCCCGAACACATGATCCCGAGCGCCTGGGTGCGGCTCTCGCAACTGCCGCTGACCCGTAACGGCAAGCTCGACCGCCAAGCGCTGCCGGCGCCGGAACGCAGTGCCGGGGCGACTTACGAAGCGCCGCGTAACGACACTGAACGGCAGATGGCCGAGATCTGGGCCGAGGTGCTCAAGTGCGAGCGAGTGGGCATCCACGACAACTTCTTCGACCTCGGTGGCCACTCGCTGCTGGCGACGCGGATGATCTACGCGATCAACCAGCGGATGGGCGCGCAACTGTCCCTGAGCAGTCTGTTCCAGACGCCCGTATTGATGGATCTGGCGGCGCAGGTCTCGCGTGATGATCAGAGCATCGAGCCAGCGTTCATCCAGATCGGGCCGGATCGTGCTAATCGACATGAACCGTTCCCCCTGACCGATATCCAGCAAGCGTACTGGTTCGGTCGCGAGACCACGGTCAGCCTTGGCGGTGTCAGCGCTCACGGCTACGAAGAGCTGCGCATTCCCGGGTTCGACGCCGAACGTTTCGAGCTGGCGCTGAACCGCATGATCCAGCGCCACGACATGCTGCGCGTGATCTTCCTCAGCGACGGTACGCAACAAGTGCTGGCGCAGGTGCCGACCTATCGCATGCCTCGCAGCGATCTGCGCGGTTTACCCGCCGATGTGGCGCAGCGCACGCTGGAAGCGACCCGCGAACGCCAGTCCCATCAGGTGCTGGATGCCAGTTGCTGGCCGCTGTTCGAGTTCAGCCTGTCGTTGCTGGATGACGGCATCACCCATTTGCACATCAGCCTCGACGCGCTGATCGTCGACGCCGCGAGCACGCAGATTCTCGCCCGCGAACTGATGGCGTTCTACGTCGATCCGGTGCTGGAACTGGCCGAGCCGGGCCTGACTTTCCGCGACTACGTGCTGGCCGAACAACAGCTGCGTAACGGTCGCCGCTACGAGCAGGCGCTGGGCTACTGGCGTGAACGGGTGACCACTCTGGCCCCGGCGCCGGACCTGCCGCTGGTGCGCCAGCCCGAAAGCATCGCCAACCCGCACTTTACCCGCCGTGACCGCGACATGTCGGCGGCGCAGTGGGCGCAACTCAAAGCCGTGGCCAAACAGTTTGCGGTGACGCCGTCGGTGATGCTCCTGACTGCGTTCAGCGAAGTGCTGGCGCTGTGGAGCCGCACACCGCGCTTCACCCTGAGCCTGCCATTGTTCAACCGCATGCCGTTGCACCCGGATGTCGATGAAATCATCGGCGACTTCACTTCGCTGGTGCTGCTGGAAGTCGGTATCGACGGGGCGCTCAGTTTCACCGACAAGGCCCGCGCCGTGCAGGCGCAGCTGTGGCGCGACATCGACCATTCGGTGGTCAGCGGCGTGCGGGTGCTGCGCGAATTGTCCCAGGCACGGGGTGTGCAGCAGACGGCGATGCCGATCGTGTTCAACAGCACGCTGTCCGAGGCGGCGCCGGAACTGGCCGAATTCAACCTGGCTGACGCGTTGAATGCCAAACACATGCACAGCATCACCCAGACCCCACAGGTTTGGCTCGACCACACCTTGCTGGAGCTGGAAGGACGCCTGTTGTTCAACTGGGACAGCATCGACGAGCTGTTCCCGCAAGGCATGATCGAGCAGATGTTCGTCGCCTATAACGCGCTGCTCGACAGCCTTTGCGAGCCGGCAGCCTGGGGCGCAAACACGCCTCGACTGTTGCCGCAGGCGCAGTTGCCGGCGCCGGTCGACAATCAGCAAACGCTGCCACTGATGCACGAATTGTTCGAACGTCAGGCCCTCGCCACGCCGGATGCACTGGCGGTGATCGGCGCACGGCAGCTGACCTACGCACAGTTGCGCAACGAGGCCCGGCAACTCGGCGCAAGACTGCAAGCGCAGGGCGTGGTGCCGAACCGGTTGGTCGCGGTGGTGATGGAGCGCGGCTGGGAGCAAGTGGTTGCGACCCTGGCGATTCTGTATGCCGGCGGTGCCTACCTGCCGATCGAACCGACCCAGCCAGCGGAACGATTGCGGCATATTCTGGAGCGGGCCGAGGCGAGTCTGGCCCTGACCCAACCGGCGCTGCTCGACCAAATCGAATGGCCGGCGCAGATCACGGCCATTGCCGTGACGGATGCAGTCTCAAACGATGTGCTGGCGCTGCAACCGGTGCAGGTGAGCGAAAGCGACCTCGCCTACGTGATCTACACCTCCGGCTCCACCGGTCAGCCGAAAGGTGTGGTGATCGATCATCGCGGTGCGGTCAACACGCTGCTCGACATCAACCGGCGCTTTGCCGTCGGCCCGAACGACCGCGTATTGGCGATCTCGTCGCTGAGTTTCGATCTTTCGGTCTATGACTTCTTCGGCACGCTGGCCGTGGGTGCTGCGGTGGTCATCCTCGACCCGCAACTGACTCTCGATCCGGCGCACTGGCTGCAATTGATCAAGCGTCATCAAGTCAGCCTGTGGAACTCAGTGCCGGCGTTGCTTGGCATGCTGATCGAGTACGCGGAGGGCGAGGGTGGTGCGTTGCCCGTCAGCCTGCGCGTGGCGATGCTGTCCGGCGACTGGATTCCATTGACCCTGCCCGAGCGGGCCTGGGCCTTGCAACCGGACTTGCAGTTGATCAGCCTGGGCGGCGCCACCGAAGCATCGATCTGGTCGATCTGCTATCCGGTGCAGCATGTCGACCCGGCCTGGCGCAGCATCCCCTACGGCAAGGCCCTCGATCATCAGCGCTTCTATGTGCTGGACGAAGCGCTGCAAGTGCGCCCGACCTGGGTCGCCGGGCAGCTGTACATCGGTGGTATCGGTCTGGCGAAAGGTTACTGGCGCGATGAAAAACTCAGCGCGGGCAGTTTCTTCGCCCATCCACTGACTGGCGAGCGGCTGTACCGCACCGGCGACCTGGGGCGCTTGCTGTCGGACGGCAACATCGAATTCCTCGGCCGCGAAGACAACCAGGTCAAGGTGCAGGGCTATCGCATCGAACTGGGCGAGATCGAAGCCGCGCTCAATCGCCATCCCGGCGTGCAGAGCGCGGTGGTGCGGATTCTCGGCAGCACGCTGGGCGAGAAGCGCCTGGCGGGTTATGTACTCAAGGCCGATCCGGCGTTGCAGGCCAGCGATTTCAGCACGTACCTGAGCGACAAACTGCCGGCCTACATGATTCCGGCGTCGTTCACCTTCGTCGAGGCCTGGCCGTTGTCGTCCAACGGCAAGGTCGACAAGAAACGCCTGCCCGAACCTGAGCAGATCGAGCAGCAGGGGCCGGCGCTGGAAGTCGAGGGCCCGCAGGAACAGCGGCTGGTGGAAATCGTGCAGGGCGTACTCAAGCGCGATTCCATCGCCGCCAACGCCAACCTGCTGAACCTCGGCGCAACGTCGATCGATATCGTCCGGATCAGCAACGCCTTGTCCGGTGCCTTGCAGTTCCGCCCGCACGTGGCGCAACTGCTGGCCCAGCCGACGTTGCTGCATTTGCTCGGCATGTATCGCCAGAACCGCGCGCGTCAGGAACTGCTCGGCAACGTGCAGCAGACGCCGGAGCCCGTGCAGGACATCATCGAAGATCCCCAGCAGCGTGCGCAGTTCAAGGCTGAGCAGCGCGGTCGCCGTGAGTTTGTTCGAACCCTGCCGGCGCTGGCGCTGGATCTGCCGCAAGACCCGGCTTTCGCCCGGCGTCTGAGCGATTACCGCTCGGTGCGTCAATACGATCGGCAACCGATCGCCACCCAGGCCTTCGCGCACGTGCTGGCAGCGCTGGCCCAAGGACAACTCGACGGTGAGGTGAAATACCAGTTCCCGTCGGCGGGCGGCCTGTATCCGATTCAGGCCTACCTCTACGTCAAGGCGGATCGCGTGCTCGGTGTGCCCGGTGGTGCGTATTACTACGATCCGCGCCAGCATCGTTTGCTGGCGCTCGAGAGTGGATTGCTCGACCCGGACACCTACGACTATTTCGTCAACCGTCCGGTGTACGAGAACGCCGCGTTCTCGCTGTTCTTCATCGCCGACATGGCCGCGATCCGGCCGCTGTATGGCGAGCGCAGCCGCGACTTCTGCCACATCGAAAGCGGCGCCATGGCCCAGTTGCTGAGCATGACCGCCGTCGAACACGGTCTGGGTCTGTGCGGCATCGGCTCGGTCGAGGAGCAGCAACTGACGGCGCTGTTCGACCTCGGGCCGAGTCATGAATTGATCTACTCGATGATCGGCGGGCTGCGCACGGCCGATGAACAGCACCGCGCGCCGGTCGAGGCGTTTGCCATCGAGCCTGTGAGCGCCAGCCTGGACGACGAAGACATGGAGGAGTTCGAAGTATGAATGCCGATCAATTGCTGGCGTTGTTCGCTCGCCATGGCGTGGCGCTCGAAGTGGACGGTGACAGGCTGCGCTGCAAGGCGCCGCGCGGGTTTCTCACCGAAGAGCTGACCCAGGCGCTCAAGCGCCACAAACAGGAACTGATCGCCTTGCTCGGCGGGCACGCTGACGCGGCGATTCCCCGTCGCACTGGCGAACACGCGT
Organism: Pseudomonas sp. B15(2017); assembly: GCF_002113215.1. NCBI lineage: Bacteria > Pseudomonadati > Pseudomonadota > Gammaproteobacteria > Pseudomonadales > Pseudomonadaceae > Pseudomonas > Pseudomonas sp. B15(2017). The sequence continues at coordinate 37,833 of NZ_NEJZ01000015.1, forward strand.
CCTGGCCGCTGTCGTTTTCGCAGCGGCAACTGTGGTTTCTCGATCAACTGGAACCTGGCAACCCGTTCTACAACGTGCCCACGGCGGTGACGCTCAAAGGGCAGTTGGACGTCGCCCGGCTGGAACGAGCGTTGAATGAACTGGTTGCCCGCCACGAAGTCCTGCGCACGACGTTTTGCAAGTTCGACGGTGAACCGCGTCAGGTGGTGCATCCGTCGATGCCGCTGTCGTTGTCGGTGACGGATCTGCGCCAGTTGCCTGGCAAAGAGCGTGAGCAGCAAGTGCGATTCGCCGTCGAACAGGACGCCCGGGCGCCGTTCGATCTGGCCACCGGACCCTTGCTGCGGGCGTCGCTACTGCGTGTGGCAGACGACGAGCATCTGTGGCTGTACAGCGTGCATCACATCATCGCCGACGGCTGGTCGATGGGCGTGATCCTGCAGGAGGTGGCCACGTTGTACGGCGATTATGTGCGGGGCGAAACCCCGTCACTTGCGCCGCTGCCGGTGCAGTACGCCGACTATGCCTGCTGGCAGCAACAACGTGTGGGCGGTGCGGTGCTGGACGCTCAGCTCGATTACTGGCGGCGCAACCTGGACGACGCGCCGCTGTTGTCGACCTTGCCCGCCGACCGGCCGCGGCCGTTGGTGCAGCGTTATGTCGGCGCCACTTTCAGCTCCTCGGTCGATGGCGGCACCTTGCGCGAACTCACGGCGCTGGCCCGGCAGACCCAGGGCACGCTGTTCAACGTGCTGCTCGGCGCTTTGGCGGTGTTGTTGTGGCGCCACAGCGGTCAGCAGGATCTGTGCATCGGCACGCCGTTCGCCAACCGCAATCGCCCGGAAGTCGAGCCGCTGATCGGTCACTTCGTCAACACGCTGGTGCTGCGTCAGCGCCTGAATCCGCAGCAGACCTTCGCCGAACTGCTGCGCGAAGTGCGCGGCCAGATGCTCGACGTCCATGCCCATCAGGACGTGCCGTTCGACCGCGTGGTCGAAGCGGTCAACCCGCAGCGCGACCCCGGTCATTCACCGTTGTTCCAGGTGATGCTGGTGCTGCAGAACACGCCGGGCAACGCGGTGTCGATGCCCGAGCTGGAACTGGCGCCGTTCGGCACCACTAGCGCCACGGCCAAGTTCGATCTGGCATTCGAATGGGTCGAGCGGGCAGGGCGGCTGGACTTGCTGGTGGAATACAACACCGACCTCTACGACGTTGCGACCATCGAGCGCCTGAGCGGGCACTACCGTCATCTGCTCGAACAGATCGCCGCCGACGCCAAGCAACCGATCAATGCTTTGCCGTTGATGAACGAGGCGGAGCGCCAGCAAGTGCTGGTCGACTTCAACCGCGCCGCGCCACTGACGCAAGTGGCGCCCTGCGTGCATCAACTGGTCGAGGCGCAGGCCGCGAGCAACCCTCAGGCTTGCGCGGTGGTATTCGAGGGAGAAGCCCTGAGCTACGCCGAACTCAATGCCAGGGCCAACCGACTGGCGCGGCATTTGCGCACGTTGGGCGTCGGCCCGGATGTGCGCGTGGCGGTGTGCATCGAGCGTTCGCTTGAATTGCCGGTGGCGCTGCTGGCGGTGCTCAAGGCCGGTGGCGCCTACGTGCCGCTGGATCCGGATTATCCGCTGGGACGCCTGAGCCATATGCTCGGCGACAGCACCCCGGCGGTGCTGCTGACGTTCGGTTCGGCGCAGGGGATTTTGCGTCAGGCCGTGCAAGGCTCGACCTGGGAAGCGCCGATCCTCGACCTCGAACAAGATGCCGCGAGCTGGGCGTCGTTGCCGGTGGACAATCTCGACCCACGCAATGTCGGCGTCACCCCTGACCATCTCGCCTACGTGATCTACACCTCCGGCACCACCGGTTTGCCCAAGGGCGCGATGGTCGCCCACCGTGGCTTGAGCAACCTGCTGCTTTGGTGTTTGCAGGTGTGCGGCGAAGCGGGGGCGATGCTGCACAAGATCCCGTTCGGTTTCGACGCCTCGGCGTGGGAGACCTTCTGGCCGTTGGCAACTGGCGGACGGCTGGTGATCGCGCGGCCCGGCGGGCATTACGAGCCGGCGTATCTGGCGCGCGAGGTGCGCGAGCAGCAGGTCACGGCGCTGGTGTTCGTGCCGGCGATGTTGCAACTGTTTCTGGAGGTCGACGAGGTCAGTCAGTGTGCGTCGCTGACCGATGTGTTCAGTGGCGGCGGTGAACTGCCGCCGGCTCTGGCCCGGCGCTTCCAGGAGCGTCTGCCCCATGCGCGGTTGCACAATGTCTACGGCCCGACCGAAACCACGGTGATCAACAGCATCTGGACCCTTGAGCCCGGCGCCGACGTGCCGGCCCGGCAACTGCCGATCGGTCGGCCAATTTCCAACAATCGCTTTTACGTGCTCGATGATCGCGACGAGCCGGTGCCGGTGGGCGTGACCGGGCATCTGCATATTGGCGGCGTGGGCGTGGCCCGGGGTTATCTGGGGCTGGCGCAACTGAGTGCCGAGCGCTTTATCGACAACCCGTTTGTGTCAGGTGATCGGCTCTATCGCAGCGGCGATCTGGCGCGTTATCGCCCGGACGGCCAGCTGGAGTTTCTCGGTCGCAACGATTTTCAGGTCAAGTTGCGCGGCGTGCGCCTGGAACTGGGCGAGATCGAAGCCCGGCTCGAAGCGTTTCCCGGCATTCGCAGCGCGGTGGTGTTGATGGTCGGTGAAGCGGCGCAGGACCAGCGGCTGGTGGCTTGTTGCGTGGTGGCCGAGCCCGTTGACGAAGCGGCGGTGCACGCCCATCTGGCGACAACCCTGCCCAGAGCGGTGATCCCCGGCAGCTATCTGTGGCTGGACGCGCTACCGCTGACCGCCAACGGCAAGGTTGATCGCCCTGCGCTGACAGCGTTGGCGGATGAAGAAATGGTCAACCGTCAGGTCAACCTGAGCAGCCCGCGCGACCACATCGAGCTGGCGCTGTACCAGATCTGGAAAAGCCTGTTGCTGGCGCCGCAGATCGGCATTCGCGACAACTTCTTCAATGTCGGCGGCACCTCTATCGCCGCGATCAAAATGGCCCATGAAATCAGCCGGCAGTTCGCGGTCGAAGTGCCGGTGCGCGTGGTGCTCAGCTACCCGACCATCGAGGCGCTGGGTGGCTGGTTGCGGGTTGGCGCCAATCCGGCGCTGACCCAGAGCAACCTGATCGAATTCCGGCGCGGCAGCGGCCAGCACAACGTGGTGTGCATTCACCCGGCGGGCGGTACGGCGTTCTGTTATCTGTCGCTGGCCAAGGTGCTGCCGGATGAAACCGGCGTGTACGGGGTGCAATCGCCGGGCCTGAATCCGGGGGAGAGTATCGAACCGACGGTCGAGGCGATGGCCGAGGCCTACTTGCGCCAGATCGAACCGCTGACGCAGCAACCGCTGATCCTCACCGGGCTTTCATTCGGTGGGCTGGTGGCCTATGAAATGGCGCGGCGGTTGACGGCGGCGGGGCATCGGCAGGTGACCGTGGTGCTGCTCGACACCCAGGGTAGCGACGACCCTGGTTTCCGCGAACAGATCGGCACCGTGGACATGGCCGAGTTCCGCGACAAACTGGTGCGCTTCAACGGCATGTACCCCGGCATCGAAGACGCCCAGGTCGAACGCTACTTCAACATCTACAACCACAACCGCTTGGCCATGGCCGCCTATGAGTGCGCGCCGCGCGCCGGTCGCGTGGTGCTGATTCAGGCGCGGGAAGATTTCAGCCGCCATCAGTTGCACGAACTGCGCGGGTTCTGGCGCCGCCGCTCGGGCAGCGGCTATCTGGCGAAGCTGGTCAGCGGCGGGCACTGGGACATGCTCGAAAGCGCGGAAATCCACCGGGTCTCGCAAATCATCCGTCGGGAGCTGCAACGCTTCGACGCGCAGGAGGCGAAATGATGAGTGCACCCAAAGACATGCCGTTGCTCGCGCGTTTTGCCGAGCACGTGCGAAATAATCCGCAAGCCCCGGCAGTGATCGATCAGTCGCTCACGCTGACCTATGCCGAACTGGCCAGCGCCAGCGAACGCATTGCCCGAGGATTGCTGGCACGGGGTGTCGAACCCGGCCAGTCGCTGGCGTTGTGCATGCCGCGCTGCTGGCAGTGGCTGGCGGCAATTCTCGGCGCGTTGAAAGTCGGCGCGGTGGTGGTGCCGCTGGATCGGGCGAGCCCGCGCAAACGTCGGGAGTTGATGCTGGCGGATGCGGCGTGTGTCGGCCTGATTACTTTGGAGGAGGAACCGCAGTGGTCGCCTTCTTTGTGGCAAACCGGCATCGAGACTTTGCTCGATCAACCTGACGCTCCGCCGCAAACACTGGCCGAAGACTTTGCCGAGGTGGTGTTCCTGTTCTACACCTCGGGCACCACCGGCACGCCGAAAGCGGTCGAGGTGGGCGAGCGCGGTCTGCTGCGGCTGGCGCACACCGACGGTTATATCGAGATTTACCCGACGGACCGGTTTGCCTGCCTGTCCAACCCGGCATTCGATGCGTGCAGTTTCGAACTGTGGGCGCCGCTGCTCAACGGTGGTTGCTGCGTGATGATCGCCGACGAGGACGTGCTGGACGGGCGTCGACTGGCCGAGGTGCTGGAGCGCACGCAAGTCGACAACCTGTTCATGACGGTGTCGCTGTTCAATACCTTGATTGCCGAGTGGCCGTCGTGCTTTGCCAGCGCACGTCAGGTGTTGATCGGTGGCGAGCAGATCAGCGCCGCTGCAGTCCGGGCGTGGTATCGGGCCAATCCAGAGAGCCAGTGCCGGATTCATAACGTCTACGGCCCCACCGAATGCACCACGTTTGCGCTGTGCTGGCCGATCAGCCGCGACTTTACCGGTGACCTGGCGCCCATTGGCCGAGCGCTGCCGGATACCGGCGTGCAGGTGCTGGATGAACAGCAACGGCCGGTGCCGGCGGGAGAGGTGGGCGAGCTGTATCTGAGTGGCAGCGGCGTCGCCCGAGGCTATCGCAACCGGCCCGAAGAAACGGCTCGCCAGTTCGTCCGTTTGCCCGATCTCGACGGGGGGGCGCAGGTGCATTACCGCACCGGCGATCTGGTGCGGTGCAATGCCGAAGGCTTGATCGAGTACCTGGGGCGGGTCGACCGACAGGTGAAGATTCGTGGTTTCCGGATCGAGCCGGGGGAGGTGGAGCAACGCATGCTGGAGCACCCGGGCGTGGCGCAGGCGTACGTCTGCACGCGGCGGCTGGCGGCTGAAGATCATCAGCTGCTGGCGTTTGTCGTGCCGCGCGGGGATCTGGACTATCACGCGTTCGAAACTCACCTGCGGGCACAACTGGCGCCGTATATGCGGCCGCATCAGTTGTTCCTGCTGGAGCGCCTGCCGCTGACGGCCAATGGCAAGATCGACCGCGACGGCTTGCTGGCCCAAGGGTTGAGTACTTGGCATCCAGTCTTGACGGCAACGGATAACGAAAGCGCTTCACCGGCGCTGGACTGGTTACTGAGTCAGGCCCGTTCGCTGCTCGGCCAACCCGCTCTGAGTGCGCAGGACGACTGGCTGGCCAGCGGCGGCGATTCGCTCAAGGCGATGCGCCTGCGTTCGGCAATCCGTGTTCGTTGGCAGCGCGAGATCGCTATCGACACGTTGCTCAACGAGCCTTTCTCGTCATTGGCCGAACGACTGACCGGTCAAACCACCTGCGATTCGATCTACCCGCCGGCGCCTCCGATCAGTAGCGCCAAACGCCTGCCGGCCACCGCCGAACAGCGCCGCTTGTGGCTGTTGCAACAACGCTCGCCGACCTCGACCGCCTACAGCGTGCCGCTGATTCTGCATCTGGCGGCGGGCGTTGATGTCGCGGCGCTGGCCGAGGCCGTGGGGCGTCTGGTGCTGCGCCATCCGGGATTGCGCACGGCTTTTGCGCCCGGTGCCGATGGACTTGATCAGGTCATCGCCGAGCAGGGGCCGACCTGTCGCACCTTCGCGGTCGGGCATTTCACCGAGGATAACTGGCAGGCCTTCGCTGAATGGGTGTTCGCCGCGCCATTCGAGCTGACCACCCCGAACCTGTTTCAGTCCTGGTTGTTGCCGTTCGCCGATGGCAGCTGTCGGCTGTTGCTGAACCTGCATCACATCATCGTCGATGGCTGGTCGGTGAACCTGTTGTTCGACGACCTGGTGCAGCTCTATGCCGATATCCTGCAAGGCCACGACAGCCCGACGCCAGTTGCCCGATTGACGACGCTGGAGTTTGGTCAGTGGCAACGCCAGTGGAGCGTCAACCCGCATTATCGTGACCAGCGCCGCGCACTCGCCGAGTTGCATCGCCGTCAGGAAGAACCGTCGCCGGCCCTGATGCCAATGCGCAAAATCAGCCCGGACGCCCGTTTGCACCGGGAACCCTTGGGCGCCATCCGAAGCGCAGCCCTCGAACGCTTTTGCACCCAACAACGACTGACCCGTTTCGAAGTGCTGTTCAGTGTCTTCGCCTGGAGCCTGTACGCCCTGACCGGGTGCGAGCGGCCACGGATCGCCAGCCCGGTGTCCAACCGACCGTTGGTGGAGTTCGAAGATACCGTCGGCATGTTTGCCAACACCGTGTTGATTCCCACCACCGTTGAACACGGATTCACGCTGAGCGAGCAGTTGCGCCAACAGACCGCCACCGTGCGCGAAGTGCTGGCGTTGCAGGACGTGGCGCTGGCGGATCTGGTGGAAGACCTGCGGCTGTCGTCGAACCCTTCTTTGTTCGATTTCATGTTCGTGCTGGAAAACACCGATTACGCCGCGTTGGCCGACTCGAACCTGCGCGCCACGCTGGAATTCAACGAGCAGTTGCACGCCAAGTGCCCGCTGACCTTGTTGATGGTCGGCAGCGGGTCGCAACTGGAATGCTGGTGGGAATATCAGTGCAACTACTTCGATGCCGAACAGATGCGGGCGGTGAATGCGCTGTTCCGTCGAGGGCTGGATCTGTTGCTGGAAAGCCCGGCGGCCAGGCTCGATGATTTGCTCGGTCCGTATCGACGCAGCCTGCCACCGGCCAGCGAAGGTCCGAAGATTGCACTGCCGTTCAACACACTGGCGGACGGGTTCGAGCATCAAGTGCATTGCACGCCGCAGGCGGTCGCGCTGGTTCAAGGCCCGCAGCACCTCAGCTACAGCGAATTGAATACGCTGTCCGATGCTCTGGCAGCAACGCTGGTCGAGCGTCATCCATTGCCGACCGGGAATGCGCCGCTGCACGTCGTGCTGTTCCTCGATGCCTCGGTAGAGCACATCGTCGCCTTGCTGGCGCTGGCCAAACTCAACCTGACCGCCGTGCCGCTGGACCCTGCCTATCCGGTGGCGATCCAGCGGCAGGTGCTGGAGCAGGCGCAGCCGCATTGTGTGCTGTTCAGCGACACGACGGCGGCCGCGCTGGATGACCTGAACGCCGGACGATTTGTCACGCATCGGGTCGATCTGAACGCCAATGCCGGATCGTTCGAGCGTCCGCGCCACGCCGGTGAACGGCCGCTGTACACGCTGTTCACCTCCGGATCGACCGGCACGCCCAAAGGTGTGCAGGTGTCGGAGCGCACTCTGTGCAACCTGCTGCAATGGCAGCGCAGCGAAGGGCAGTTGCCGGCGAAAGCGGTAACCCTGCAGTTCTCGATGCTGTCGTTCGATGTGTCGTTTCAGGAGATTTTCAGCACCCTGTGCGGTGGCGGTTGTTATCACCTGATCACACCGCGCTGGCGTCAGGATGCCGAGGCGTTGCTGGATTACATGGTCGAGGCGCGGATCGAGCGTCTGTTCCTGCCGTACGTGGCCCTGCAGCATCTGGCGCAAACCGCGGTGGCCCGTGGCATTTATCCGTCGGCGTTGCGTGAGGTGATCACGGCCGGCGAGCAATTGCTCTGCACGGAGGCTTTGCGCAACTGGTTTGGCGGCATGCCGCAGGCCTCGCTGTTCAACCACTACGGTCCGACCGAAACCCACGTGGTCAGCGCCTGGCGCCTGCCGCCCGTAGCGCGGGACTGGCCGTTGCGCGCGCCGATCGGCCATGCCGTCGGTAATGCGCGGCTGTTGCTGGTCGATGAGCATGACCGTCCGGTCCCGATGGGCAGTCGCGGCTATCTGCTGGTGGCCGGGCCGATGGTTGCCCGCTGCTATCTGGCAGATCCTTCGCTGAACGCTGCGCGGTTTGTCGAACTGGCGGATGGCTGTTTGTACTACCGCACCGGCGATCTGGCGTGGGCCGATGCCCAAGACTGCCTGCATTACCTGGGACGTGACGATCAGCAGATCAAACTCAGCGGCCATCGTCTGGAACTGGGGCAGATCGAGGCGGCGCTGATGCAGGTGCCGGAAGTGGTCAACGCGGTGGTGGCGGTGCAGGCCGATCCGCCGAGGCTGATCGCCTGGCTGCAACTCGATGGCGAACCTGCAACCTCACAATTGCTGGATCGTCAGGTCGTGCGTCTGCTGCCGGCCCATGTGCGGATCGATGAATACCGACGGATCGACCTCTGGCCACGCACCCCCAGCGGCAAGATCGACCGCAAGGCTTTGGCGAATGTTGGCGAGGCGCTGGAGCGGCGCAGCACGCCACAACCGGTTGTTCAATTGACCGCGCTGGAACGACAACTGATCGAGTTGTTCCAGGCTGTGATCGGCCGTGACATCGAGCCGGAGCAGACCTTCTTCGAGGCCGGCGCCACCAGTCTCGGTCTGATGCGTTTGCATGGGCGTTACGCCGCAGAGCTGCCGCACAAGGTGACGATGGCCGATCTGTTCGAACACGTCACGGTGCGGCGTCTGGCGGCGCATCTGTCGACCGCACCGGTGGAGGTGGCGGAGCGTGTAAGGCTTTCCGATGCAGGCCATCAGCCGATGGCGATCATCGGCATGTCGGTGAATGTGGCCGGGGCGCAGAACCTGTCCGAGTTCTGGGCGATGGTGCAAGGCAATGAGTTGGGCATCGAGCACTTTGCTGCCGAAGAAGGCTTGATCGGCGCCCGCAGTCAGCTGGCCGGCATGCTCGATTTCGATCCCGAGTACTTCGGCATCAGCCGCCAGGAAGCGCGCCTGATGGACCCGCAACAGCGGCATCTGCTGATGGCGTGCGTGCAGGCCCTGCAACACGCGGCCATCGTCCCGTCGGCCGATGGCCCGCGCATCGGCCTGATCGCCAGTTGCGGCGAAACCACCTACTTCCAGCAGATGCTGCGCGAAACCGCCGAAGACGATCTGCCGGATGGTTTTCAGCTGGCGCTGCATCACGACAAGGACTTTCTGGCGACCAAAGCTGCGTATCACCTGGACCTCAACGGCCCGGCCCTGAGCGTGCAGGCCGCTTGCGGCAGTTCGCTGATTGCCGTGCACCTGGCCAGTTCGATGTTGCGTCAGGGCGACAGTGACGTGATGCTCGCGGCCGGGGTGCTGATCGACCCGACCCTGACCGAGGGCTACCGGCATCGCTCGCAGCACATCTTTTCCGCCGATGGTCTGTGTCGTCCGTTCAGCGACGACGCCAGCGGCACCCTTGGCGCCAGTGGTTACGGGGTGGTGGTACTCAAGCCGCTGGCCAGGGCGCGAGCCGATGGCGACCGGATCTACGCGCTGCTCGAAGGCTCGGCGTTGAACAACGATGGCCGGGCCAAGATGAGTTACACCGCACCGTCGGTGGCCGGGCAGAGTGCGGTTATCCGCGATGCCTTGAACCGCGCCGGGTTGAGCGGTGCCGACATCGGCTACATCGAAGCCCACGGCACCGGCACCTTGCTGGGAGATCCGATCGAAGTCGCGGCGCTGACCAAGGCTTTCGGCGATGCGCCGGCCGGCAGTTGCGCGTTGGCCTCGGTGAAGAGCCAGATCGGTCATCTGGGCGCGGCGGCGGGGGTGGTCGGGCTGATTCGTGCCAGTCTGTCGGTGTTCCATGGCGTGCTGCCGCCGAACCTCGGTTTTGGCCGGATCAACCCGCAGATCGATCTGGAGCATTCGCCGTTCTATGTGCCGACCACGTCCCGGCCATGGCCGCAAGGGCGGCGTCGGCTGGCCGGTGTCAGCAGTTTCGGGATTGGCGGGACCAATGCGCATGTCATCGTCGGCGCTGCGCCCAAGGCGCAGGAAGAGGGCGAGGAAACACTGCCGCTGCTGATGATATCGGCCCATGGCCGAACGGAACTGCTGCGCGATATCGCGGCGATTCGCGAATATCTGCAAACGAACCCGGGCCAGCACACCGCGTTGTTGCGGCACTTGCAGTCAGGTCGTCGGCAACTGCGTTGGCGCTTCGCGATGGTCTGCCGGGCAGGTGATGAGATTCCGTTGCAGCCAACTTCGATCAAGGAAATCACCGCTTCCGGCGCGCAGTTGATCGCCCGTGATCAAGCGCCGCAGGAACTGCTCGACGCCTGGTACGAAGGCGCGAATATCCAGTGGCCGCAGCGCTCGGCACCGCCACCCTGGGACTTGCCGCCGTCGTCGTTCGATCTTCAGCCGTATCGCTTCCAGACGCCTGTAGCTGCTCAACCTGATGCACCAGCCCTGGAGCGACAATCGCTGGCGGACTGGTTCCACCTACGTCAGTGGGTGCGCACCCGGCGTCTGAGCGGGATAACTACGGCCGGATCCCGTGAGGTGCTGATCCTGTGCAGCCACGAAGCGCCCGAATCGACCTTGCTCGCGAGCCTGAGCGCCGTGTACCGACGCGTGATTCAGGTCCGCGCGGGCAACGGCTTCAAACGCTTGAGTCCGGACCGTTTCGAGTTGGATCCTCTGGACACTGATGCCCTGAACCGGTTGCTCGCCGAAGTTGCTGAACCTGATCTCGGCGAACTCGACTGGCTGCATGCCTTGCCGCTGGCGGTGTCGGGCGCGGTCACCGAGCAATCGCTGGATCTGGCGCAGTGGGCCTGCCTGGATACGGTCAGTGCGCTGATGCAGGCCTGGGGGCAGACCGCGCGCACGACCCGTCTGCGCTTGTGGTTGATGTCATGGCAGGCGTGCCCGGTGGACGGCGTGGTTCAGCGTCCCGAGCTGTCGGCGCTGGCCGGCATCACCGAAGTGGTGCCGCAGGAATACCCGGTGCGTTGCCACTGGCTGGACTGGCCGTCGTCGCGCCTCGAAACCCAAGGCGCAGTGCTGGCGGCATTGCTGGCCGATCCTTCATCGTTGCCTCGGCGAATGGCGGTGCGCGACGGTTACCTCTGGCAGCCACGCCTGATGCCTCAGCCATTGACCGGCCCGGCAACCACGCCGCTTTTACCGGAAGACGGAACGTTCCTTGTGCTGGGCGGCAGCGGTGGCATCGGTCGGACCTTGTGTGAACACCTGCTCCAGGCACCCGCGCGCCGTGTGGTGCTGATCTCGCGCCAAGGGCAATTGCCTGAGTCACTGGCGACTTACAACTCGCGGATCGATTGCATCAAAGCGGATATCGCCGACCTGGCGCACTGGCCGCAGGTCCTCGATCAACTGGCGGTTCGTTACGGTCGTCTGAGCGGGGTGATTCATGCGGCGGGTGTGGGGGCGGGCAGTCTGATCCGTCATCGCGATGCCGGGCAAATGGCCGAGGCGATGGCCGCCAAGACCCGCGGCATGCTGGCGGTCGAGGCTTTGATCGAACACCTGAAACCGGGTTTTGTTCTGTACTGTTCGTCAATGTCGGCACTGTTCGGCGGCGCGGGGCATCTGGACTACGCAGCGGCCAGCGGGGTGCTCGACGGCTTCACCCACTATCGCCCGAATCCGGCCGACGCTTGCCTGCGCCTGGGGATCAACTGGGACATCTGGCGCGACATCGGCATGGCCACCACCAGCAACGGCGGAGACGCCGCGCATCTGGAGCATCTGACGGTCGGTCTTTCGGCGCAAGAGGGCTGCCGGGTGTTCGATCTGGCGATGGCGACGCAGTTGCCGCAACTGCTGATCTCCACTACCGGCATCGACACGGCGCGGCGGTTTTATCCGGTTCGCCATGGTGCCGTGGCCGCAGTGGTCGAGGCGCCAAAGGGCGTGGATCTGTCGGCGCGCTTGCGTGAGTGTCTGTGCAAGTGGCTCGGCGTGGCCGAGCTGGAAGATGACGATTCGCTGTACGACCTGGGCGCGGATTCGTTGACGCTGCTCGATCTGATCGACGAACTGCAGGCAGCCACCGGCGAGGTGTTCCAGTTGTCGCAATTCAGCCACAAGGTCAGCCTGAACGAGGTGCTGGGGCTGGTGTCGACCGCCACGTTTGAAGAGGCCGCCGTGACACTGCACGGCTGGCACGACGCGGTGCGGATCGATCAGTGGCATGCCGGTGCCGGCCGCGATTGGCTGTACCTGATCCACCCGGTGGGTGGTGATGTTCAGGCTTATCGGGAACTGGTCTCGGCGCTGCCGGCGGAACTGGGCGTGTGCGTGATCGCCGACCCGGCGCTGCGCCTGCCGCAGTTGCCGAACATCAGCGTGGAGGAACGTGGACTCTGGTATCTGGAGGCGATCAAGGCCCATCTTCCGCACGGCAGCACTTGGCGTCTGGCCGGCTGGTCGTTCGGTGCATGGGTGGCGCAGGCGCTGTGTCATCAGGCTCAGGCTGAGGGCTTCAGGCAACCGTTGTTGTACCTGATCGACCCGCCCGCACCGGATGCCGGTGCGGAGCTGGCCGGCATCGACGAACAGACCATCGAGCAAGTGTTCCAGCGCGAGTTCGCCCAGCGCTGGCCGGCGGTCGAAGGGCAGGGCTTGGCCGAGGAACGTCAGGCGTATCTGCAACGGTTGACGGTGTGCTGCCGCAACAACATGACCAGCATGATCGACTTCCAGTCGCCGGCGCTGGCAACAACAGCAGTGCGACTGTTCATCGCCGGGCACGCCAATCCTTACGGGCTGGGCAATGCCTGGAATCCGGATGACCTGCAACGCAGCTGGCAGGCCTTGCTGCCGCAGTTGCGCAGCAGGCAAACCCTGGACACCGATCACTACGGCATCGTGGCGGGCCGCTGGGCGCGGTTGTTGGCCGAAGTTATCGGTACGGATGAGCCAGCGCCATGAACGAACCGACCTTGATGCCGCAATGGTGGCTGGCCCTGACCAAGGTGCTGTGTGAAGTCGAACCGGACGAGGCCTTGCGTCTGCGCTTGAGCCGAGTCCGGGGACAGGTGCCGTTTCAGCTGTTTCATCTCTGGCAGGCTGACGTCGTCATGCCGATGCTCGGCGATGCCGTGCCTGAACATCAGCAGGCGCTGCTCGCGTTGCAAAGCCTGCACCAGCGAGCGGCGCTCGGCGTGATCGGGCGTCAGGGCGAATGGCGGGCAACGCTCAAACCGGTGTTGCTGGCGCTGTATCGCAAGGCCTATGCCTACGACGCGGCTTACGCCAAGGCCCACGCCAGTGCGCTGAGCTACGGCCTCGCGCCGGCTAACACCGCCATGATTGCCGAGCACTTCGGCGATGCCGAGGCGTTCGCCGAGTACTACGCGCAACTGAATACCGAGGCCGCTGCCACGGCGTTTGCCCAGGCCCATGCCAGCGCCAACGCCGAGGTCTCGGCCCGGGCTTTTGCGGCCGACGACGCAGCAACCTGCGCGCAGGTCTGTGGGTCGACCGTGCGGGTCTACGTCGGGGCATGTGCTTCGAGCGACGAACAGCGGCATGCCGCACTCAACCATCTCGCCGCCGGGCTCGAGCGAAGCCTGGCCACGCTGCAATCCCGTTCAACAGGAAAACGACATGAATGACGCACAACTGCAATTCGATGTGGTGATCAACGCCCAGGGCCAGTATTCCCTGTGGCCGGCGGGCAAGCCGATGGCCAGCGGCTGGAGCGAGGCGGGGATGCGCGGTGAGCGCCAGGACTGCCTGGATTACATCAATGAACACTGGATCGACATGCGCCCGCGTTCGCTGCGCGAGCAGTCATCGCTGTCGTTCCAATAAAAAAGGTGAGGGAACATGGATCAGTTGGCACTCAAGGCAATCGAGCGCATCGCCGCAGAACAGCGTGCGCCTTATCGGCACATCACGGTCGAGCGGATCACGCCGATCATCGGCGCCGAGATTGGCGGCGTCGATCTTTCGCAACCGCTGAGCAACGAGCAACTCGCGGAAATCCGCCGGGCCTTTCTGGAGAACCACGTGGTGGTGTTCCGCGACCAGCACCTGACGGTGGACGAGCACAAGGCGTTTGGCCGACTGTTTGGTGAGCTGCGGGCGCTGCCGGTGGAAGACATCGACGGCGATGACCCGGAGCTGGTGGTGATCCGCGCCAATGCGCAATCGCGCTACGTGGCCGGTGAAACCTGGCACACCGACGGCACCGCCGACCTGGCGCCGTCCATGGGCTCGATGCTGTACGTCAAGGAAACCCCGGCCATCGGCACGGGCGGCGATACGCTGTTCGCCAACATGCACCTGGCGCTGGAAATGCTGTCGCCGACGATGCAGCAGTTTCTCGGCGAATTGACCGCGATCCACGACGGCGCAATTCCGTGGAAGGGTTATGAAGCGCCGGCCAACCTGCCGAAAAACGAACACCCGGTGGTGGTTCGCCACCCGGAAACCGGGCGCAAAACGCTGTTCGTCAATTCCGGGTTCACGTCGCACATCGTCCAGTTATCCGGCGGCGAAAGTCAGATGCTGTTGAACATGCTTTTCGATCTGGTGGCGCGGGAGCCGGTCCTGAGCTGTCGCGTGCGCTGGGCGCCGAATACGTTGGTGTTCTGGGACAACCGTTGCACCCAGCACCATGCGGTCTGGGATTATTTCCCGCATTCGCGGTATGGCGAGCGGGTGACGATTCTGGGGACGCAGCCCAAGGCGTGATGACCCCCTGTGGGAGCGAGCAAGCTCGCTCCCACAGGTCCGGGTCTAAATTCCTCGTTTGAGCAGTTGCTCGACGATCAGCTCGCCAAACGCCAGGTTCCCGTGCAGCGGGTCATCCACTTCGCAGTACGCCGGAAGCTGAAAACCCTGTTCATCATTCGCTGCGGCGCGCACGTCGATCAGCTCGATGCCGAGCCCTTGCAGACGCTCGATCAGTAGCGCCTGCGCGGCCATGAACACCCGCGAGTCGGACAACTCCGGCACCCGCTGCGGTGGCAGCACGGCGAACACTTTGAGGTTCATCGCCCGGGCCTGCTCATAGAACGCCAGCGCAGGCCGGGACAGGGTGTCGACGATGGATTCGAACAACGGCCCGGCGAGAAAACCTTCATCGAATTCGCAGTCCGGCGTCTGGTAGCACGTCCAGTTCGGCGCGGTGGCGAGGTAGTGCAGGCTCAGGCCGATGGTGCTGACCAGCGGCACCCCGACCTTCGCCAGTTGCGGCACTTCGAACGGTTCAAGGGCCTGGCGATACAGGCGCTCCATCTCGGCCTCGCGAAACACCACGTCATGGCGGGTCAGGCTGAAAAAGTCCACCGCGAAATCCCGGCCGGTGCCCAGCGGGCCGCCGCTGAAAGGCAGCTCACGGGCCTGTGCCGCCTTGCCGATGACCCCGGCATGGGAATCGCCCAGCAGCAGAAACCTAGGCGTAGTAATCGAGCACGGCGTCTTCACAGACAAGCTCCTCGCTGGGCATGCAGGTGGAGGGCACGATGACCGGCGTCTGCACCGGTTGAACGGCATCGAGTCCGGCGAAAAACTGCTGCATGACGAATGCCACGCCTTCGGGTGTGACCTCACGCTGGTTGGGCTGGTAGAACGCGCCGTTGAACGGTGTGCCGGTGATGATTTCGTAGGAGGGGAAATAGTCGACGTCGCACAGGTCTTCACATAGCTGCCCGGCGACAGCGCGCAGGACCGATTTGGAATAGGTGGTGGCGCTCAGCACATGCTCACCCGTGGCGGTCGCTGTCAGGGGCACCGGTGACACGGTGAGCAGCACGCGCAGTTGCGGGTTGATCGAACGCATCAACTCCAGTGCCCTGACCATCTCGCCATAGGTGTCCATGAAGCCGAAATTGCAGAAGCGGTGCAGCTGCGGATCGAAGGTCCCCCGCACGGTGCCGGGGCACACGGGGTACACCAGACCGGTCTGACGGTTTTGCCAGGCTTCGGTCAGGCCGAGGGTAAACACGAACACTTTGGCCCGGCGCAGGGCTGTGCGGATCGCATCGAGGGTGGCTTGGCGCGATGCGAACAGCGCGTCCTCGCTGGCAAAACCGTCGGGCTCCACGGCAGGGCGGAACGGGTCGAAGAAACGCCCGTCATGGGCCCAGGTTTCGTCGGGCGGCAGGCTCACGCCCAGCGCCCATTCGAGCCATTGGCAGAGCATCGCCGGGGTGTACAGATTGCCGGTGCGAAACGAGAAAACCCCGTAGTTGTGGGCCTTCCAGTCGGTTTCGGCCAGTCCGGCCGGGGCCGGTTCTGCATCCAGCCAGTTCATGCCGCGTTCCACCAGCGCCCGGCCGATGTGCTGAGCGAAACACGAACCGGCGGTGACGATGGCGTCCTTGTTGCCGATCTCGAATTGCGGCGTCCACAGTTGATCGATGTTCAGCGCGGGCTTGTCCGCCACGGCGGTGCGCCAGAACGCGCGGGGTGGCAGGCATTGATAAGGATTCACGACGAGGGCCTCCTTGGCGGTCGCTGATAAAACGGGGTCAGCTGATTTGATAGCGGTAGATCAGGTCGTCAAACCAGCGATCGCCAATCTGATAGGCCTGCGGCACGCGGCGCTCGAATACAAAACCGCATTTCTCCAAAACCTTGCAGGACGCGATATTACCGTCGGTCACGGTCGACTCCAGCGAGTCCAGGCCGATGGCGGCGGCGTAGTCGATGATCGCCTTCCGCGACTCGGTGCCAAAGCCTTTGCCCTGATGTTCGGGCAACAGCAGACAACCCACCTCGGCACGCCCCGGCGACAGGATGCGAAACCCGGTCACGCCCAGTTCCTGCCCGCTGGCCCTGTCGGTCACCACCAGACACAACCAGTGATCCGACTGCGGCCCCCAGGCCGGAAGCCGATGCTCGAAGCCTTTGCGAACCTGGTCCTCGGCGATTTCACCGAACACGTACTGCATGGTTTGCGGCTCGGAATGCAGCCTGAGGAACAGCGGCCAGTCGGCTTCGACCATCGTGCGCAGGTCCAGGCGTTGCGTGGTGAGCTCAAGCATCCGCTGCTCCTTGCAAGTGCGAAAAGGGAAGACGGTTTTTTACTGGGTGTGGGGGGAAAGATCAATGTTTTGATCGGGCATGTTTTGCCGCGCCGACCTTGGACGCCCCTCGTCGCGGTACTCTCCGGCGGCCGGACTGCCGGAGGTGCATCGGCAAATGGATCGGCTACGGCTTGACCGGTTTGACCAGGTCGGTCTCGCTGCTGTCGAGCACGAACACCGCCAGCAGACGGGACGGTTCGGTGGTGCTGGCATTGGCACTCACCGCGTGGAAATCACCCGGTTGTTCGACGAAGTTTTCCCCGGCCTTGTAGACCTTCTCCGGCCCGTCGCCGACCTTGCTGCGCACCGCACCCTCAAGCACCGTGGCGTAAATGAACGCGGACTTCGGATGAAAGTGTGCCGGCGAAGAACCACCGGGTGCGTATTCCACCAGCACGCCCCTCATGGATTTGCCCGGAACGTTGGGCAGGGTGCGGTCGAACACCACGGTGACCTTGCCGGCCTGCGGCTCGGCGGCCGAGGCGGAGGAAATCGAAACGGCCGCAAACGCGGCGGCCAGCAGGATTCGGCTGAACATGGCGATACTCCTTCTAAGCGGATGGGGGTGTTTCAGCGCTGGGTCGATTTCGCCAGCCAGTCTTCGAAGCGCGTCGGGCCCAGGCGCGGGTTGCTGCTGCCGGGGGTGAGCGACTGGTCGTCGAGCACATCGCCGAAGTAGCGGGCGTGAACGTCCGGGATCACTTTGCGGGTGTCGTGGGTGGCGCGGAAAAAGCGCCGGACCAACTCGTCGAGCGGCATGGCTTCGGGGCCGGCAATCTCCTGCGTGCCGTTGATCGGCGCGGCCAGTGCCACGTCGGTGAGCGCTGCCGCGACATCGTCAGAAGCCATGGGCTGGATCAACGCCGGCGACAGGCGCACTTCCTCGCCGACGGTGGCGGCCTGAGCGATGCCGCCGACAAATTCGAAGAACTGCGTGGCCCGTAACAGGCTGTACGGAATGCCGGACGCCTTGATCAGATTCTCCTGCGCGACCTTGGCGCGGAAGTAACCGTTGGCGGGCAGGCGCTCACTGCCGACGATCGACAGCGCCACGTGATGGCGAACCCCGGCGGCGTCTTCGGCAGCGAGCAGATTACGGGTGGAGGTTTCGAAGAAATCGAGCACGGCCTGGTCTTCCCACGACGGCGCGTTGGACACATCGACCACAACCTGGGCACCGTCCATCGCTTCGGCCAGGCCTTCGCGGGTGATGCTGTTGATGCCGGTGTTGGGGGAGGCGGCGAGGGCATCGTGGCCGCGTTCGCGCAGATTGTTCACAAGTTTCGATCCGATGAGGCCGGTGCCTCCGATAACGACGATCTTCATGGCAACTCTCCACTTGCCGACGGCAACCATTGCTGTCGATGTGCGTTGAGCATGCCTGTGGCGCCCGGGCAAATCCTTGTGGTGACCTTGGATTTGCCTTGGTTTTTTGTCCAGACAGGCCAATCCGTCGGCAGATGCGTAGACCAATGTGCACACCGGTGCGGCGGTTCAAGGTCTGCCGTATCATTGAGCGCACGACAATCGCCCGCTCGGATACGGAGTCGGGGGCCCAGACCAGAGAACAGCCACCGTGCAATTCGTGTTTGAAGACTACGTGCTCGACCAGCAGCGCCGGGAACTGACCTGGCGCGGGGAGGTAGTGACTGTCGGGCCGCAGGTCTTCGACTTGTTGCTGGTACTGGTCGGCAACCGCGAGCGGGTGGTGAGCAAGGACGAACTGTTGAGTGCCGTGTGGAGTGGCCGAATCGTTTCCGAATCGACCATCACCAGCCACATCAACGCCGTGCGCAAGGCTATCGGCGACAGTGGTGAACAGCAGCGCCTGGTGCGCACGGTGCCGCGCAAGGGCTATCGCTTTGTCGGTGAAATCATCCCGTGCGACAGTCCTGTCGACGCACCAGAAGCACCTGCGAAACCCGAGGTGGCCGCGACACTTGTCCTGCCGGAAAAACCTTCGATCACCGTCCTTCCATTCCAGAACCTCAGCGGCGATCCCGAACAGGACTACTTCGCCGACGGCATCGTCGAAGACATCATCACCGCGTTGTCACGCCTGCGCTGGTTGTTCGTCATCGCTCGCAACTCCAGCTTCACCTATAAGGGCAGGGCGGTGGATGCACGAGGCGTCGGTCAGGAACTGGGTGTGCGTTATGTGCTGGAAGGCAGCGTGCGCAAGTGCGGCAACAAGATCCGCATCACCGGCCAGCTGATTGACACCTGCAGCGGAACGCACCTGTGGGCCGAACGCTTCGAAGGTCTGCTCGACGATATTTTCGAGCTCCAGGATCAAGTGGCCGAAAGCGTTGTGGGCGCCATTGCGCCACAGCTCGAACGCGCGGAAATCGAGCGGGCCAAGCGCAAGCCCACCGACAGCCTCGATGCCTACGATTACTACCTGCGAGGGACTGCCAAGCTGCACATCGGCACCCGAGCGGCGATCGAGCAGTCATTGGCGCTGTTCTACCGGGCGATTGAGCTGGATCCGGAATTTGCCTCGGCCTACGGCATGGCCGCGTGGTGCCACTTTTGGCGCAAGCTCAACGGCTGGATGACCGATCGGTCTCGGGAAATCGCCGAAGGTGCGCGGCTGGCGCGAATGGGTGTGGAGCTGGGGCGCGATGACGCCGTGGCGCTGACCCGTTGCGGTCATGCTCTCGCCCATCTGACCGGGGATGTCGATTGTGGCATCGCCTTGCTCGATCGGGCTCGACTGCTCAACCCCAACCTGGCGCCGGCCTGGTATCTGGGTGGCATCCTGCGTGCCTTGCGGGGCGAAACCGAGGCCGCCATTGCCAACCTCGAGCACGCCGTGCGCCTGAGCCCGCTGGATCCGGAGATGTTCCGCATGCAGGTCGGGATGGCGCTGGCGCACTTCTTCGCCGGTCGCTTCGAGCTCTCGGCTTCCTGGGCCGAGAAAGCGCAGGGAAACCTGCCCAGTCTGCTGGCAGCGGCGGCCTTGATCGCCGCAAGCCACGCGCTCAGCGGGCGAACCGACAAAGCCGGGCAAACCATGGAACGTGTGCGCCAGCTGGACCCGACCTTGCGGGTGTCCAGCCTGAGTGCGTGGCTGCCCATTCAACGGCCTGAAGACGTGGCCCGGTTCGCCGAAGGTTTGCGGTTGGCGGGGTTGCCGGAGTGACGACGCAGTCGGCCAATCAATCCATCGAAAAATGCATTCGCATGTCCATCGCGGCATCGTACTGATTGCTGGCTACACGGCGTTCGATCAGGCGATCGGAGCCGCCTTCGGCAACACGGCGTTCGATCAGGCGGTCGGAGCCGCCCTCGGCAACACGGCGTTCGATCAGGCGATCGGAGCCGCCTTCGGCGACGCGGCGTTCGATCAGGCGATCGGAGCCGCCTTCGGCAACACGGCGTTCGATCAGGCGGTCGGAGCCGCCCTCGGCGACGCGGCGTTCGATCAGGCGGTCGGAGCCGCCTTCGGCAACTCGACGTTCCATCAGCCGATCCGAACCCCCTTCGGCAATCTGGGTCGGCGCCTTTCTGGCCCGGTACTGTTGCACCGATGAAGGCTCTGAATCCGGAGTGCTGGTTTCCTGTCTGTTGGCCACCGGCATGTCGGGCAGGCAACTTGCGCCGAATGCATGAGTGGCAACTATCCAGGTGGCTGAAACAATGGCAACGGGCAATACCAATCCAATAGTTTTCATCGTGATCATCCTGAGTCGTAGTGGGATTTCGTTATTGAACTTCCGGGTTGCAACCAGACAGGTTCTAAATCAATCGAATACTCTTAATGAGGAACTCCATGTTCCTGCGCGGCCAGGCGAATTCGGTTATGCGCAATCAGGCGCATGACGTAGCCCAACTTGATCGCGGTCGGCCCGAGGATCGTCATCCCGTGGGCACCGACCAGCGTGGGCAAGGCCAGGTGAGCGTCAAACACATACGCCAGGAAGACTCCCGCCATCAACATGCCCAGACCCCCGATCAGCAATACGTGGGACAACTTCAGCACGCGGTACGAGTCTTCAAAAAAGTCATACATGTTGATCAGCCATCCCTGGGTTCGTGAATGAGTGGGTAAATGTCGACGCGCACGGAAACCGCGAAGTCAATGACTTTGCCGGCCGTTGCATCTGATGGAGGGATTTTACTGTTGGGCGTAGGGATCAACCATGTTGCATAAGTTTGGTTTTATCCTGCCCGTGTATGGAGAAGTCATACCAACGTATATAAACAACTATCAATGTGCGCTGAATAAGGGCGCTGCATCTAATGGTTGATACCCAGGCTTTCGGCCATTCGAACCAGATCGGCGAACGATTGCGCGCGCATCTTGCGCATGGCCTGGCTCCGGTGAATTTTCACGGTGATCTCGCTCAAGCCGATGGCACTGGCGATCTGTTTGTTCATCAAGCCCGAAACGGCCAATCCCATTACCGACTGCTCTCTGACCGTTAGTGCCCCATAGCGGGTGCGCAATTCATGATGGCGGCGTTCGCACTCGCGGTGTGACCTGTCCCGCGTATGCGCGGCGACCACGGTATCGATCATTGCCTGCTCGCGAAACGGTTTTTCCAGGAAGTCGACGGCACCGGCTTTCATGGCGCGCACCGTCATGGCGATGTCGCCGTACCCGGTCATGAATATGATCGGCAGGTGGATTTTGGCGTCGGCGAGCGCCTGCTGAAAGACCAGCCCGCTGGTGCCTTGCAATCGAACATCGAGCACCAGGCAACTGGGCAGGTCAGGTCGCTCGTATTTCATGAAGTCGGCGACCGATCCGAACAGCTCGACCTGCAGGCCGATGGAGCGAAGCAGGCTGCCAAGGGCCTCGCGCAGGGGGGCGTCATCATCAATGATGAAAACGATGGATTCAGGGTTTCGCTCGGGTGAAAGTTCTACGTCCATACGCGGGATGGCTTCGCGGCGATCGGGCTGCGCAGGATGCTGAACAACTCAATGGAAAGCTTTGCCCGAGCCTCCGGTTTTCATTGGATTTTGCTTGGCTAACCGTCCAGAGGCCATCGACCTGGTACTTCTTCTATCGATGGCCTTGATGGGTCAGTTTCCTGTCCGGGCGACAATCGCAAAATTCCCCGGTGCCTTTTCCAGCAACCCCAGAAATCTCACGAGATCGACCTTGCTGCCATCCACCTTCAGATCATCGGAGGTGAGCGTTTCTTTCAGCCCGGCGGTGCCGCCCAGCAACTGGACGAACAGGTCCTTGGTGACGGTCAGGGTTGCGTTGGCGTTCGCCGCGGTCGGGCCTTTTCGATAGTGCAGCACGGCGTTCTCGATCCACAGCACGAACGATTCATTCGTATCGGTCAGCACCAGATTGAACGTCCAGTGCTTGCCATCTGCCGCCGGGCCGTCGAGGCTTGCGGCCATGGCTTCGAGGAAGCGTTCGGTGGGCGTCTGCTTCATCAGTTCGATCAGGTCGGAGCGTTTGACGCCCTTGGTCGGCGGGCCGTTGCGCAGTTCCATGGCAGCGGTCAGGTAGCTGTTGCGCCAGGTCGCCGATTCCGCCTGATAGCCCATCTGTTCATACGCGCGGGCCATCAGTTCCTTGGCGGCGGTGTCGTCCGGTTTGGCGAGCACAGCCTGGTCCAGCAGTTCGGCGACCCAGCGATATTCGCCCTTGTCATAGGCCACGCGCGCGGCTTCGACCACTTTGGCGTTGCCTCCCATCAATTCGACGTAGCGCTTTGCCGACTCCTTGGGCACCAGCGGATTCAAGTGCGCGGGGTTGCCATCGTAGGCGCCCAGGTACAGCTGGTAGATCGCCTTGACGTTGTGGCGCAGGTCGCCGTAATAGCCACGGGTGCCGAAGTACGAGGCCAGCGAATCCGGCAGCTGGATCTTGTCGGCGATCTCGTTGGGCGTGTAGCCGGCGTTCATCAGGCGCACGGTCTGGTCGTGCAGGTACTTGTAGACATCGCGGTGCTTGGTGATGAATTCGCGGATCCGTTCGTTGCCCCAGATCGGCCAGTTGTGCTGACCGAAATAGACCTCGGTGTCGCCCAGTTCGTCGAGGGCGATTTGCGTGTATTCGGACCAGCGCAGCGCATCGCGCACCTTGGCGCCACGGATCGGCAAGAGGTTGTGCATGGTCTGCGCCAGCAGCTCCGCACCGCCATACGCCTTGAGCGCGGGGATCGAAAACGTCAGCTCGGCCGGGGCTTCCGCGCCGGGCATGTTGTGGAACACGAAGCTGACGCCGTCGAGTACCAGCGGCTGGACCGGCTGGTCGATGATCTGCGTCGGCGGCAGGATGCCCATGCTGCCGTAGGCGACGTTCTTGCCCAGCCCCGTGTCGACGATGCCGGTCACGCCCGGGGTCAGGTTCTTGCCGAACTGATACATCGAACGCCGCGCCATCGCCGGGCCCGCCAGGATGTTTTCGCTGGTGGCTTCCTCCATGAATCCGGCCGGCGCGACGATGGGAATATTGCGCTGGGCCACTTCACTGCTTGAGGTGATGCCCAGCACACCGCCGAAATGGTCGGCATGGTCGTGGGTGAAAATGATCGCGCTGACGGGCTTGTTGCCCAGATGCTCACGGGCGAAGGCCAGCGCTGCGGCGGCGGATTCCCGGGAGGTCAGCGGGTCGACCACGATCCAGCCGGTTTGCCCGTCGATCAGCGTCATGTTGGCGATGTCGAAACCGCGCAACTGGTAAATCCCATCGCGGACCTTGAACAGACCGATCTGCGCATTGAGCATCGCGTGCCGCCACAGGCTCGGATTGACGGTAGCTGGTGCCGGGCCTTCGACGAAACGGTACGCATCGAAATCGATCAGGGCATTGCCGTCAGCGCCGAGGATCTTGCCGGTCGGGCGGGCGATAAAACCGCGCTGGGCATCTTCCATGTCGCGGTTGTCGCTGAGGTCCAGGCCCTTGATCGACGCCTGGATCACCGCTGCCGTGGCGGGCGTGGCGTCGCCGGCTGCGACGCCGGGTTTGTTATCGCAGCCGGCGAGGGACAGCAGCGCCAAGGCGATGATCGTGTAGAAGGTCGGTTTCATTCTTGTTGTTCTCCGAGGGTCGAATGCGCTCCAGCCTAGGGGCAGGGCGGCGATGTATCCAATGCATTGTTTACATCCGGATAATGCGTCGCTAGCATCGCGCGAATGGACCTCAAACGACTCTCACACCTTCTCGCACTGGCCGATGAACGCCATTTCGGCCGCGCGGCCGAACGCGTTCACCTCAGCCAGCCAGCCCTGAGCCGCAGCATTCAGGCGCTTGAGAGCGAAACCGGGCAACGCCTGTTCGATCGCGATAGCGGCGACGTTCGCCCGACGCCGGCGGGGGAGTTTCTGATCGAGCGGGCGCGGCGGCTGCTGTTCGATGCCCGCTCGCTGGAGCGGGACATGGCGCTCTACAGCGATCTCCAACTGGGCAGCCTCGCCTTTGGCGTCGGGCCTTTCCCGGCTGCGATGTTGATGCATCAAGTGGTGCCGCGACTGCGTCAGGATCACCCGGCGGTTACGCTGCGGGTGGAAGTGAACAACTGGCAGATTCTCGAAGCGCGGTTGCGCGCTGAAGCGATCGAATTCTTCGTTGCCGACATTCGCAACTTCACGGCGGACTCCGACCTGCTGATCCGTTCGCTGGGCCAGGTCTCGGCAGGTTTCTTCGTACGACCGGAGCACCCACTGGCCGGGCGTAAAGTGGCGATGGGAGACCTGGAAGGCTATGGCATCGCCACGACGCGCCTGCCGGAAGTAGTGAAACTCGAGACCGCCCGAACCCTCGGCATCCCCACCCGCCAGGCGCTGCCCATTGTGCTGGAGTGTGATGACGTGGCGTTGCTCAAGACCGTCGCTGGCTCAACCGACACCATCCTCGGCGTCATTCATGGTGCTGTGGCTGAAGATATTCGGGCGGGGCGTTTGATCGAGCTTCATGTTGTCGACAGGCCGGGGTTTCACTCCGAAATCGGCGTGGTGAGTTTGCAGGGCAGAAGCTTGTCGCCGACCGCGCTGTGTGTGATCGAGGCGGTCGTTGCCGAGATGCAATCCGTTCACGTCGAACAATCCCCACGTCTTTAGAGATACGTCCTACAGTCACGATTTTCCTGCTTCGTTAACGTCGTGCAGCCCCTTGCGAGGGGCTGGCGATGCATGAACGAAAGGACAATCAGTGGCTGGTCAAAAGGACATTCCCCGGGTTCCCAACCCACCGGCAGGCGACGAGCATCACGTCACTTACCGCTACATGACGGCCACCGAACTGGCTGATCAGAACGACCGACAAAACAAGTACGACGCCATGCTGGCGCGGCAAGACGCCTTCGAACGCAGCCGTGAGATGGTGGCGAACAAGCCAGAGCCAGCGCGCGCCGGCTGCGTGTTTGCCAAGTCGTGCAAGCTGCCGGACGCGATTATCGATTACTCGAATCCTTCGGGAATGGTGCCGACTGACAGCCTGAAGGATTACGGCGAGCTGATTTTGCTCGGTGGGCGTGAGGCCGATGACAGCGGTGGCGTTGCACTCAAGAAAATCAGCGGCACGGCAATTTCAGCGGGGCTGGGCGCTTTTGCCCTTGCCGGTGAGGCGTTCAAGGCATTGCCCGCGATGGCCTCTGCTGCCATCAGCCCGTTGCTCGGTCTGGTGGCGATGTTCATGCCGTCGAACCTGGGCGACAGCGCCCTCTATACCGAAGACCAGTTGCTCGCCCTCAAACAGGCCCGAATCCGCGTGCGCCTGCGCGTTGAGCAGCAGGCCGATGGCAGTCTAAAGGGTTACGGCTTCTACACCGGCAAGAACCGCGATTGGGAGATGGTTGATGTCGTGCGGTTCGCTGCACGCGGTAACCGGTTTATTGCAGACCTTGGTGAAGGTGTTGAGCTGATCTGGACGCCGGCTGTGGATGGTTCCGACATTCTTGGTATTCCGGCACTGGAGGCTGCTCCGCAAGCGCCGCATATCTGGGTGTACCCGCCGACGAAAGCGGCGGACGGGATTCTGGTGAATCCGGTTTATCCGCCGGAGTATCGGGATTTCATATTGGTGTTTCCGGCGAGTTCCGGGGTTCGGCCGCTGTACATTGTCTTGAATGTTTCCAGCAGGAAGCTTCCCAGCCCCGACCACGATTACCATTCGGCACCTGAAACGGAAGAAATTGTCGGATTCCCGGGTTTGAAGGAAGCGAAGAAGAAAACACCAAAGCAGGGCGGTGGCGGTCTTCGAGAACGCTGGACGGATGCTAAAGGCAGAAACATCTATGAATGGGACTCACAGCACGGAGAACTCGAAGCCTATCGTGCAAGTGATGGCAGCCATCTAGGGGCTTTTGATCATTTAACAGGTGAGCAGATTGCCCCTCCCAAGAAAAACCGCAGCATTAAAAAGTATCTATGAGGCTGGAATGGGACTGAAAGTCAGATTGAATTGGTATGACAAAAAAACAGAGCTCGCTGAGGGAAAGGAGTACTCGGTCGATCTCGGTGATGACGGTTCAATCATCGAGTCGTTGGGTCTGCTGGAGGAAAATGAGATTTATGACGGCGGATTTGATGTACGGAATGACTGGATAGCAAAATTACAGCCATTGTTTACCCACAAAATCGAACCAGCGGTATTCGACTACCAAGTGTCCTTTCGATACAGAACAACGTGGTGAGCAACCACTAGCAAAGGGGGCGGATGTATTTACGAAAATACATCCGCCCCCCTTTTCACATAAGCCAATCAGCCCCGCTGACCCCGCCCCGGATAATTCAGCACAAACTGCACATGCGCCTTCACCCCGGTGGCCAGTGTTGCGTCATCGGCGGTGAAGTAGGGGCTGTGGTTGTTCGGCGCCTTGCTCATGTCCTGGCCTTCCGGCGTGGCGCCGAGGAACACGAACAACCCCGGCACCTTGCGCGCGTAGTAGGAGAAGTCCTCGCTCGGTGACAGGGAGGCGGGCAGGCGCTCGACCTTGCCCGGCGCTGCCAGCTCGAGGGCCGGGATCATGGCTTCGGTCAGTGCCGGATCGTTGGTGGTCACAGGTGCATTGTTCACCAGCAGCAGATTGGCCTGGGTCTCGTAGGCGCTGGCGATGCTGTTCACCAGCGGCGGCATCTTTTTCAGGATCGTGTCGCGGATGTCGGCGTTGTTGGTGCGAATGGTCCCGGTCATTTCCACGGTCTCGGGAATGATGTTGGCCGCCGAACCGCCGTTGATCGTGCCGACACTGATCACGCCCATGCCCTGCGTGAGATCGACACGCCGACTGACCAGCGTCTGCAATCCACTGATGATGCCTTGACTGGCGACAATCGGATCGACACCGCTCCAGGGCGCCGAGCCGTGAGTCTGCTGGCCCTTGACCGTGATGCGGAACGAGTCACTGCTGTTGAGCACGGTCCCGGATTTGTAGAACAGATGCCCGGTCGGATAACCCGCCATCACATGCACCCCGAACACCGCTTCGACCTTGGGCGAATCGAGCGCGCCATCGCGGATCATCGCTTGCGCACCGATCAGAGTGTCGGTCTGGAACTCATCGACATCGGCCGCGCCTTCCTCGGCCGGCTGAAACAGAAACACCACCGTCCCGCGCACCTGATCGCGATGCTCGGCCAGCACTTTCGCGGCGCCCAGCAACATGGCGGTGTGGGTGTCGTGCCCGCAGGCGTGCATCACCGGCACACTCTTGCCCAGCCGCGTGCTGGTGGCCTGGCTGGCGAACGGCAGGTTCGTCATCTCCTTGACCGGCAAGGCGTCCATGTCGGCGCGCAACGCCACGACCGGCCCCGGCAATCCGCCTTTCAGAATTCCCACAACCCCCGTCTTGCCGACCCCGGTGCGCACTTCAATGTTCGACGCTTTCAGCCGCTCAGCCACCAGCGCGGCAGTCTTGAACTCAAGATTGCCCAGCTCTGGATGCTGATGAATCGTTTGGCGCAGATCGACGACTTCCTGATTGACCGCGCTCACGGCGCTATCGACCCAGGGCGCCTCGGCGACATGGCTGGCAGTGGCAACAAACGAAGACAGAACGGCGAGGCACAGCGAGGTTTTGCAGAAACGGATCAAGGCGGGACTCTCTCTTATGGTTTTTATTGGCGTCAGAGGGTATGCCGCGAAGCAAGACGGGACAAACGAGTCTGGCCGGTAATCGCACGGCTTTTGGCTTTTCGCGTTTTTGCCTGAGCGCGGCTTTCAGCGGATTGTTTTCCATCGCCTGATCCGCTTCACTGTGGCTCTTTTGCCTGAGCGGAAATCAATCATGGAACGATGCGAAGCACTGGTCATCGGCCTCGGCGCCATGGGCGCGGCCACGGTGTATCAACTGGCGAAAGCCGGGGTCAACGTGGTCGGCATCGACCGCCACCATCCGCCGCACACATTCGGCTCCAGCCATGGCGACACCCGCATCACCCGACTGTCCGTGGGCGAGGGCGCGCAATACGTGCCCATCGTGCGTAACTCCCACCGCATCTGGCGCGAACTGGAAGCGCTGTCGGGCGAGGCCCTGTTCGAACAAACCGGCCTGCTGGTGCTGACCTCCAGCCCCGACTTCGATCCCGCCGACGAAACCGACTTCACCCTGCGCACCATCGCCCTGGCACAGACCTACGGCATCGAACACGAAGTCCTCGACGCTGCCCAGATACGCCAGCGCTTTCCGCAGTTTGCCCAGGTGCGCGACGACGCCATCGGGGCGCTTGGTGACCTCGCTGGAATGAGCGTTTTGTTCAATAGCAGCTTGGGCGAAAATAGATGCGTCCCCATTTTTTCAAATCCATCAATCCTCGATTTTTACGAGTGTTGCTAGCTCCTTAGTCAGGACCGATTGCAATCTGGATATTTTCCCCACGTGCACACGTACTCCCAGAGCAGCTTTCGCTCTAAGTGTTTGATGTAGGCAGTGGTGTAAGGCTGTCCCATGTCGACAGGACAGGCTGAGACCCAAAGATGCTCAAGTGGCGTGGTTTCCAGAAGTGTCAACCTAAAAGTATTACCTCCAGAGTGTCCGGGGCGTTCGCTGAATGCTGACGTGTTGAATTGACGCAACCGGTCTGCCAATGTCTGGCCTGTTGTCTCGCCAATGTAGATGATGAAATCGTTGTTTACCCTGTAGTTGTCAGGTTTCTTTTTACTGCGTGCGATGAAGTACACACCCGGGAGATTCTTTCCTTCGAGTTCTGTCCGTTCAGACCAAGGACGCCAATCACAAAACCCTACCTCGCCCACCATAATTTGGCCCTATCCGAAAAAAGTGTCTTTTTAACATCATCGGTGCAGCCAAGGGCGATTGTTTTTTGCGCAAATATTTGCTTTTTGGCCAATAGCTGCCATTCATCGTGGCAGCTACGGCCAACGCTCATGCCTTCTTTAGCCGCGTGCTATCTGGGCGCAGAGGGCAAGCGTTTAGGTCTTCACCTCAACATGATCCAACGCCTGATTCACCGCCAATTCACTCAACATCACCAACTGCGCAATCCCGATCGCAGTCTTGCGATGGGCTGGCTCCAGTGTGGCAGCGAAGTTGTTGAGCATTTCGCTGGCCGAGCCCAGTGATTCACTGGCGTTGGCCAAGAGAGATTCAGTGTTGTAGGCCGGGTTGGCCAGGTACATGGGATCATGCCTGGTGTGGCTGCCCATGATGCGTTGTTGTGGGGTGAGGTAATGGTCGAGCGCGCGTTCGGCCGCTTCGTTGAGAGTTCGAGAATCGGGAAATTTATAGGGCGATACCGGATCGGTTTCCGGTGGGGTCGGTGTTGGCTTGAACATGGATGAAGCTCCAGGGTGAGAAAGTGGAGCCATCAGCCTCGCTACCAAACGAGGGTGGTGGCCATACGGAGGTTGGTAGACCGGTCACCTGGATACCCGGCGCGTCCGAAGACGCCCTACGCATGGCCACCATAAAACAGAGGACGAAAGAGTCCCTGCAATCTGGTGTTGCGATGCGACAGGTAATCCGGGCTACCAAACCCGATCACTGTTTTTCAGTGACCCGGAAACGATAAAACCCGCACCCCAGACGCACAAGCCGGCGGATTCTGGCGTAGTCGTAGGCAATGACGCAAGACGCTGTAGCCGTGGGGAAGTAATGCCGGGCGTTTCTAAGCACCCTTCGGAAAACGCTTAAACACGCCGCCCTCGCCATGTCGAAATCAGACGCTCCATGCAGCTCCTGAATAATCCGATCACATCGATTTCAATTTTCCTGTCCGCACCATTCGTTCTTGGCACCTACCGACGCGCGTCACTTTTTAAGCTTGATGAAACGTTTCAGCAGGTTTATAAAAACGGCACAACTCCAAGAAAGGCTGCTCCCATGACCCCGCTCAAACTCGTTGTTGCCCTCAGCGCACTGTCCGCTGCTTCCCACGCCATGGCCTGGGATTACGTTCTGCTCGACACCGACAAAGCCGCTCAGAACTGGCAGATCACCAGCCAGCAACTCGGCGTGAAAACCGGCAAACCTTTCAGCGTCAGCCTGCGCACCTTGCATGGTGGTCGGCAGGAGGGCGTCAGCATTGTCGACATTGATAACGGCACGATGAAGCTCTCGGTGGTGCCGACGCGGGGCATGAACGTCTTGCAGGCTTCGGTCGGCAATGTGCGCATGGGCTGGGATTCGCCGGTCAAGGAAGTGGTCAATCCGTCCTTCATCGAACTCAATGGCCGCGGCGGTCTGGGCTGGCTGGAGGGTTTCAATGAGTTGGTGACCCGCTGCGGGTACGAATGGGTCGGTCATCCCGGCGTCGACAACGGCGAACTTCTGACCCTGCACGGCCGGGCCGCCAACATTCCTGCGAACAAAGTCACTCTGCACATCGATGAAACGCCACCGTACGCCATCACTCTGCGCGGTGAACTGAAAGAGCAGGCGTTCAAGAAAGTCGACTTCTCCGTCGCTACCGAACTGGTCACCGAACCCGGCAGCGCAATGTTCGCCCTCAACGACACGCTGACCAACAACGGCGACTATCCGAAGGAGTACCAGGCGCTGTACCACAGCAACTTCAGCACCCCGTTCCTGGAGCAGGGCGCTCGTTTCGCCGCGCCGGTGAAACAAGTGTCGCCGTTCAACGACAAGGCCAAGGGCGATTTGGCTGAATGGCAAACCTACCGCGCACCGACCAAGGACTACGACGAAACGGTTTACAACGTGGTGCCGTATGCCGATGCCAAGGGCGATACGTTGACCGTGTTGCATAACAAGGCTGGCAGTCTGGGCGTTTCGGTTGGCTTCAATACGCAGACATTGCCGATGTTTTCCCTGTGGAAGAACACCGATACCCAAGGTCAGGGTTATGTCACCGGGCTGGAGCCGGGAACGAGTTTTTCCTACAACCGCCGTTATCAGCGGCCACTGAATCTGGTGCCCACAATCGGGCCGAAGGAACACAAACAGTTCCGCATCAGCTACAGCTTGTTGGCGGATAAGGCGGCGGTGGATAAGGCCTTGAAGCAGGTGAGCGAGATTCAGGGCGGGCGGGAGACTGAGGTGCGGCAGGCACCGTTGGTGGATCTGAGCAAGGGGTGAAGCCGGCGGTCGTTCAACTGTTCAGCGACATCGGCTTGTCGCCAGCCGGAGGCAAGCCGAACACCTTGCGTACCCTGTTGAGAAATGCCCCGTAGGGTCGCCCCAGCGCCAGCATCATCAAGGCCGCACCGAGCGTGCCGCGCACCAGCTCACCTCCCGATGCACCACTGGAGGCAATGATCGCTGCATAGAGGGGGACCTGGAAACTGACGAGGGCGAAGCTGTCCCACAGCAGTCTGGAAACTCGACGCGGGCTGGCTCGCTTCATCACCCAGTCCCGCCACAGACCGTAAGGTCTTGCGACGGGCACCATCAATACGGCGCCTACAAGGCGCGCATGAAGAACCTGATCCCACGTCATGCCGGCAATGAATCGTTCATTGATGATGCCGGTGGTTGTGAAAAACAGGATCAGCGCCGTTGTGTCTGCGATGAATGCAGTACGGCGCATTGACTGTTGCGGGCGTTGAAGCAAATCACATCTCCTGTCCTGGTTCAGGTAGGTGCCAGCGCATCCTCCAGATGTGACAGCGGCTGCACCGCCAGGTGCGGAGATTCGCCGAAGAACTCGATCAACAGCTCGGTGTGCACGCGTATTTTCCGGGCGGGATGCGGCCCCGGCGGGCTGAGGAGGTAGGCACCTGCTGGCGGTGGGGGATGGTTTGTCATGATCTGCAACAGTGCTCCCGTTGCCAGGTGCTCATGGGTGAGGCAGTCAGGCAGGTAGGCGACGCCCAGGCCAGCAACTGCGGCAGCGGCGGGTGATCGCGTTCATCTGCGCCGCGCTCGCGGTGATGATGGTGACCCCCGAGCATCGTCTGGAAGTGACGTCGACCATTGGCCTGGCGCTGGCGATTTCCTTTATCGGGCTGGTGACCACGCGCCAGCATGGGCAGGTGAGGGCAGTGGCTTCGGCGGGCGAGGCTTAGGTTTTTTCTGGCGCTTGAACGATGGGGCTGGCCCCGGCATGACGTTGGGGTAGATCGATCACCGGGCTTTTGCCCGCAACCATCGGCCCCTCGGTGTACGCCCCTTTCATTTGCGTTGCCCCATTCACAGGCATTCCATCTACGGCTTGTCAACGCGAGTGGCTCGGGGAGGGGCATGGTGGTTTTCTCCCGCGTGGTTTCACTTGAGGCTAGATCAAGTTGGGCAGTTTCACCCACCTGTTTCGCCCCAGGGCCTTGGCACTGTAAAGCGCTTCATCGGCGGCTTCGATCAAACCTTGCACGGGGGTTAGCCGGGAGCCGGTGGCAGTGGCAATCCCGATGCTGACACTCACTCGTCCCAACGGGCTGGATTCGTGGGAAATGTTCGCTTGCTTCAATCGGTCGAGGATCAGTTGCGCCACGATCTGCGCACCTTCGCTGTCGGTATTGGGCATGATGACGCCCATCTCTTCACCGCCATACCGCGCCACAAGATCCGAGGGACGGCGCACGCACGCCTCCACCACGTTAGCAACGCGTTGCAGACAATCGTCGCCGGCAACATGCCCGTGGGAATCGTTGAACAGTTTGAAGTAGTCGATATCAATCATCAGCAATGCCAAGGATGTGCCGTCGCGCTGCGCTCGTCGCGCCTCTACGTCCAGTGTCACATCGAAGCAGCGTCGATTGGCCAGACCGGTCAGGGCGTCCTTCATCGCCAACAGCTCAAGTTGCCTGTTTGACGAAAGCAACTGCTGCTGAGTGCCCATCAACTCCGCTTCTACCTGGGTTCTGCGTCGAATATCCAGTATCAAAAACCAGCCGATGAGACCCGTAAGCGCCAGCAGGCCCGTCACCACCACGGCCGATAGCAGCGCCTCTGTTCGCCACGCGGCGAGGGCTTCGCGTTTCCCGAGTGCGACAGTCGTGATCAGCGGCAGCCGGTCACTTTTGCGAAAGGCGTAGAGCCTTTCCACACCGTCCAGGCTGGAGGTGAACGAGGCGGTGCCGACAGAGTGATCCACCAGGTACTTGGCGTAGATCGGTGACTTTGAAAAATTGCGCCCCATGTCCTGCTCGCGAAAGGGGTAGCGAACCAGCAACGTACCGTCGGTATAGGACAACCCGATGGCACCTTCCTGGCCGACATCGATCTTTCCAAACAGCCGCAGAAAGTTTTCGATGCCCAAGGTCACCGCGACCACTCCGGCAAACTCACCGCGAGCATCATTGAAACGTCGACTGACGGTAATTACCCATTCCTGATTGGTGCGGCTTTGAATGGGCGGACCGATAAAGGTCTCGGGGGAGGGATCATCGCGGTGATGAATGAAATAGGTGCGATCACTGCTATTGGCCCCGGCCGGAATCGGCCGGTTGGAGGACATCAGCCAGCGTCCCTGACTGTCGTAGATGGTGATGCCGCTGAGCTGTGGCATCAGCGACTCCTGCCGGTCGATCAGCGAACTGATCCGCTGGATCTGAACGGGGCCACTGCCTTCGGTTTCCAGGCGTTCGACGAGCCCGAGCAAAAGCGCCGAACTCTGGCGGACGATGCCTTCGGAATAGGTGACAAGCGCCTGGGTCAGGTTCAACCCGTGAATGTCCACTTCCTCCAGCGCTCGCTCTCGAGAGGCCAGCACCTTCCAGACAGTCAGTGAGGCCAGGGAGCAGCCGATAACCAACAGCAAAAGCACAACCAGGTGGGTATCTCGCTTCACGTCACTACCTTATGGAAAGTCCGTTCCAGAGGCTATTGGATCAAGGCAATGACGGCAGTCGCTTGTCCTCATCGCGTGCAAGGATACAAGCAGTCAGGTGTCGCTGCAGCAATAGATGAATGGGTTACAGCACCGAACCGCGCTGGACCTCAACCGCGTTTGGGCAGCTTCCAGTTCGGGCGAATGAAGTGGCAGGTGTAGCCATTCGGTATGCGCTCGAGGTAATCCTGATGCTCCGGTTCCGCCTCCCAGAACGGTCCCGCCGGTTCGATTTCGGTGACCACACGACCTGGCCAAAGGCCTGACGCATCGACATCGGCTGCGGTGTCTTCGGCGATATCGCGTTGTTGCTCGTTCAGGTAATAGATCGCCGAACGATAGCTTGGGCCGAGGTCGTTGCCCTGACGGTTGGGCGTGCTCGGATCGTGGATCTGGAAGAAGAATTCGAGGATCTGCCGATAGCTGATCACGGCCGGATCGAAGACGATCTCGATGGCTTCGGCATGATTGCCATGGTTGCGGTAAGTGGCGTTCGGCACATCGCCGCCGGAATAGCCGACCCGCGTCTTCAGCACGCCGCGGTAGCGCCGCAACAGGTCCTGCATGCCCCAGAAGCAGCCGCCGGCGAGAATGGCGGTTTCGGTTTGAGTGGTCATGGCTTGTCCTTCCTCTCGAATGGGTCGCAGATGTTCCTTCATATGAGGGAGTGTGGACCGATTCCAAGGTTGAACCGGTAAATAAATCGTGAAGCGTCGGCTTACGGCGTTTTCCCACTATCGGCAAGCCAACCATCAGGCTCCAGTTCTTGGCCACACGTGGCAGTTCCTTTCAAAGAATACCGCTGACTGGCGGAAACGCTGATCGGCAAACCGGGTTCTCCGGCACTCAGTCTGGAAGCAAACATTGTGGATTGTCCTCTTTCGGTTGACGGTGAAACGCGTTTCAGACGATTTATCGCTTTCAGGCGAGTCAGTAATCTGTGCCCATCTTGAACGCAAACGCACTTCCACAACTAAAAAGGGATTCAAACATGAGCACTCCAACCTACAACCGCCTGAACAAAGACGACGCCGTGGTTCTGCTGGTCGACCACCAGACCGGTCTGATTTCTCTGGTTCAGGACTTTTCGCCAAACGAGTTCAAGAACAACGTGCTGGCGCTGGCCGATCTGGCCAGGTTCTTCGAATTGCCGACCATCCTCACCACCAGTTTCGAACAAGGCCCGAACGGCCCGCTGGTGCCGGAACTCAAGGAAATGTTCCCGGACGCGCCGTACATCGCCCGCCCAGGCCAGATCAACGCCTGGGACAACGAAGACTTCGTCAAGGCAATCAAGGCCACCGGCCGCAAGCAGATCATCATCGCCGGTGTCGTGACCGACGTCTGCGTAGCGTTCCCGACCCTGTCGGCATTGGCGGAAGGGTTTGACGTGTTCGTGGTGACCGACGCCTCCGGCACCTTCAATACCACCGTGCAACAGGCCGCATGGAACCGCATGACCCAGGCCGGCGCGCAAATGATGAACTGGTTCTCGGTCGCCTGTGAGCTGCACCGCGACTGGCGCAACGACATCGAAGGCCTGGGCAACCTGCTGTCCCAGCGCATCCCGAACTACCGCAACTTGATGAATGGTTATGCAGCGCTGACCGCGCATCAGAAATAACCGGATGCCGGATAGACGAAAGCCTGCTTTGAAAAAAGCAGGCTTTCGTCGTTTCTAGCGCAAACAGGAGAGCAGGGGACTGTCACCTCAAACCGTGACGACAATCTTCCCGACCTGCTGATTGGCTTCAAGAAAGCGATGCGCCTCCTGAATTTCATCCAGAGCGAATGTCCTGGCAATGATCGGTTGCAGCGCGCCGGACGCCAGCCCATCGCCGATGAAAGTCTTGGCGCGTGCCAGGGTGGCCGGATCGGAGACGACCTCCGTGTAGAGGTAACCCTTGAGGGTCAGGCATTTGCCCAGCACGGTAAACAGCGGGAACGGCGTCGGCTCCGGGCTCAGGGCACCATACTCCAGCAGGATGCCGCCGCGCGCCATGCTTTGGGTCAGCGGTTCGAACGACGGGCCGCCCACCGGATCGAACACCACCCGCGCGCCTTTGCCGTCGGTCAAGGCCATGACTGCTGCAACCATGTCTTCCTCGTCGCTGACGATCACGTGCGCCGCGCCGGCGTCGAGCAGGGCCTGTTTCTTGGCACGGGTTCGAGTGATGGCAATCGAAGTGGCACCGACCATTTTGGCAATCTGAAAGGCTGCCAGGCCGACGCTGCTGGAGGCGGCGGTGACGATCACGAAGTCGTCCTTTTGCAGTCTGGCCTGTTCGACCAGCGCACCCCACGCGGTGACGTATTGCATCCAGGACGCCGCCGCTTGTTCAAATGACAGGTTCTGCGGGTGCTTGACCGTGAGGTGGGTTGGCACATTGGCCAGCTCGCCGTAAGTGCCCCAGCGCGCGATGTCCAGCGGCGGAATCAGGCTGACGGCATCACCGATCTTGAATTCGCTGGCGTTGGCGCCGACCGCGACCACCACGCCGGCGGCTTCGTAGCCGAGACGGCTGGGAAACTCGGCTTCCTGCAGATAAGCGTGATTGCGGAACATCACTTCGGCGCGATTCAGGCCAAAGGCTTTGACCTCGATCTGCACTTCGTCCGCCGCCGGTGCCGGGACGTCGACGTTTTCCAGTTTCAGGACGCTCGCGTCACCGTATTCATGAATCCTGACAATGCGTGCCATCTGTACTTCCTCGGTTATCGATGAAATTGCACCGGCGTAAACCGGTGCCATGGACGCCAATTTAGGCTTTGGCCTGTTCCGGATAAAGGCCTAGGATGGCGCAACACTAGAAACAACGAGTTTCCAATGGATCGCCTCACACTCATGGCCACCTTCGTCAAAGCGGTGGAGCTGGGCTCCTTCAGCGCGGTGGCGGACGAACTCAACCAGTCCCCGCAAATGGTCGGCAAGCAGGTGAAAATGCTCGAGCAACACTTGGGCGTCTCGCTACTCAACCGCACCACCCGCAAGCAAAGCCTCACGGATTTCGGCCGTACGTTCTATCAGCGGGCGAAACTGATTCTGGCCGACATGGACGCCGCCGAAGAAATGGCCGCTGTGACTCGAGGCGTGCCCAGCGGCCGGTTGCGGATCAATGCACCCGTCACGTTCGGTGTCAGCACGCTGTCGCCGAAGCTGCTGGAGTATATGGTTCGTTATCCGCAAGTGTCGGTGGATCTGACGCTGTCGAACGAACTGGTCGACCTGGTGGACGGCGGTTATGACGCAGTGTTTCGCATCGGCGAACTCGCCGACAGCGGGCTGAAGGCATTGCCGCTGATGCCCTATCACATGGTGCTGTGCGCAGCACCGTCCTACCTCGCACGCCGCCCACCCATCACCACGCCCTGGGATCTTCAGGAACATGAATGCCTGGCGTTCGCCTATTCGGACGGCCGCTCACATCTGCGATTCGAAGGCCCGGAAGGCTGCATCGACGTGCCGATTAAAAGCCGATTGACGATTAATCAGGGCGACCCGTTGCTGTCCGGAGCAGTGGCAGGGCTGGGGGTGGTGATGCTGCCGCTGGAACTGGTCAAGGATTCGCTGAGGAGCGGCACACTGGTGAGTCTGCTGCCGCAGTACAGGGTGCCGGTTTCGCCGATGAATCTGTTGTATGCACCGGATCCAAGGCTGACACCCAAACTGCGGAGCTTCATTGATTTTGTGCGGGGGGCGTTCGGGTAGTTAAAACCTGCTCACCGCCGCCCGGTCCGCGTACTCACATCCACCCAGACAGCCAACACCAGAATGCTGCCCTTGACGATCATCTGCCAGTAACTGTCGACGTCGAGCATGGACATGCCGTTGTCCAGGCTGGTGATGACCAGTGCGCCGAGAAGTGCGCCGTAGACTGTGCCGGAACCGCCGCGCATCGAGGTGCCACCGATGAAGCAGGCGGCGATGGCGTCGAGTTCGCCCATGCTGCCGGCCGAGGGCGAGCCGGCGGCCAGGCGCGCAGTGTTGACCACGCCGGCGAGGGCGCACATTACCCCCATGATCCCGAAAATCCACAGCTTCACGGCCTGCACATTGATACCGGACAGGCGCGTCGCTTCCATGTTGCTGCCCACCGAATAGACGCGTCGGCCGAACACGGTCTGGCTGGTCACGTAGCTGAATCCGCCCAGCAGAATCAGCAAAAGCAGGACCGGCACGGGAATGCCGTCGTAGCTGTTGAGGGTCTGGACGAAACCGGCCAGCACCGCGCCGATCAACAACACGCGTGCCACGTCACGCACTAATGAGTGTGCCGCGAGGCCGTGAAGGGCGCGATTGCGCCGTTGTTTCCAGGTCAGGAACAGCGTCAGTGCGAACAGCAGGACACCCAGACCGGCGCCGATCGTATGTGGCAGATAACCCTGGCCAATGTAGACGAGTTCCGGCGACACCGGCGCAATGGTCGTGCCCCCGGTGATCCCCAGCAAGATGCCCCGGAAAGCCAGCATGCCCCCCAGCCCGACGATGAACGACGGAATGCGCAGGTACGCCGCCATGTAGCCGTTGGCGAGGCCGATCAGCAGCCCGCACACCACCACAAGGCTCAGGTTCGCCAGCAGCGGTATGTGATAGACAACATCAAGAATGGCTGCCACGCCGCCGAGCAGGCCCAGCAATGAGCCGACCGACAGATCGATCTCGCCGCTGATGATGACCAGTACCATGCCGCAGGCGAGAATCCCGGTAATCGACATCTGGCGCAGCAGGTTGGAGAGGTTGCGGGGTGTCAGGAATCCGCCCTCGGTCTGCCAGCTGAAGAACAGCCAGATCAACGCCACGGCAAACACCAGTGCGAGCATCTTGTAGCGGGTGAAGAGTTGTTTGACCTGATTCATTTACGCGGATTTCCGATCTTTATTGTTATGGCTGTCGGGCTGGCTGAGCGCCGCGGCGAGCACCTGTTCCTGAGTGAGTTCATGGTTGATGAAATCGCCCTGCAACCGGCCTTCGCCGATCACCAGTACGCGGTCGGAAACACCGAGCACTTCGGCCAGCTCCGAAGACACCATGATGATCGACACACCTTCGGCGGCCAGCATCCCCATCAACTTGTAGATCTCGTATTTGGCGCCGACATCCACCCCTCGGGTCGGCTCATCGAGGATCAGAACCCTGGGCCGGGTCAGCAGCATCTTCGCCAGCACGGCTTTTTGTTGATTGCCCCCGGACAGGCTGGTGATCGGCAGGAACGGGCTCGCGGTCTTGAGGTGCAGGCGCGAAATTTCCCGATCAATGCTGCCCAGTTCGGCTTCGGCGTCGATGCGGGTCAGTTTCGAGAAACTGTCCAGCACGGCCAGGGTGATGTTCTGGCCGACCCCCAGATCGGGAATGATCCCCTGACGCTTGCGGTCTTCGGGCACCAGGCACACGCCGGCGCGGATTGATTTGAGCGGTGTGCGGGTGTCTATGGGTTGACCGTCCAGCCAGACCTCGCCTTCGTGGCGGCCGGGGTAGGCACCGAACAGCGCGGTCACAAGCTCCGTGCGACCGGCGCCGACCAACCCGGCGATGCCGAGGATTTCCCCGCGTCTGAGGCTGAACGAAATGTCGTCGACCCGTTTGCGTTTGGGGTTGTCGACGTCGTAGCAGGTGATGTGGCGCGCCTCGAAAATCACCTCGCCGATGTCGTGTGGTTCGGTGGGGTAGAGGTTGCTCATTTCCCGGCCGACCATCTGGGTGATGATCTGGGGAATATCCATGTCTTCCATGGCGGTCGTGGCGATGTGTTTACCGTCGCGGATCACCGAAATGGTGTCACACACAGCGGCCACCTCATCGAGCTTGTGGGAGATGTAGACGCAGGCGACGCCCTTGGCCTTGAGGTCGCGGATGATGTCCAGCAATACCTCGATTTCCGAACGGGTCAGGGCCGAAGAAGGCTCGTCGAGGATCAGCAGCCGTGCCTGCTTGTTCAGGGCCTTGGCGATTTCCACCAGTTGCTGATAACCGCCACCGTACTGCGAAACCGGCAGCGACACGTTCATGTCCGGCACTTTCAGTTCACGCATCAGGGCTTCGGCGCGGTGGATCATCGCCGGGTAGTTCATCCGCCCACCCGGCAGCGTCAGCTCATGGCCCATGAAAATGTTTTCGGCCACCGAGAGGTCGGGAACCAGCGTCAGTTCCTGGTGAATGATGACGATGCCGGCGGCTTCCGTTTCGCTGATCGAATGTGCCTTGAGCGGCTGACCGTCCCACAGGATTTCGCCGTCCCAGGTGCCGTGGGGATAGACCGCCGACAGGATTTTCATCAGCGTGGACTTGCCGGCACCGTTCTCGCCGCACAGCCCGACGCATTCACCGGGTCTGACCTTGAGGTCGATGCCGTTGAGCGCTTTGACACCGCCGAAGGTTTTGACGATGCCGTTCATTTGCAACAGAAAGTCGGACATGGCAGAGACTCACAAGCGGCAGATACAGGACTGAACCCGCAGGCGCAGAACGCCTGCGGGGCATTACTCAAGTGTCACTGTCCGGCGATCTGCGCCTTGGTGTAGAAGCCGTCCTGTTCCAGCAGGTCGATGTTGTCCTTGGTCAACGGAGTCGGGGTGAGCAGGATGGTGTCGACTTTTTTGCTGCCGTTGTCGTACTGCGAGCTGTAGGCGGGTTTCTCGTTGCGCGCCAGTTGCACCGAGAGTTTGGCGGCTTCGGAGGCAATCAGTTTCAGCGGTTTGTAAACCGTCATGGTTTGAGTACCGGAGATCACTCGCTTGACCGCTGCCAAGTCCGCGTCCTGCCCGGAGATCGGCACCTTGCCGGCCAGTTGTTGAGCGGCCAGGGCCTGAATGGCGCCGCCGGCCGTGGCGTCGTTGGAGGCGACGATACCGTCGATTTTGTTGTCGTTGCGGGTCAGGGCGTTTTCAACAATGCTCAGCGCCTCGGTAGGGTTCCATTCCTTGACCCATTGCTGGCCGACGATTTTGATGTCGCCCTTGTCGATGGCCGGTTGCAGCACTTTCATTTGACCTTCACGCAGGACTTTCGCGTTGTTGTCGGTGGGCGCACCGCCCAGCAGGAAGTAATTGCCCTTGGGCGCCGCGTGCAGCACACCGCTGGCCTGCATTTCGCCGACCTTTTCGTTATCGAAGGAGATGTAGGCGTCGATATCGGCGTTGAGTATCAGGCGGTCATAGGACACGACCTTGATCCCGGCCTTCTTCGCTTCGGCCACCGCATTGGTCAGCACGGTGGCGTTGAACGGCACGATGACGATGACATCGACGCCACGGGAAATGAGGTTTTCGATTTGCGAAATCTGCTTTTGCTCGTTGGCATCGGCCGACTGCACGAAGACCTTGGCGTCCATTTTCTCCGCTGCCGCAACGAAGTAGTCCCGGTCACGGGACCAGCGTTCCAGCCGCAGATCATCGATGGAGAAGCCGATTTTCGGGTGGGCAGCGTCGGCCATAACCGGCAGCGAAAGCAACGCCAGGGCGCCGGCAAACAGCGTGCGTTTTACGTTCTTCATGGTGGTGCGTCCTTTTATTTTTGTTTGAAAGACACGGCCTGACGATGAATATCGGGCTGGTGGAACTGTAGAGAATCAGCAGACACAACGGACTACAGATTTGTCGCGCAAATGTCACAGCGCCCGTAGTCCTCGTGGGCGATCAGCGATAGATGAAACGATTGACGACGTTTTCAAGCATTTCCTGCCGACCGCTGACGGCCTGCGGGTTCAGTTCGGTGGCGAAGGCGTGCTCGGCCAGTGACTGGAGATTGAACTCACCCGCCAGCACCGACTGGCCGAATGGCTGCTGCCAGCCGGCATAGCGTTGGTCCTTGAGACGCTGAAGCTGATCGTTCTGGACCATGGCGGCGGCTCGCTCGAGCGACTGGGCGAGGACGTCCATGGCGCCGACGTGACCGTGAAACAGATCGACTTCGTCGAGGCTCTGGCGGCGCACCTTGGAGTCGAAGTTGAACCCGCCGTTGCCGAACCCGCCGGCCTTGAGGATTTCATAGGTGACCAGGGTCATTTCCTCGACGCTGTTGGGGAATTGATCGGTGTCCCAGCCGTTTTGCGGGTCGCCCCGGTTGGCGTCAATGCTGCCGAAAATCCCCAGCGAGACGGCCGTCGCCACCTCGTGATGAAAACTGTGGCCGGCCAGGGTCGCGTGGTTGGCCTCGATGTTGACCTTGATTTCCTTTTCCAGACCGAACTGCTGGAGAAAACCGAACACCGTGGCGCTGTCGTAATCGTATTGGTGTTTGGTCGGCTCCTGCGGTTTGGGTTCGATCAGCAAATCGCCTTTGAAGCCGATCTTGTACTTGTGCTCGACCACCATGCGCATGAAGCGACCCAGTTGTTCGCGCTCACG
Organism: Pseudomonas sp. B15(2017); assembly: GCF_002113215.1. Taxonomy (NCBI): domain Bacteria; kingdom Pseudomonadati; phylum Pseudomonadota; class Gammaproteobacteria; order Pseudomonadales; family Pseudomonadaceae; genus Pseudomonas; species Pseudomonas sp. B15(2017). The sequence goes on from NZ_NEJZ01000015.1 coordinate 80,439, forward strand.
TTTCAAGTCGGTGTTGAGCAGGGTTTCGTAACCTTCGCGACCGCCCCACAACACATAGTTGGAGCCTTTGAGGCGTTGAGTCGCGTTCATGGCGCTGAAGACCTGGGCAGCGGCGCAAGCGAACACTTCAGGATCCGGGTTGCTGGCGGCGCCGGCGGCAAAGCGCGGATTGCTGAAGCAGTTGGCGGTGCCCCACAGCAGCTTGATCCCGCTTTCTTCCTGATGGCGCTCCAAGTGATCGATCATCTGTGCGAAGTGGTTGCGGTACTCCTTCAGCGAATTGCCTTCGGGGGCGACATCCGTGTCGTGAAAGCAGTAGTAATCGATACCCAGCTTGGTGAAAAACTCGAACGCGGCCTCAGCCTTTCCAATGGCCATTTCCATCGGGTCACCGGCGTGTTGCCACGGGCGCTTGAATGTCCCTGCACCGAACACATCGGAGCCCGGCCAGACAAAGGTGTGCCAATAACAGGCAGCCATGCGCAGGTGTTCGCGCATGGGCTTGCCGAGGATGATCTTGTCGGCGTCGTAGTGACGGAAGGCCAGGGGAGAATCGCTGGCAGGACCTTCGTAGCGAATCCGGTCGACATCGGGGAAGTACGGCATTGGCAATGTCCTGTTGTTCTTGGTTGTTGTTCTTGGTTGTTGTTGTGGGGGGGCGTGTCCCGATACTAGCAACGGCCCTGTGCCTGCCGATTACGAAAATCACCAACACCGAGTGCGATTTTGCGTATTGAGATTCACCTTCGGCGCGCCTAGTCTGTGCAGACCGCCTCAACGGCAAGAGGCCCGGCACAAGCATAAAAACAATGAAAACCGTACCGCCCGTTCACCGCATCGCCCTGTTGTTCAACGGAAGCAAGATCTATGACCGCGGCATCATCAGTGGCATCGGTAATTACCTGAGCAGCACGCGCGCGTCCTGGGATCTGTTCCTGGAAGAGGACTTTCTCTGCCGCTTGAAAGGCATCGAGCGCTGGCAGGGTGACGGGATCATTGCCGACTTCGACGATCCGCTGATTGGCGAGGCGCTGGCCGACATCAAGTTGCCCGTGGTGGCGGTGGGCGGCTCTTATCAGGATGAGCGGGCCTATCCCAAAGGGATTCCGTACGTCGCGACCGACAATAACGCGCTGATCACGCTGGCTTATGAACACCTGATTGAGGCCGGGCTGCAGCGATTCGCTTGCTTCAGCCTGCCTGAGGCGCAGGCCAATCGATGGGCCCAGGAGCGCGAAAAGGCTTTTCTACGATTGATGCAGCGGGACGGCTTGCACGCCGAAGTCTATCGCGGCATGGGCACCAGCGCGCCGCTGTGGGACAGCGCCGTCGAACAGCTGATCGCCTGGCTGCAAAGCCTGCCCAAACCCATTGGCATCATCGCGGTCAGTGACGCCCGCGCCCGGCAGTTGTTGCAAGCCTGTCTGACCGCCGGCATCGCCGTTCCGGAGCAGGTGGCGTTGATCGGCATCGACAACGACCCGCTGACCCGCAGCCTGACCCGGGTTCCCCTGAGTTCGGTGATCCAGGGCACCGAAACCATGGGCCGCACCGCCGCGCAACTGCTGCACCAGATGCTGCACGGCAAGCCGTCAACGGGCGAACATTTCCTGATCTCGCCTGAAGCGATCAACGTGCAGGTGTCGAGCTTGCATCAGCCATTGGGCAACCCTTACGTGATGCAGGCGCTGCTGTTTATCCGTCAATATGCCTGCCAGGGCATCAAGACCGCGCAAGTCGCGGCGTATGTCGGCGTGTCGCGCTCCTCGCTGGAGTCGCACTTTCGCACGGTGCGCGGTTGTAGCGTGCATGACGAGATTCTGCGTTTCAAACTGGCGGCGGCCACTCGCGGGCTGGAAAAGTCCGACACGGCAATTGCGGACGTTGCCCGCACGTGCGGTTTCAAATCCGCGCAGTATCTGCATACGGTGTTTCGCCGAGAATTCGGATGTACGCCCCGTGAGTACCAGCAGGGCGCCCGATAGACGGCCACTCAAAAGCGATCCAGCCGATAGGGCTCGCTCGACGCAAGAATAGGAGCCGTGTTCTGCGCCGACGGCAAAACCATCCCCCCAATCATCTCCGCCGTCACCGCCGCCTGCGTCAGCCCCAGATGCTGATGCCCGAACGCAAGCAACACCCTCCCGTCACACACCCGATCAATCACGGGCAACGAATCAGGCAGCGACGGCCGGAACCCCATCCACGGCGTGGCCGCCTCGATACTCAATTCCTCACGAAACAAGCCCTTGCTCAACCGATGCAACTGCCAGGCGCGGGCCATGGTCGGCGGGGCTTCGAGGCCGGCAAATTCAACGGTGCCGGCCAGGCGCAGCCCGTCGGACATCGGGGTCATGATGAACTTGCGTTCGAGCGAGGTGACGGGGAAGGGCAGCCGGTTGTGTTCGTGAGGCAGCATCAGGTGATAGCCGCGCTCGGTGTCCAGCGGGACTTTTTTGCCGGTCAGTGCGGCGGTGAGTCTGGCCGAGTGGGCGCCGCAGGCGATCAGCACCTGGCGAGCGGACAGCGCGCCGCTTCCGGTCATCAAGTTGACGCCATGCTCGTGCAGTTGCCCGCCCTGAACCGCCTGTTTCACAAACTGCACGCCGAGGGCTTTCGCCGCCTCGACCAACTCATGAACGACGCGGTAAGGATCGATGAAATGCCCGGTGTTCGGAAAAAACAGCCCGCCCTGAATCTGTTCGCTGAGTTGCGGCGCGATCTCGCGTACCGCACCGGCCTGCCACCAATCGACCGGCACCTGTTGCTGTTGCATGCGGCGCTGCAATGCTTCGAGGGTCGGACGTGAGTCGGGGCGTTCGAACACCAGCAGCGAACCTTCCATCTTCAACAGCCCGGGACGCTGGATGTCATTGAGCAAGCGGTGCCAGGCGTCGAGCGAACTTTCATTGAGCGCGCGCAATCCGGCAACGGTGCGCTGGAACGGCGCCGAGCGCAGGTTCAGCAGCAGCCGCGCAAACCAGGGCAGGGCGCGGGGCAGGTATTTCCAGTCCAGGCGCAGTGGCCCCATCGGGTCCATGAGCATGGCCGGCAGGCGTTTGAGGATCGAACTGTCGGCAATCGGAAACACTTGCTCGGTCGCCAAGTGCCCGGCGTTGCCGAACGAGGCGCCGTGGCCGGGATCCTGCGGGTCGATCACCACCACCCGCAAGCCCTGATGGGCCAGGCGCAGAGCGCTGGCGACGCCGATGATGCCGGCGCCGACCACGGCGATGTCGTGCGGGTTATTCGGCATCTTTCGCGGCTTCCCTTTGGCCATCGAGCAAACGGCGCAGCGACAGTGGATTGGCGTGCTTGAGCGCGGTCGGCAGCAAGCTGTCGGGGAAGTCCTGATAACAGACCGGGCGCAGGAAACGCAGGATCGCTGCTGTACCCACCGACGTGGTGCGCGAATCGGAGGTCGCCGGGAATGGCCCGCCATGCACCATCGCATCGCAGACTTCGACCCCGGTCGGCCAGCCGTTGACCAGCAGCCGTCCGGCCTTGCGCTCCAGGATTGGCAGCAATGCGCGGGCCTGTTCAAGATCTTCGTGATCCAGGTGCAGCGTGGCGGTCAGCTGACCTTCCAGCTGTTCGAGTAGCTGACGGATTTCAGCGTCGCTGGCGCATTGCACGATCAACGAAGCGGCGCCGAAGGCTTCGGTCTGCAACGAATGATCCGCGAGGAAGTCGGCGGCATCGGTGACGAACACATGGGCCTGACCCTGATTCGGATCCGTTGCTCGCTGGCCGACCGCGGCAATGCGCGCCCGGGCATTTTCCGCGAAGGCATTCACACTGGATTCGTAGGCATTGAAGATCCCCGGCGTCAGCATGGTCTGCGCGGGGCTGCGCTGGATCAGTTCGGCGGTGGCGCCAATGAAGGCGTCCAGCGCCGGCCCCTTGCGGGCGATGACCAGACCGGGATTGGTGCAGAACTGACCGGCACCCAAGGTCAGCGATGCAACAAAACCCTGGGCCAAGGCTTCGGCGCGATTCTGCAGCGCTGTCGGAAACAGCAACACCGGATTGATCGAACTCATTTCCGCATACACCGGAATCGGCTCGGGCCGGGCTTGAGCCGCTTTGATCAGCGCGAGGCCGCCACTGCGCGAACCGGTGAAGCCGACCGCCTTGATCCGTGGATCGCTGACCAGTGCAATCCCGACTTCACGGCCCGAGCCGTACAGCAACGAGAACACACCTTCCGGCAAACCACAGGCCTTGACTGCCCGTGCTACGGCGCGGCCGACCAGTTCGCTGGTGCCGGGATGGGCGCCGTGGGCCTTGACGATCACCGGGCAGCCAGCAGCCAGCGCCGAAGCGGTATCGCCACCGGCCACGGAAAACGCCAGTGGAAAGTTGCTCGCGCCAAACACCGCCACCGGGCCCAAGGGAATCTGCCGCTGACGCAGATCCGAACGCGGCATCGGCTGGCGCTCCGGTTGCGCGTTGTCGACTCGCACATCCAGCCATTCACCTGCCCTCACGGTGCGGGCAAACAGCCGCAGTTGCTGGCAGGTGCGGCCCCGTTCGCCCAGCAGGCGCGGTCGCGGCAGGCCGGTTTCGGCCATGGCGCGGTCGATCAGTTCGTCGCCCAGGGCTTCGATTTCGCTCGCGATGGATTCAATGAATTCGGCCCGTGCCTCGAGCGTTGTCTCGCGATAACGGTCGAGCGCCGCCCAGGCCAGCGCGCAGGCCTGCTCGACATGTTCGGCAGAGCCGCCGGCGTAGGCCGGCTCCAAAGGCGAGTTGGTGGCGGGGTTTATCCCGTGGATGACGTCGCGGTCGCCGGTGAGGGTTTGCTGACCGATCAGCAGTTGGCCCGTCAGGGTCATGGCGCATTCCTTATCAATAGAGCAGGTCACGAATAAGGCCCGCCGCCGTGGTTGGCGGCGGGCTTGAGCGCAGCGGCAGGTCAGGCGAAGTTCTGTTCCGTCGACCAGTTTTCGTACCAGTGACGGAACAGCGTGTACTGCGCTTCTGCATAACGACGCTGCGAATCGCTGAGCGCATCGGTTTCATTGAAATGCAGGGTGTATTCCTTGTCGCCGTTGAGCACCATCAGGTGTTTGTAATACAGCACCAGATCCGTGCCTTCGTCGAAGGACGACAGTACCGCCAGCGCCGATTCCAGCTCGCGCGCCTGGCGTCGGGCCTTGGCGTCGCCCTTGGCCGCCTGCTTGCTCAGGGCCACCAGTTGCAGCACTTCGCGGGGCAGGGCATTGCCGATGCCGGTGATGGCGCCGGTGGCGTTGCAGTTGACGAAACCGTGCACGACCTGAGTATCGACACCGACCATCAGGGTCACGTCATCATCCTTGGAAGTGATGTTTTCAGCGGCGTAGCGCAGGTCGGCGCCACCGCCGAATTCCTTGAAGCCGATCAGGTTCGGGTATTCACGGCGCAGTTCGAAGAACAGGTCGGCGCGGGTGGCAAAGCCGTAGTAAGGGCTGTTGTAGATCACTGCCGGCAGGTTCGGTGCGGCTTGCAAAATCGCCGCGAAGTGGGCTTTTTGCGCTGCCGCCGAAGCGCCGCGGGACAGCACTCGAGGAATCACCATCAAACCCTGTGCGCCGACTTTCGCCGCATGGGCGGCGTGGGATACCGCTTCACGGGTGTTGACCGCGCCGGTGCCGACGATGGTCGGAATGCCGGCGGCCACCAGTCGCGCCACGCCTTCCTGACGCTCGGCTTCGGTGAGCAGCGGCCAGTCGCCCATGGAGCCGCAATACACGACCGCGCTCATACCGATGTCGATCAGCTCGCGACCCTTGGCCACCAAGGCATCGAAGTCCGGTTTGCGCGCGGCGGTGCACGGGGTCATCAGGGCGGGCATGCAGCCGGTGAAGATGTTGTCGCTCATTGTTGTTCTCCTTGGAACGGTCATTCGGATGGGATTGAAACAACAGCGCAGCGGCTCAGATGCCCCACGCAAACGGATCGGTCTCGTCGATCAGCAATGTGCTGTCGGCAGTCATGTGGGCGCGGCCGGTAATGTAGGGGCGGATGCGCTCGCCTTCCCATTCAAAGCGGCCTTCGAACTGGCTGCCGGTGATGCTCGCTTGCACCCAGCGCTCTCCCGGCGCGAGTTTTTCGTCGGCGGCCAGACACGCCAGTTTGGCGCTGGTGCCGGTGCCGCAAGGGGAGCGGTCGTAGGCTTTGCCGGGGCACATGACGAAGTTGCGGCTGTCGGCCTCGGCGTCATCGGCGAACAGTTCGATGTGATCGATGAGCGCGCCGTCCTCGCCATGGATGCCTTGGTCTTCCAGGGCCTTGAGCATTTTCCAGGTGAGGTCGGTGAGGGTTTCGACGTTGTCCATCGTCAGCGTCTGTCCGTGTTCGGAGACCAGGAAAAACCAGTTGCCGCCGTAGGCCACATCACCGAGGAAGCGCCCGTATCCCGGCACTTCCACCGCCACCTGTTTTTGCGAGCGATAGGCGGGCACGTTGCCGAGCGTCACTGCGCCGTCTTCATGCAACGTGGCACTGACCGGGCCGACCGGGGTGTCGATCTTGTGCACGCCCGGCGCGATCAGCCCCAGATGTTGCAGCGATGCAACGAGGCCTATGGTGCCGTGGCCGCACATGCCGAGGTAACCGGCGTTGTTGAAGAAGATCACCCCGCAGGTGGCGTCCGGCGACACCGGCTCGCAATACAGCGCGCCCACCAGCACATCGTTGCCGCGCGGTTCCAGCAGGCAGGCGCGGCGCCACTGGTCATGCTGGTTGCGCAGGGCGTCGCGCTTCTCGGCCATGGTGCGGCCGGACAGCTCGGGAAAACCCTTCATCACCAGGCGCGTGGGTTCGCCGCCGGTGTGGGAATCAATGACATGTACTCGTTTCATGGACAGGTCCCGTTGAGTGATTTCAGTAAGCGCCGGCAGTGCGCGGGTTGGCGGCGGAGGCTGGGGACGTCGAAGCGACTTCGCTCTCATCCTCTTCGGACTCCAGACGCAGCAGGTGTGCCGGTACGCCGGTGGCGGCGCCCCAGTAATAGATGCCCATCGCACAGGCCGCGACGACCAGGGTGTCGAACGGATGGGTGAGGATGCCCAGGCCGCCGAAGGTGCCGAGTTTCGACAGGACGATGGTCACGGCGTAGAAGGCGATCAGCCACGCGGACGAGCGCACTTGTCGGGACAGGCTGAGGTGGGCGGTCGGCACGAAGCGGCCGCAGAGCAGGTAGACGACGAACATCAGGATTTGCAGGCCAAGCAGCCAGGACACGGTGTTCCAGCCCGACCAGTAAACGATCAGCGCAGCGATGATGAACGACACCGGCCCCAGCACGCCCATGCTCTTGACCCGGAACGGGCGCGGCATATCAGGCGCATTGCGACGCAGCGCAGCCACGGACACCGGCGCCACGGCGTAGCTGAGCACCAGCGCGGCGGACACCACGTTGATCAGCGCTTCCCAGGACGGGAACGGCAGGGTCCAGAACACCGACAGGGCAAAGGTCAGCCACAGCGCCGGACGCGGGATGCCGGACTTCGCGTCGATGTGGGTGAAGACCTTGAAGAACGTGCCGGTCTGCGCCCAGCCGTAGATCACCCGAGGCGTGGCGTTCATGTAGATGTTGCCGCAGCCGCTGGGGGAGATCACTGCGTCGGCGACCACCAGATACGCCAGCCAGCCCACGCCCAGCGCCAGGGCGATGTCGCGGTACGGCAGGGCGAATTCCTTGGAAACCCCGGCCCAGCCATTGGCGAGCAGTTCGGTCGGGATGCCGCCGAGAAAGGCGGTTTGCAGCAACACGTAGATCGCGGTGGAGAGCAGCACCGACAGGATCAGCGCAATCGGAATGGTGCGCTGGGGATTCTTCACTTCGCTGGCCACCGAGATGATCGGGGTCAGGCCGAGGTAGGCGAAGATCACGCCGCCGGCGGAGACGGCCATCTCGATGCCCGAGAGCCCGAAAGGGGCGAAACCTTGAACCTGAAAATTCTCCGGTTTGAAGAAGGTGAACAGCACGCCGATCACCAGCAGCGGCACGATGAACTTGAACACGCTGACCAGATTGTTGGCCTTGGCGAAGGTTTTTACGCTGCGGTAGTTGAGCAGGAAGAACACGCAGAGCAGGCCGAACTGCACCAGCCAGCCGAGCAGGGTCGGATCTCCGCTGCCGGCCTTGGTCAGGCCGGGAAACCACGCCGCCGCGTATTGGCGCGAAGCAACCACCTCGATCGCCACCAGACTGGAAAACGCGATCAGCGTAATAAAACCCATCAGGTAACCGAGCAACGGCCCGTGGCTGTAAACCGGGTAACGCACCACACCGCCGGCCCGGGGCAGCGCAGCGCCCAGTTCGCAGTAGACGATGCCCAGCAGCAACACGGCAAACCCGCCCAGCAACCAGGAAAAAATCCCCGCCGGCCCGGCAATCGCCGACACGTGACTGGCCGCGAACAACCAGCCGGAACCGAAGATCGCCCCCAGCCCGATAAAGGTGAGGTCGATCAATGAAAGTTGTTTTTTGAACTTGCCTTGGCCTGACATGGCATCGCCTTCTTGTGAGTTATTGGATAGGCAGGTGTGAAGTCACTGGAACGGCTAAACAGTGAACTCATCAGGCGTCGGGCGATTGATGTTTTGCGCAGCTGCGGATGACGAAATCGGCACAGTTGCGAAGAAAGTCCGCGGCGCTCGACACGCCTGAAACGTTGCTGCAATCTGCACGCGAACGCCTCAGCCCGATCCACTCACCGGGGAAAACCGTCACCATGCAGAACGCATTTGCGATCCTGTGCCAAGGCGATGAGCACAATCGTCCGCACACCCTCGAGGCACTGCTGGCGGGGGTGGCACCGCTGTTGCCGATGCTCGACGTGATCCCCAACGCGGCGATCTTCATCAAGGATGTGCAGGCGCGTTACGTCCTGGCCAACCGCACACTGGTGCAGCGCTGCGGGCTGAAAGACCTGAAACCCTTGCTCGGCAAAACCAGTGCGCAGGTATTTCCGGCGCAATTGGGGCCGGGTTACACCGAGCAGGATCGGCGGGTGCTGGAGGAGGGATTCGTGCTGGAGGATCAGCTGGAACTGCACCTGTACGGCAGTCGCGAACCGGGCTGGTGCCTGACGCACAAGCGTCCGCTGTACAACCGTGACGGCGAGATCATCGGTCTGGCGGGGATTTCGGTGGATCTGCAATCGGCCAGCGAAACCCACCCGGCGTTTCAGCGTCTGGCGGCGGTCGACGAACACATCCGCGCGCATTTCAATCGGCGTGTCACTTTGGGCGAACTGACCCGGATCGCCGGTATTTCGGTGGCGCAACTGGAGCGTTACTGCAAACGGGTGTTCCACCTGACGCCTCGGCAGATGATCCAGAAAGTGCGGCTGGAACAGGCCCATCGGTTGTTGCACACCGATCTGCCGATCACCGAGGTGGCGCTGCAATGCGGTTACACCGATCACAGCGCCTTCACTCGCCAATTCAAGGCTTCGACCGGGTTCACACCGCGTCAGTATCGACAGGCGACCGCCCAGTGAATACGGACGCAGCGACTAGACTCAACGGATCGCGGTCGTCTTTCGAGGGGGAAACGGGATGAGCAGAACATTCGCGCTTCACTGCTCGTCGTGGCTCTTGATCGCCTTCAGCGTGATGCTGGCTTCGGGATGCTCGAACAGAACGCACTATCCGCCATCAGGTGTTGGCGACAGCTGTTACGCCAAGGCGTTGCCGACGGTCGGGGAGGGTGGTCTGGCCTGGGGCTCCAGCCTGAACATGGCCCGGCAAAAATCCATGGCCAACTGCATGCGTTACGCCGGACGTTCCGGGGGAACGCCGGACACCTGTCAGGTGGTGTTGGCCAAATGCAGGAATTGACGGGGGGCGGGTTTCACGAAGCTCCAATGGGCAGTTCAGCGGCCTGAGCACCTGACAAAAAACCAAATCGCCATGTGTTTCCTTCGTTCTTTCATACGTCGCAGTTGTCACTGTCCGTTCCCGCCTGTCTGGAGTTCTCTCGATGCCTTCGCTCAAAACCCTGCCCGCTGCCTTGCTGGGGCTGGCCCTTGTCTGTCCGGTCAAGGCGCAATCCCAGGGACTGGAGCTGGGGCAAGTGCTGATCGGGGCCGAGGATCAGAGCGGTGAGGATGCGTCGGTGGAGGAGGCGAAGGCTCGTCTGGCCCAGGTGCCGGGTGGCAGCAACGTGGTCGGCATGCGCCAGCCATTACAGGGCCGGGTTGCCAGCAATCAGGACGTGCTGGCGTACCAGCCGGGTGTCTATGCCCAGTCGGCGGGCAACGAAGGGACGAAGATTTCGATCCGTGGTTCGGGCATCAACCGCGCTCCCGGTGCTCACGCGTCAGGGCTGTACACGATGCTCGACGGCCTGCCGCTTACCGGTCCCGGCGGCACGCCTTACGAATTGCTGGAGCCGCTGTGGCTCGACCATGTAGAAGTGCTGCGCGGCGCCAACGGCTTTGATCGCGGTGCGCTGGCGCTCGGCGGTGCCGTCGATTACGTCAGCCACACCGGCTATAACGCGCCGCTGCTGAATGTGCGCTACGTCATGGGCAGCCACGGTTATGCCCAGCGACAAGTCAGCTCCGGTCAGGTGCTGGGCGATTTCGATTACTACCTGTCGATGACCGACGCGCATTCCGACGGTTATCAGGATCACACCGCGAGCAAGAGCCAGGGCGTGATCGCCAACTTCGGTTATCGCTTCAATCCGAATCTGGAAACCCGCTTCTACATCCGTCACCGCGAGACCGACAACGACCTCGCCGGCCGGGTGACCAAACATTCCATCGAACATGATCCACGCGCGGCCAACCCGGCCTACGTGACGCGCAACGACAGCCGCGATCAGCCCGGCAGCACCTTCATCGGCAACAAGACCACGTACTACATCGATGACGATTCGAGTATCCAGACCGGTCTGGTTTATCACGATTACCCGATGGACCTGCGCGAAGGCCCGAACCGCTTGAAGGTCGCGTACACCGATGTCAGCGGCACGTTCGACTACAAGCGCCGCGACACGCTCTGGGGCATGGAGAGCAACAGCACCGTGGGCCTGCGGGTGACCAAACACCTGCCCAACGACGGGGCCAGCGAACGGGTGCGAATTCCTGCCGGCAACACCGCCCGCTATGCGCCGGGCACGCCTATGCGCAACTTCACTTATCAGGGTTCGGATTCTGTCCTGCACGTGGGCAACGATCTGGAAATCGCCGACGACCTGTGGCTGACCACCGGCCTCGCCGCGATCTACACCCGCCGCGAAAGCGCCGTGACCTATCCCGAAGGTGGCGGCAAGACCAGCCTCGGTGACTGGGACTACGCGCCCCGTCTGGGCCTGCGCTATCAGGTGACGCCGGACCTGCAACTGTTCGGCAACCTCAGCCGCTCGGTCGAAGCGCCGCATCCGTGGTCGCTGATCTACAGCTCCAACGTGCGGTTCCCGGCCGGCAGCGGTGCCGCCACCGGCACCCAACGCGACCCCATCAAACTGCAGAACCAGACCGCGACCACTCTGGAACTCGGCGGCCGTGGCGACAGCGCGCTCGGCGAATGGAGCCTGGCGTGGTACTACGCCCAGGTGCGCCACGAATTGCTTTCGGTGTTGCCGGACGCCAACGCCACCACGCCTTACGAACTCAACGCCAGCCCGACCGTGCACCAAGGTGTCGAAGCCAGCCTGAACAGCAATCTGTGGTCAGCCAACGATGGTGGCAAGTTGAGCCTGCGTCAGGCTTACACCTTCAGCGACTTCCACTACCGCGACGACGATCGCTTCGGCGACAACCGCCTGCCGGGCCTGCCGATGCATTACTACCAAGGCGAACTGCGCTACGACTTCCCGCAGGGCTTCTTCGCGGCGGTCAACACGCAACTGGTCTCGAAAACCGCAGTGGATTACGCCAACAGTTACTACGCCGATCCTTACGCCACCTTCGGCGCGACGCTGGGCTACAACGCACCCAAAGGCGACTGGCAGACCTGGCTGGACATGCGCAACCTGACCGACAAGCACTACGCCGCAACCGTTACGCCGGGCTATGACGATAAAGGACTGGACGCCGCACGCTCCACGCCGGGCGAGGGCATGGCGATGTATGTCGGGGTGTCGTGGAGTCTGCTTTGATCCGACGAAAGCGCGGTGATTGAAACCGTTCGATCACCGGACAGCCAAACCTTCGTCCAATTGCCCGATCCGGCACGCCGGCGTACTGTGACCGGTGATGGCGCAAACCGTGACCATCACCATAACGACAAGATCGAGTGCCTTGCCCATGGACAGCCGCCTGCTGAGCGACCGCAGCAGCGTGTTTCGCCACGCTGACCCGTATGCCGTCTCCGACTATGTGAACCAGCACGTCGGCCAGCATTTCATCGGCCTGTCCAAAACCACCCACCCGCAAGCCAGCCTCAACCACCGCAAACTCGCCGACCTCGATCTGTGCCGCATCAGCTATGGCGGCAGCGTTCGCGTGACGTCGCTGGCGCTGGAAACCGTGTATCACCTGCAAGTCCTGCTGCAAGGCAACTGCCTGTGGCGCGGGCACCAGCGTGAGCATCATTTGGTGCCGGGCGAATTGCTGTTGATCAACCCGGACGATCCGGTCGACCTGACTTATTCCGACGATTGCGAGAAATTCATCCTCAAGGTGCCGGTCAGCGTGCTGGAGTCGGTGTGCGACGAGCAGCGCTGGCTGCATCCTGCCGGCGGCATCCGGTTTCTGCGCAATCATTACCGGCTCGACGAGCTGGAAGGGTTTACCCACCTGTTGGGCATGATCTGCCAGGAAGCCGAAGCCAGCGACCCGTTGCTGCGGGTGCAGGAGCATTACGCGCAGATCGTCGGCAGCAAACTGATTTCGCTGATGAACACCAACGTCAGCCGTGAATGCCTGAGTTCGCCGAGCGTCAGTTTCGAGCGGATCCTCGACTACATCGAACGCAACCTGAAGCGGGATCTGCCCGCCGAACACCTGGCGGCCCAGGCGAACATGAGCCCGCGTTCCCTGTACGCGCTGTTCGAACGCCAGCTCGGCGTGACCCCGATGCAATACATCCGCCAGCGCAAGCTGGCACGCATTCATGCCTGCCTAAGCGACCCGAGCTGTCCGGTGCGCAACCTCACCGAACTGGCGCTGGACTACGGCTTCCTGCACCTCGGCCGGTTCTCCGAAAGCTATCGCCAACAGTTCGGCGAATTGCCGTCCGTGACCTTCAAACGCCGTCACTGAATCCCCGCCCCGAAACAATCTGAAGCACCTGCCGCGCCGTCCTGCACAAAACGGATAGCGCTCTGCAGGATTCGGATATTGCCGCCCGCGTTGCCTCCCTAATCTGGCCTGGCCTGAACAATAACAATGGAGGCCCCGGCCATGTCCCTGGGAATCGACTACCTCAATGCCATGCTTGAAGAGGACCCCGAGAAGGGTGCCTACCGCTGCAAACGGGAAATGTTCACCGATCCGCGGCTGTTTGAACTGGAGATGGCGCACATCTTCGAAGGCAACTGGATCTACCTCGCCCACGAAAGCCAGATCCCCAACGCCAACGATTTTCTGACCACCACCATGGGTCGCCAACCCGTGTTCATCGCCCGCAACAAGGCCGGTGAGCTGAATGCCTTTCTCAATGCGTGCAGCCATCGCGGCGCTATGTTGTGCCGGCACAAGTCCGGCAACCGTTCCAGCTATACCTGCCCGTTCCACGGCTGGACGTTCAACAACAGCGGCAAACTGCTCAAGGTCAAGGACCCAAGCGAAGCCGGCTATCCCGAAGGCTTCAACTGCGAAGGCTCTCACGACCTGACCAAAGTCGCACGTTTCGAATCCTATCGCGGCTTTTTGTTCGGCAGCCTGAATGCCAATGTGAAGTCGCTTGCCGAGCATCTGGGCGAGTCGGCCAAGATCATCGACATGATCGTCGATCAGTCCCCCGAGGGCCTGGAAGTGCTGCGCGGTTCCAGTTCCTACATCTACGAAGGCAACTGGAAACTCACCGCCGAAAATGGCGCCGATGGCTATCACGTCAGCTCCGTGCACTGGAACTACGCCGCTACTCAGAACCAGCGTCAGCAGCGCGACGCCGGTGAAGAAATCAAGACCATGAGCGCCGGCAGCTGGGCGAAGAGGGGCGGCGGTTTCTACTCGTTCGACCACGGCCATCTGCTGCTCTGGACCCGCTGGGCCAACCCCGAAGACCGTCCGGCCTACGAGCGCCGTGATGAGCTGGCGCGGGACTTCGGCCAGGCCCGTGCCGACTGGATGATCGAGAACTCGCGCAACCTGTGCCTGTACCCCAACGTGTACCTGATGGATCAGTTCAGCTCGCAGATCCGCATCGCCCGGCCGATCTCTGTCGACAAGACCGAGATCACAATCTACTGCATCGCCCCCAAAGGCGAGAGCGCAGAGGCCCGAGCCAAACGCATCCGCCAGTACGAAGACTTCTTCAACGTCAGCGGCATGGCCACCCCGGATGACCTCGAAGAGTTCCGCTCGTGTCAGACCGGCTACGGCGCCGGGCGCGGCTGGAACGATATGTCCCGTGGTGCGACGCATTGGGTCGAAGGCGCGGACGCGGCGGCCGAGGAAATCGACCTCAAGCCCTTGCTGTCCGGCATGCGCACCGAGGACGAAGGCCTGTTCGTGCTGCAACACAAGTACTGGCAGGAAACCATGCTCAAGGCTGCTTCGACCGAGCCGGATCTGATTCCCGTGGAGGCTGTGTGATGAGCAATCTCTACGACACCGTGCGCGATTTCCTCTACCGCGAGGCGCGCTATCTGGACGACGGCCAGTGGGACCAGTGGCTGGAACTCTACGCCGCCGACGCCAGTTTCTGGATGCCGGCCTGGGACGACCACGACACCCTGACCGAAGACCCGCAAAGCGAAATCTCGCTGATCTGGTACGGCAACCGTGGCGGCCTCGAAGACCGGGTATTCCGGATCAAGACCGAGCGCTCCAGCGCAACGATTCCCGACACCCGCACCTCGCACAACCTCAGCAACATCGAGATCGTCGAGCAGGGCGAAGGCCAATGTCAGGTGCGCTTCAACTGGCACACCCTGAGCTTTCGTTATCAGGTCACCGACAGTTACTTCGGCACCAGCTTCTACACCCTCGATCTGCGCGGCGAACAGCCGTTGATCAAGGCCAAGAAAGTCGTGCTGAAGAACGATTACGTCCGTCAGGTCATCGACATCTATCACATCTGATCGAGACGGCGGCGAGCCGGGCTCGACGCTGTGAGCGAGGTGCACCATGAGTTTCCAGATCGCACTGAATTTCGAAGACGGGGTCACCCGTTTCATCGAGGCCTCGGGCCACGAAACCGTTGCCGACGCGGCCTACCGCCAGGGCATCAACATTCCGCTGGACTGCCGCGACGGCGCCTGCGGCACCTGCAAGTGTTTCGCCGAGGCCGGGCGATACGACATGGGCGACAACTTCATCGAAGACGCCTTGAGTGAAGACGAACTGGCCCAGGGTTACGTTCTGACTTGCCAGATGCGCGCCGAAAGCGATTGCGTGGTGCGGGTGCCGGTGGGCTCGCAGGTCTGCAAGACCGAGCAGGCGAGTTATCAGGCGACGATCAGCGATGTTCGTCAGCTCTCCGAAAGCACCATCGCGCTGTCGCTCAAGGGTGAGTCCCTGAGCAAACTGGCATTCCTGCCGGGGCAATACGTCAACCTGCAAGTGCCGGGCAGCGAGCAATCGCGCGCCTATTCCTTCAGCTCGTTGCAGAAGAACGGCGAGGTCAGTTTCCTGATCCGCAATGTCCCCGGCGGCTTGATGAGCAGCTTCCTCACCGGGCTGGCCAAGGCTGGCGACAGCCTGAATCTGGCCGGGCCGCTGGGCAGTTTCTACCTGCGCGAGATCAAGCGGCCGCTGTTGCTGTTGGCCGGCGGCACCGGGCTGGCGCCATTCACGGCGATGTTGGAGAAGATCGCCGAGCAGGGCAGCGAGCACCCGGTTCACCTGATCTACGGCGTGACCAACGATTTCGATCTGGTGGAACTCGACCGCCTCGACGCCTTCGCCGCGCGGATTCCGAATTTCAGCTTCAGCGCCTGCGTGGCCAATCCGCAGAGCCAGCACCCGCTCAAGGGCTACGTCACCCAGCACATCGAGCCGCGCCACCTCAACGAAGGCGACGTCGACGTGTACCTGTGCGGCCCGCCGCCGATGGTCGAGGCGGTCAGCCAGTACATCCGCGAACAGGGCATCACGCCGGCGAACTTCTACTACGAGAAATTCGCGGCGGCCTGAGTCTTCTTTCTGAATTGCGAGGTTGTCATGAACAACAGATTCGCCAACAAGGTCGCGCTGGTCACCGGCGCGGCGCAGGGCATCGGTCGCCGGGTGTGCGAGCGCTTGCTGAAGGAGGGCGCGCAGGTCATCGCCGTCGACCGCTCCGGGCTGGTTCACGAACTGCAGGGCGAGAGCGTGCTGTCGCTGACCGCCGACCTTGAGCAATACGCCGATTGCGCCCGGGTGATGAACGCCGCCATCGATGCGTTCGGGCGTCTGGATGTGCTGGTCAATAACGTCGGCGGCACCATTTGGGCCAAGCCGTTCGAGCATTACGAAGTCGAGCAGATCGAGGCCGAAGTGCGCCGCTCGTTGTTCCCGACGCTGTGGTGCTGCCACGCCGCGTTGCCATACATGCTCAAGCAGGGATGCGGCGCGATCGTCAATGTGTCGTCGATCGCGACCCGCAGCCTGAACCGCGTCCCCTACGGCGCGGCGAAGGGCGGAATCAATGCGCTCACAGCCTGCCTGGCCTTCGAGAATGCCGAGCGCGGGATCCGGGTCAACGCCACCGCGCCCGGCGGCACCGAAGCGCCGCCCCGGCGCATCCCGCGCAACACCGCCGAACAGTCCGCGCAGGAACAGGCCTGGTACCAGGAAATCGTCGCGCAAACCCTCGATAGCAGCCTGATGAAACGCTACGGAACCATTGATGAACAGGTCGGCGCGATCCTGTTTCTCGCCTCGGACGACGCCTCCTACATCACCGGCGTGACCCTGCCGGTCGGCGGCGGTGACCTTGGTTGATCACGCTTGAATGGACACTGAAATGAACCGGATCCTGATTGAAAACCTGTCGGCGATCATTGTCGACCTGCCGACCATCCGCCCGCACAAACTGGCGATGCACACGATGCAGAACCAGACGCTGGTGATCCTGCGCCTGCGTTGCAGCGACGGTATCGAAGGCATCGGCGAAGCCACCACCATCGGCGGCCTGGCCTACGGCTACGAAAGCCCGGAAAGCATCAAGGCCAACATCGACGCGCACCTGGCGCCGGCGCTGATCGGCATGGACGCAGACAACATCAACGCCGCGATGCAGAAACTCGACAAGATCGCCAAGGGCAACACCTTCGCCAAGTCCGGCATCGAGAGCGCTTTGCTCGACGCCCAAGGCAAACGCCTCGGCCTGCCCGTAAGCGAACTGCTCGGTGGCCGGGTCCGCGACAGCCTCGAAGTGGCCTGGACCCTGGCCAGCGGCGACACCGTCCGCGATATCGCCGAAGCCGAACAAATGCTGGAAGCGCGGCGGCACCGGATCTTCAAGTTGAAGATCGGCGCCAACCCGCTGGAGCAGGATCTCAAACACGTCGTGGCGATCAAAAAAGCCCTGGGCGAACGCGCCAGTGTGCGGGTCGACGTCAACCAGTACTGGGACGAGTCGCAGGCGATTCGTGGCTGTCAGATGCTCGGCGACAACGGCATCGACCTGATCGAACAGCCGATCTCGCGGGTCAACCGCTCCGGGCAGATTCGCCTGAACCAGCGCAGCCCGGCGCCGATCATGGCCGACGAATCGATTGAAAGCGTCGAGGACGCGTTCAGCCTCGCCGCCGACGGCGCCGCCAGCGTATTCGCCCTGAAAATTGCCAAGAACGGTGGCCCGCGCGCCGTGTTGCGCACCGCGCAAATCGCCGAAGCCGCCGGCATCGCTTTGTACGGCGGCACGATGCTTGAGGGTTCCGTCGGCACTTTGGCCTCGGCCCACGCTTTCCTCACCCTCAGGCAACTGACCTGGGACACCGAGCTGTTCGGCCCGCTGTTGCTGACCGAAGACATCGTCACCGAGCGCCCGCAATACCGCGACTTCCACCTGCACATTCCACGCACCCCGGGCCTGGGCCTCGCGCTGGATGAAGAGCGTCTGGCGCGTTTTCGCCGGCATTGATTCCCCAAGGAGAACGCCATGCTGTTCCACGTAAAAATGACCGTGAAGTTGCCCGCCGACATGGACCCGGCCGTTGCCACCCGGCTCAAGGCCGACGAGAAGGAACTCGCCCAGCGCCTGCAACGCGAAGGCCAGTGGCGCCACCTCTGGCGCATCGCCGGGCACTACGCCAATTACAGCGTGTTCGACGTTCCGAGCGTCGAAGCCTTGCACAACACCCTGATGCTGCTGCCGCTGTTTCCCTACATGGAAATCGAAATCGACGGCCTCTGCCGCCATCCCTCGTCGATCCACGCCGACGACCGCTGAGCCCAAAAAATGAATCCACCGCTGAAACCTGTGGTTGATCCGAGAGAGCTGAGTAAACACAACAACAAGATGAGGTGAACACCATGACCGTGAAGATTGCCCACACTGCCGAACTGCAAAAGTTCTTCGAACAAGCCGCCGGTTTTGCCAACGATGGCGGCAGCTCACGCTTGAAAACCATCGTCCTGCGGGTGTTGCAGGACACCGCCCGGATCATCGAAGACCTCGAGATCAACGAAGACGAATTCTGGAAAGCCGTCGACTACCTCAACCGTCTGGGTGGCCGCTCGGAGGCCGGGCTGCTGGTGGCCGGCCTCGGTCTGGAGCATTTCCTCGACCTGCTGCAGGACGCCAAGGATGCGCAGATCGGCTTGACCGGCGGCACGCCGCGCACCATCGAAGGCCCGTTGTACGTGGCCGGCGCGCCACTCTACGAAGGTGAATGCCGGATGGACGACGGCCGCGAAGAGGGCGTCGCCACGCTGATGTTGCTCGAAGGCCAGGTGTTCGACCCGCAGGGTCAGCCGCTCGTCGGCGCCACGGTCGACCTGTGGCACGCCAACACCAGGGGCACCTATTCGTTCTTCGATCAGAGCCAGTCCGAGTACAACCTGCGTCGGCGGATCATCACCGACGCCGAAGGCCGCTATCGCGCCCGCAGCATCGTGCCATCCGGTTACGGCTGCGACCCGCAAGGCCCGACCCAGGAATGCCTGAACCTGCTCGGCCGCCACGGCCAGCGCCCGGCTCACATTCACTTCTTCATTTCTGCACCGGGGCATCGACACCTGACGACGCAGATCAATCTGTCGGGGGACAAATACCTGTGGGATGACTTCGCGTACGCGACCCGGGAAGGGTTGGTCGGGGAGGTCGAGTTTCTGGAGGATGCAGCGGGACGCCGAGCCGAACTGAAATTCGACTTCCAGTTGCAGCAGGCGCCTGATGCGCTGGCTGAACAGCGCAGCCAGCGCCCGAGGGCATTGCAGGACGTCTGAAGGCAGGAAAGGGAGCCCATGGCTCCCTCTCTTCTGAAAAACGTAATGCTAAATCGGCAGGTGCTGCGCTTATGGAATAAGTTCGAAAGCTCAGATCTGCACGGGCTTGAAGGTGTTTCTCAGGCAAAAAAGGCGCGTGAGTTTTTGGCTCACGCGCCTTTGGGTTCATTTGCTGGCGTTCAACACAATCCGGTATCGCGCCTTGCCGCTGCGCAGATGGTCAACAGCTTCATTGACCTTGCTCATCGGAAATTCCTCGACCTGCGGCAGGATCTGATGCCGCGCGCAGAACTCAAGCATGGTCGCTGCGGTGGCGGGCGAGCCGACCGGGGAGGCTGACAGGGATTTCTGTTGAGGGATGAGGTTGAACACATGCACAGGAATCGCGTCGGGCACGATGCCGACGAAGTGCAGCCGCCCCTTGCCGCGCAGGGTGGCGAGCATGGCCGTCCAGTCAAGGTTGGCGTTGGCGGTGATCAGCAGAAAGTCCAGGGTGCCGGCAATCGCTTTCAGCGCCTCGCTGTCGGTGGAAGCGACGACCTTGTGGGCGCCGAGGCGTTTGGCTTCGTCCTGTTTGCTCAGGGAAGAGGTGAACGCGGTGACATCGCAACCCCAGGCATTGAGAAATCGCAGTGCCAGATGGCCGAGGCCGCCGATGCCCACCACGCCGACCCGGTCGGTCGGCTTGATGTCGAATTCCACCAGCGGATTGAAGACCGTGGAGCCGGCGCAGAACAGCGGACCGGCGAGTGCCGGGTCGAGGTTGTCCGGCAGTTTCAGCGCCCAGGCCCAATGCGTGCGCAGCCGATCGGCGAAACCGCCGTGGCTGCCGATAATCGTCGGTTTTGCGGTGGCGCACAGGTGATGGGAACCACCGATGCAGGACGAGCAATGCATGCAGCTGCCCTTGTACCAGCCGATTCCCACGCGCTGACCGATTTCCAGACCGCGCACCTGCGGGCCGGTGCGCACGATGCGGCCGACCACTTCATGGCCGGGAATGAAGGGGTATTGGCTGATGCCCCAGTCGTTGTCGATCAGCGACTGGTCGGAATGGCAGACGCCGCAATATTCCACGGCGACTTCGACTTCTTCGTCCCCCAGCGGGCCGGGGTCGTAACTGAAGCGCTCCAGCGGCGCGCCGGCCGAGGTGGCGGCCCAGCCGGTGAATGTCGTGGGTTCGGTGTTATTGCTCATGGGACACCTCCAGGTCTGGCGCTGCGGGCGCAGCCTGAAGAGTCTAGCGTGTCATCGAGCGGGCGCTAGCCAGGTGTTCAGCACGCGCCGGTCCAGCTCTTCCCAGTCCGCCATGCCCAGCACTCGGGTGGTATTGAGGCCGCGCAGATAACCGCGCAACTGATTGGCCACGGCTTGTACCGACTCTGAATTGTCCGCTGACTGGCTCAGTACGGTTTCGTATTCGACCAGGTATTCGGCCACCCGGTCGCGGAACTCGGGCAGGACGGCATCGCGGATCAGGTCAAAGGTTCGCACGGGTAATCCTCATCTGTTTTCGTTGTGATTGAGTGTGGCGCAGTCTGCATGCGGTTCAACTATTGCTTCAAGTAATAGTGACCATCAAGAAACGCAAGTTCTGCTTTGGCGCCGATGGGCGGAAAATCGCCTCCATCGAACACGCCGCTGAAGGAATTTGCGCGATGAAGACTTTGACCCGACTGGCTGTAGTCGCCCTGCTGATGGGCGGGGTGGCCGCTACCGTAGCCCCGGCTTATGCAGATGATGCCCAGTCGTGCCATTTTCTGCCCGTCGCCGCCAGCAGCGCCGCGCTGCAGCACTCGCAAACCGTCGGTGTGCTGTACAGCGAAAACACTCTGGACAACCTGCAATACCTCGAGCGTTACCACGATGTGGCGGTGAACGGCGCCAAGGATGCGCTCGATGCGCGGATTCGTGACGCCTTCGTCGACAGCTCCGATCCGGAGCTGGCCATCGACTGGCTGATGAGTTCGCTGCAACAGCAATTTCTCTCGGTAACCGTCTATGACAGCCTCGATGCGCTGGTGCAGGCCCATCCGGACGTAGTGGTGATGCTCGACACTCACAACCGCTTGCTGACCCAACGCAACAGTCAGGTCGAAGCGCGGTTCGCCGCACGCTTCTACGACGCCAACCTGCAATACATCGGCAAGGCTGAAGGCGCGGTGGAGAAGCAACTGCCGTCGGTGTGGGTACACAACAAGGCAGCGCCTGAAATCGCTGCCGGGATCGAACAGCAGCGCGACCTGCAACTGAGCGCCTTGAAACAGTTCGATGACTCGCTCAAGGCCCTGGTGAGTGCAGGCTGAACCCCTTGATCAAAAACGGCAACGTCAGTGCCCGTGACACTGAACGTTGCCGAAGAACCGAACCTTTTATTTTCAGGATTTTTTCCATGCGTACCTTTGTTATCCCTGTCATGGCCTGCGCCACTTTGTTGCTGACCGCTTGCGCCTCCGCGCCGAACGACCCGACGTTGACCCTGCAGACGCACAAGACGCCTGCCCAGTACGCCGAATGCGTGGTGCCGAAACTGCAGGGCAGCGCGCTGAACCCGACGGTGTCGCAGACCCAGCGCAGCTACCGGATCGTGGTGCCGAGCAAGGTGGCGGCGGACAACGTGCTGGAAGCCTACAAGGCACAGGACGGCGGCAAAGTGTTTTTGTATGAGCGCCACTTGCTGGCGTCGAGTTTCCTGCCGTCGAGTTTTGAACGGGCTGCCCAGGAGTGCCTGTAACGCCTGTCGGTTAACGCTTTTGAAGATGCTCCTTTGGTTGGCCGCAACCAACCAATTCTTTGCCCCGCACCTTGCGGGGCATTTTTTTTGCCCAAAAAAAATCGCCGCTTTCATCAGCTCTGCAAACGAAACGCGAGGGCTGATGAAAGCGGCGATTTATTGATTGTTCGGGCGTGAAGAAATACGCCAGGTGCACATGCAAACAGGAAAGGATCGATAACGAAAAAACGAGAGGGAACTGGAGAGGGTGAAACGAGGAAAAAATGGCAGGGGCGGCTGGATTCGAACCAACGCATGGCAGGATCAAAACCTGCTGCCTTACCGCTTGGCGACGCCCCTGTAGCTATTGGTTTCAGTCCCGGGAGGACCTCTGCAACAGTGGGCGGCACTTTACCAGCGCTCTTTCGATCTGTGAACCCCTGAAACAGATAAATTTCATGGAAAACAGCTACTTATTTCCCGGACGGCATCGCCGCTCAGGTTTTTCGGGCTTTTCAGCGAGCGCCATCAAAACTGGCGCGAGCGCTGTAGCCCGAAAACCTGGCGAAAACCTGCCTCGACGAACCGATCAGTTGCCGTCCGCAACCTTGCGTTCGATTTCGTCGACCTTGCGTTGCAACTCCTCCGCGTCCTGCTCCTTGGTGCGGGTCGATGAGGGCGTGATGACCTCATCCACGCCGCGGGTGGCGTCGTCCCGATCCTCAAGATCGCGTTTCACCACATTGACCGGTTTGCCGGACGTATCAGTGGGTGGGGCTTTGCTGTCGTTGTTCATGGCGCTGACCTCCGTTGGCTTAAATGTTGGATACAGCGCCACCGGGCGAGTTCGAGATTTTTAGCGGCAACCGGGCGAACGGCAGCCGCTGCCGTCTCAGCTCACCGAACTCGGCATTCCCGCCAGCAAACCGGTCAGCGTCTTCATGATCGCCTGCTGACGCGCCCGGTCGGTCAGGTGCCGGGCCTCGGCGGCGGCGACATCGGCATGGCAGTGCGGGCAGATCGATTCGTGCGGGTGGATGTATTGCAGGCAGTCGCGGCACAGGGCCAGTTGCGTCGGCAGGCGTCCTTCCTCGGGGGAGGACTGGCCCTGATTGATCCAGGCGAGCTTGATCACTTGCCCGCTGTCGCTGACGCTGCTGACTTTTTCGCCGGTGTCGATGCGTTCGGTGATCAGGTCAAAACGTCCGACCGCAAACGAGCGCTGGGCGGCGTCTTCGACTTTGACGATGCGCTCGCGCAAACCCTGCTTTTGCAATTCCAGGGTTCGGTAATGGCAGTAAGGATTGTTGCCGGGTTTGCCCAGCAGCGAATGCGACGTCCAGGTGCAGCCGCCCCGGCAGACGTCGTTGTAATAGCAGCTTCGGCAGTAACCCCACAGGTCATCGACCGAACGCAGGCGGCCGAAGTGCATGCCTTCGCTGTAGTGCCAGATGTCGTGCAGGCTCATGTTGCGCACGTTGCCGCCGGAAAACCCGACGGTCGCCAGTGACGGGCAACCTTTAACCGTGCCGTCCGCTTCCAGCGCCAGCACGGTCTGGCCGGCCGCGCAGCCGCTCCAGTGAACGCGTTCGTCGCCGAAGCCGCGCCACAGATGTTCGTAAGGGCCGTAATAACCGATGTTGTTGCCGACGTTCATCAGCAGGCCGCGATCCAGTCCTTCGCGGTACAACCGGGCGAGTAGCGGCATCACTTCCAGCAGCTTGTACGGCTGGAGCAACAACTCAGGATGGTCGACGGCGTTGCCCATGGCCACCGTGATCTGGATCTGCCAATGGGTGGCGCCGAGCTCGATGATGGTGTCCATCAGTTCCGGCAGATCCGGCAACGTGGCCGCGCCGATCTGGGTGTTGACGCTGACGGCCAGCCCTGACGCCTTGGCCCGGCGCAGGGTATCGACAGCCTTGTCGAACGAGCCGGGTACGTTGCGCACCTTGTCGTGCAGCGGCGCGAGTCCGTCCAGGGAAATGCCGACCCCGTTGAGCCCCGCTTCGACCGCTGCCTGCATCTTCGCCGGGGTCAGATTGCGTCCACCGGTCTGGATCGCGCAGTACATGCCGTGGTCGTGGATGGCGCGGATCAGTTGCGTCCAGTCCTTGCGCAGATAGGCTTCGCCGCCGATCAGGGTGATCTCGCGGGTGCCCAGGGCGGCGAGGGAATCGATCACGTCGAGGCATTCGCGGGTGTTGAGTTCATCGGGGCGCCGATGCCCCGCGCGGGAGCCGCAATGCAGACACTTGAGGTCGCAGGCGAGGGTGATTTCCCAGACCACGTGCACCGGCACGTAGCGTTTGAGATCGGTGTCGCTGAGGTAGCGGGCAGGGCGGTTGTCTGTCATGGGAGATCCTTGCGCACGGGCCTGTGCGCGGCACGATTGGACTGACCTCGATTGGCTGGAAGACCGGGGGCGGTCACCCGTGACCGCCCCCGGGCCGTACGACTTAGCGCGCTTCCAGTCGCGCGATTTCCGCATTCAGCTGTTCAAGGGCACTGCGCAAGGCACCCTCGTGGGCCAGCTGTTGTTCGCCTTGCTGCACCGCGACTTTCAACTGCGCCAGATCACCGCTTTCCTTCGCCGTTTGCACGGCCACGGCGTACAGCGGCTGGACATGATGCTCGGGCGGAAGAGGCTCGACGCTCGGTGCCTGATGCACGGCGACGTGCCGCACGTCCTGCCACTGGCCGCCGTCGTTGTAGCGGTAATCGATAAAACCGCTGGTCCAGTCGTTCAGGATGCCCTTGAGGTGGAAGGTCTGGGCAATCTGACTCAGCGGGCCGCTCGGGCTGCCATCAAGTGTGAGAATGATGTAGGTCTCGGTGGATGGCGTCAGCCTGGCCTCGGAGTAGTCGCCCCAGACCCGGGCATGGAAATTCACCGGTGGCCAGGTGCTCTGGAACACGCTCGCGGTTCCGCTGACTTTTTTGCGAACGGTATCGACCACGATATCGAGGGTCAGAACCGGGGCGCCCAGCAGTGAGTTACTGGCGATGAGGCGGGTGTGAAAAAGTCCGATCGACATGATGCTGCTCCTTGTGAAAGTAATGGTTCCATTAGCCGATCAGCGACTTTGCACGCGGCTGATTTCTTTGTTGGCGTCGTCCACCGCTTTGCGCAACAGCGGCAGTTGCTCCAGCTGCTGCCTGGCCTGCGCGGACAGGCTTTTCATCTGCGCCAGATCTCCGCTGGCGATGGCGCCCTGAATCGGCGCGGCATACAGCGGCAGAACCGGTTTGTGCGGCTCGATCACCGGGCCGGGATTGAACGGCTGAAGCACTTTCGAAGGCACCTCCACCAGATGCGCCGGCACGTTGTTCAGTTCGTGCCAGCGCTGGCCGTCGAAGTACTCATAGTTGGCCACGCCTTCGCGCCAGTCGGTGCCAACCACCAGGTGGATCTTGAAGTTGATGATCGAGTTGGAGCCGGGTCCGCCATGGTTGCCCTGGGCGGTGATCAGGATCTTGCTGACACCGGGCTTCATCACCGTCATGTAGGTGTATTCGCCCCAGACGTCCGAGTCGATATCGAGCGGCGGATTGGTCGCCTGAGTCACGGCGGCGTTGCCGGTGACATGCTGCTGCGGCGTGGACACCAGCAGGTTCAGCGCAAGGCTCTGCGCCCCTGGCTGACCCGTACCGATCCGGTAGCTCACCGGGAACAAGCCGACATTTTGCTGAGTAGCTGACATGTTGATTGCCTCCATTGCAATGTGGGAAATGGCCTTAGGGTTTTTCCAGTCTGGAAACTTCTTTGGCCAGGTTTTCGTACGCGGTTTGTAGCTCCTTCGCTTCCGGCTTCGTTGAATCGCGCTGCTTCAACAAAGTCTTCATCTTCTGCAGATCGCCGCCGGTGATCGCGCTCTGGATGGCGACGCCGTAGGGCGGGATGTTGTGATTTGAACCAGTCATATCGAGGCCTTCCTCGTGGGTGTTTGCCGCTCGACCCCTTGCGCAGAAGGGGCGCCTTTCCTGACAGGCAGGCGAACGACATCGGCCGCAATCACCGGCAACCGGGATTCTCGGGGACGTGACAGCCTGATCCGTCGGGATCTGATCAATCCGTAAACAGGGTTCGCGCAGGGACGGCGCCGCAACGCCGGCCCAGATCGTCAGCCAAAACCGTCAGGCCTGGCTTCGGGCGTCAATGAAGGGGGTTGCCGGTGGGGCAATCGGGGGAATCTCGCCTGTACGTTGGTCATCTTTCTGTCCTTGATAGAAAGCAACGAAACACAGGGATAGGTCGTTCACTCTTCAAGAGTGCAATACCCGCGCAAGCACAAAAACCATCCCTGATTTTTCTTCCAGTGCTGCTGATGGCGCTCGTCGAGCGACGTTTGCCAAATGGCCAGCATTTTGCCAGCCACGCAACCCTAGACCCGTTTTTGCAGGGCTGCCAGAAAAAGCGCCGAACGGTCATTTCTGTTCAACGCAGGAATTCTGGCGCAGGCTCGGTCGGCCTTTCGGCGGCGCTTTCAAGCGATTGAAACAAGATCGACATGGGCGCTGAAGCGCGTTCGGAAATGAAAAATGTACGCCGATGTACATTGCGTGTACGGCGCGTGTAAAGTCCGGTCAAAGTCTCAAAGACAGGTGCATTGCAATGACGCAGGCAGGACGGACAAAAAACAAGGCTCAGGATTCAGGATGGCGCGGTTCCGTGGACGTCTGGCTGGACGCCGCGTATGAGGCTTTGAAGGAATCCGGAGTCGACGCAGTCAGGGTGATGCCGCTGGCCAAGCGCCTGAACCTGTCGCGCACCAGCTTCTACTGGTTCTACGAAGATCGAGAGCAACTGCTCGCGGCGCTGCTGGCCCGTTGGCGGGACAAGAACACGGGTGGGCTGGTGGGGCAGTGCGAGCGTTATGCCGAAAGCGTGTCCGAGGCGATCCTCAATGTTTTCGAGTGCTGGCTGAACCCCGCGTTGTTCGATTCGCAGTTTGAATTCGCAGTGCGCAGCTGGGCGTTGCAATCGGATGAAGTCGCCGCGCAAATCGCGCTGGCCGACGACGCGCGGATCAATGCGCTGGCCGCGATGTTTCGCCGTTTCGGTTACGAGCCGGGGGCGGCCGATGCCCGCGCCCGGACGATCTATCTGACGCAGATCGGCTACATCTCGATGAAAACCACCGAAGACGTGATCGTGCGATTCCGGCGAATCCCGCAGTACGTCACCGTGTTCACCGGAAAGTCCCCAAAACGACGCGAACTGGATCGGTTTTTCGGTCAGTTCGGCTATGCCGAGACGGAGCCGGGGGTGTTTGTCCCTCTGGTGGAAACCTTCGAAGAGGCGCTGCCCGATGACCAATAGAACGCTGGGAATCATCGGCGGCACGGGCTGGCTGGGAAAGGCGATTGCCGAGTCGTTGCTGGCTCCGGGGTTCATCAGGCCGAGCGAGCTGCTGATCTCTAACCGTTCGGGCAGTGCTGATGTTGCGCCGGGAGTGCGCGTGTTGAGTGACAACCAGTCTCTGGTCGACCGCAGCGATATCGTCATGCTGTCTGTGCGGCCCGAGCAGTTTCGCGAGTTGCAGATCGATGCGCGGGGCAAACCGGTGGTATCGCTGATGGCTGGCATTTCAGCGTCCGCCCTCAGTGCCGCGACAGGCGCGCGAGTGGTGGTGCGGGCCATGCCGAACGCGGCGGTGGATATCCGCCAATCCTATACACCGTGGTTCGTGGCCGGCTCCCTGGCCGACGAGGAGCGCGACTGGTTGCAGCGATTGTTCGAGTGCGTGGGCACGGCGGACGAGGTGCCCGATGAAGACTGCATCGATTATCTGAGCGCGTTGTCCGGCACCGGGCCGGCGTTTCCGGCGCTGCTGTGCGCTGCGCTCGCCAGTCAGGCCGAAGCGGCCGGCATTCCCGCACGGATTGCGCAGCGGGCGGCACGGGCGGTGGTGGTGGGCGGCGGTCAACTATTGGCCGAGCGGGAACCGCAAGCTCTGCTGGATGCCTTGATGGCTTATCGCGGCGTCACGGCGGCAGCGTTGCAGTCGATGACCGTTCAGAACATCGAAGACATTGTGGGACGAGCCATACAGGCCGGCGCCCAGGTTGCCCGGCGCGGCCTGTAGTTGGTCGATACGGCAACTTCCCTCCCGCAACAGGAGGGAAGGCCGGTTTCAAAGGTCTTTCATCAGCCGTAACGCGTCGTAAATGGCCGCATGGGTGTTGCGTGCGGCCACGGCGTCACCAATCCTGAACAGCTGAAAACGTCCCTGCGGGTGAGTGACGATGTCCTGAGCCTTGCCGGCAATCAGGTTGTGTTGTTCCACCGCGCCGCCGTTGCTCGAATGCGCGCGCAGGTCGAAATACAGATCATCCAGCGGAATCGTGCCGTGATTGACCACCACCTGATCCACCACCCGCTGCTTGTGCACCGTACCGTAATCACTGCCGAGCGTTGCCACCAGGCGCCCGTCGCGGCGCTCGACCGAATCGACGCGATAAGTGACGGTAAAGGTGACATCCAGATCCTGCAGGCTGCGCATGTAAGGCACCAGATTCATCGCCATGACTTCCGGAGCAAAACTGCGATCGGGGGTGACGATTTCGACACTCGCACCGCTGGCGGCGATGACCTCGGCAGCCTGTAGCGCAGCGTGGTCGCCGGCATCGTCATAGATCAAGACATGCCGGCCCGGTTTGATGTCACCGGCGATGATGTCCCAGGTTGAAACCACCAGGTCGTTGCCGGCACTCAGCACGTCCGTGTGGGGCAGACCGCCGGTGGCGACAATCACCAGATCCGGTTCATGCTGCAGCACCGTGTCGGCTTCGGCCCAGGTGTTGAAGTGAAACTTCACGCCCAGACGTTCGCACTGCGCCATGCGCCAGTCGATGATGCTGATCATCTCCCGCCGCCGTTCGCTGAGGGCGGACAGACGGATCTGCCCGCCGGGGCGATCCGCCGCTTCCAGCACCGTAACGTCATGACCGCGTTCACCCGCGACCCGCGCGGCTTCAAGTCCCGCAGGGCCGGTGCCGATCACCAGCACCTTGCGTTTGCGTGCGGCCTTGGGAATTTCGTGGGGCATGGTGGTTTCCCGGCCGGTCGCCGGGTTGTGGATGCAGTAAGCGGCGCCGCCCTGGTAGATGCGGTCCAGGCAATAGTTGGCGCCGACGCAGGGACGGATATCGTCCTCACGTTTTTCGATGATCTTGCGCACGATATGCGGATCGGTCATGTGCGCCCGGGTCATGCCAACCATATCGACCTTGCCTGAGGCGATGGCATGGCGAGCGGTGGCGACGTCAGGGATTTTCGCCGCATGGAAGGTCGGGAAACCGGTGGCCGCGCGGATTTCACCGGCAAAATCCAGGTGCGGCGAATTGCGCATGCCCTGGATCGGAATGACATCGGTCAGGCCCGCATCGGTGTCGATGTGGCCGCGTACGACATTGAGAAAATCCACCAGCCCGCTGTCTTTCAGCAGGTGAGAAATCTGCAAACCCTCGCTGGCATCGAAGCCACCGGGCAAGCCTTCATCGCCGGTGTAGCGCACGCCCAGCAGGAAGTCCTCGCCGACCCGCTGACGAATCCCGCGCAGAATATCGAAGGTGAAGCGCATGCGGTTTTCCAGCGAGCCGCCGTACGGCCCGTCGAGTTCGTTGGTCAAGGGTGACCAGAACTGGTCCATCAGATGCCCGTAGGCTTGCAACTCCAGACCGTCCATGCCGGCAGCATGCATCCGCTCGGCGGCGTCCACATAGTCCTTGATGATGCGTTGGATATCCCAGTCTTCCATTTTCTTCGGGAAGGAACGGTGCGCCGCTTCGCGATGGTGCGACGGCGAAACCACTGGCAACCAGTCGGCCTTGTCCCAGCGGGTGCGGCGGCCCAGATGCGTCAACTGGATCATCACCGCCGCGCCATGCTCGTGGCATTCGTCGGTCAGGTCTTTGAGCCACTTCACCACCTCATCCTGGTAGGCGAGCACGTTGTTGAACACCGGCGGGCTGTCCCTGGAAACGGCGGCGGAACCGGCCGTCATGGTCAGCGCGACACCAGCCTTGGCACGTTCGACGTGGTAGGCGCGATACAAATCCTTGGGCATGCCGTCTACCGGGTAGGCCGGTTCGTGAGCGGTGGTAATGATCCGGTTTCTGAGCGTCAGGTTCTTGATTTTGTAAGGCTGCAACAGGGGATCGCTGGACATGGTAATGCGCTCCGGGGTGGGCTTGATCAGGCTCGGCGACTTGAAATTAGGTCAACTGTACAGGCGTGTCAATCATGGTTGACACATGTGTACATTTTGCTTGCGCGGTGCTTCGGCCAGGCATAGGATTGCGCCAGACGCCTCAACCGCAAGGCCGTCCAGATTGAGACATACCTGCCGATCCCACCTCCACAGGAAGACGCTTGATGAACGCTCATTCGCCTTATCGAAATACGCTTTTCGCCCTGATTCTGGCCACGTTCGCTGCACAGGCCCAGGCCGCCGAACCTGCACCCGTGCGCATTGGCTGGGTCAACTGGTCGGACACCGAAATCACTGTCAAACTCGCCAGCGCCGCGCTTCAGGATCACCTCAAACAACCGGTGAAACTGGTGATGGCCGATATCGGCATTCAGTTTCAGGCCTTGGCCAACGGCAATATCGACCTGATCCCGATGGTCTGGTTGCCGAGTACCCACAAGGCGTTCTACGACAAATACAAAGATCGCCTCGAAGACCTCGGCGTGCTGTATGAAGGGCGGATCGGCATGGCCGTCCCGACCTCGGTGCCGATCAGTGAAGTGGCCAGTGTCGAGGATCTGAACAAGCCGCAAGTAAAGGAAAAACTCGAAGGCAAGATCCTCACCTCGGAGGTGGGCAACGGCCAGTACAAGCTCACGGTCAAGGCGATCGAGGAGTACAAGCTAGATGGCTACAAACTGGTGGCGTCTTCGGAAAGCGGCATGCTCAATGAGCTGGATCGCAACCTGAAGCGGGACAAATGGTCACTGGTCAATGCCTGGAGCCCGCACTGGATGTTCTCCAAATGGTCGTTGCGCTACCTGGATGATCCGAAGCAGATTTTCGGTGGTGCCGAGCAGATCCATGCGATGGCGCGCAAGGGGTTCAGCCAGGAATATCCGCAGGTGGCGTACTTTTTCGCTCACTACTCGATCCCGCAGGCAGATCTGGAAACCTTGATGATGCAGGCACGCCAGACCTCATCGGACCAGGCGGTCGCGGCCTATTACGCGGCTAACAAATCGCGGTTCGAAGCAATGTTCGAGCCGGGCACGCAAACCGCCAGTACTCGACAACCCTGATCACGGCGCCGGGGCTCAGCCCACGCCGGGCCCCGGCTGGCGAGGCGTTGATTCGATGTTATCCTTCGCAAAATGTGCGACAAACAGCGAGGGCGACCGGCCTATGAACACGAATCGTGACCAGTTTCCCCTGCCAGAAGACCTCAGGGTCTTCCTTACCGTCATCCGCAAGAACGGCTTTGCCAGCGCCGCCGATGAGTTGGGCTTCTCACCGGCCTATGTCAGCAAACGCATCTCGGTGTTGGAAACCACGCTGGCGAGCAAACTGCTGCACCGCACCACCCGGCGCATCGCGCTGACCGACGACGGTGAGCGGGTGCGGATTTGGGCCGAGAAACTGCTGGGAGATTTCGATCAGTTCCTCGGCGAGATTTCCCAGGCCCGGCATCAACCGGCGGGGTCGCTGCACATTTGCAGCAGCTTCGGTTTCGGCCGTAATCATGTGGCGCCCGCGATCAGCCAGTTGTCTCGAACGTGCCCGAAACTCGATATCCGGCTGGACGTATTCGACCGCGTGGTCGATCTGGTGGGCGAGGGCTTTGATCTTGAAATCCTCGTCGGGGACGACGTGCCGGGTCAGCACATCGCACGCAAACTGGTCAGTAACCGGCGCGTGCTGTGCGCCACGCCCGAATACCTTGAACGCCGGGGCACGCCGCAATCCCTTGAAGACCTGAAAGACCACGATTGTCTGGTACTCAAGGAACGTAACAACGCGTTCGGTATCTGGGCCCTGAGCAAGGACGGGCAAGAGGAGACGGTGCGCGTCAATGGCCCGCTGTCCTCCAACAGCGGCGAAATCGTGCTGGAGTGGGCCTTGAGCGGCGGCGGGATTCTGTTGCGCTCGATGTGGGACGTCAAACCGATGCTCGAGCAAGGGCGGCTGGTGCAGGTGCTGGAGGAGTACACCCAAAGCGCCAACGTCTGGGCGGTCTATCCGGTGCGGCTCAGTGAGTCGGCGAAATTGCGGGTGTGCGTGGAATTTCTGGAAGAGTACTTCCGCGATTTGTCTGTGGAATGAAAACGGGCGACTCAAGTGAGTCGCCCGTTTTTTGTGTTCAGCGCAGCCAGGGATTGTCCGCCAGATGCCGCGCTTCAAAGGCGCGGATCTGCTCGGTGCGTTGCAGCGTGGTGCCGATGGCGTCCAGTCCCAGCAGCAGTGATTGCTTGCGCAACTGATCGATCTCGAACGTGACCTCTGTGCCGTCTGCCAGCCGGATCGTCTGTCGGGGCAAGTCCACGCTGATCTGTGCGGTCGCCGGGTCGCTGATGACATCGGCAAGTCGCTTGAATCGAGCCTCGTCGAGCTGAATCGCCAACACGCCATTACGCTGGCAGTTGTCGTAGAAAATTCCGGCGAACGAGGTGCCGATCAAGGCCCGGATGCCGACTTGCTTCAAGCCCCACACCGCATGTTCGCGGCTGGAACCGCAGCCGAAGTTGGGGCCGGTCACCAGAAACGCCGCGTCTTGCCAGGCCGGTTGGTTGAGCACGAATTCAGGGTTGGGTTCGCCGGAAGCGAGAAAGCGCAGATCGAAGAACAACCCGCGATCCAGCCCCCGACGATCGATGCCCTTGAGAAACTGCTTGGGCATGATCACGTCGGTGTCGATGTTGGACGCAAGAAACGGCGCGGCGCTGCCGCTGACAGTGTCGAAAGGTTGCATGGTTCAAGCCTCCAGCGCGACGCTGCGCACGTCAGTCAAATGACCGGTGATGGCCGCCGCTGCGACCATTGCCGGGCTCATCAGGTGGGTGCGCGCACCGGCGCCCTGACGGCCTTCGAAGTTGCGATTGGTGCTCGACGCACAGCGATCACCCGGCGCGAGCACGTCATCGTTCATCGCCAGGCACATCGAGCAGCCTGATTGCCGCCATTCGAAACCGGCGTCGAGAAAGATCTGCGCCAGGCCCTCGTCCTCGGCCTGATTGCGCACCAGCGTCGAGCCGGGAACGATCATCGCCCGCACGTGGGCCGCCACACGCTTGCCGCGCACCACGCGGGCAACGTCACGCAAGTCTTCGATCCGCGCATTGGTGCAGGAGCCGATGAAGGCATGGCTGATCGTCACTTCGTTCAGCGGCATGCCGGGTTTCAGTCCCATGTAGTCGAGGGCGCGCTGCAGGCCCTGACGCAGGATCGGATCGGGCTGCGAGGCCGGGTCCGGCACGTGTCCGCTGACCGGTGAGGCCTGATCGGGGCTGGTGCCCCAGGTCACCATCGGCTCCAGCGCGGCGACGTCGAGGCTGACTTCACGATCAAACACCGCGCCATGATCGCTGTGCAGGGTTTTCCAGCGCTCGACGGCCTGTTCCCAGATCTTGCCCTTGGGCGCACGCGGCTTCAGTTGCAGATACGCGAACACCTTGTCATCGGGCGCCATGAATGCACCTCGGGCGCCGGCTTCGACGGCCATGTTGCAGATGGTCATGCGCACCTCGACGCTGAGGGCGCTGATGGTCGGGCCGGTGAATTCGATGGCGTAACCGGTGGCGCCGGACGCGCCGATCTTTTCGATCAGCGCCATGATGATGTCCTTGGACGTGACGCCTTCGGCCAGCTCACCGTTGACCATCACCCGCAGGGTTTTCAGGCGTTTGTAAACCAGAGTCTGTGTCGCCAGCAGGTGCTCGATTTCCGAAGTACCGATACCAAAACCGAACGCGCCCAGTGCGCCGTAAGTGGTGGTGTGGCTGTCACCGGCCGCGACCACCATGCCCGGCAAAATGAAGCCTTGTTCCGGCGCCACCACGTGTTCGATGCCCTGGCGTTTGTCCAGTACATCGAACAGTTCGATGCCGAAGTCGCGGCAGTTTTCTTCGAAGTACGACACCTGCCGCGCGCCCCCGGCGTCAGGCATGGTCGCGATGCGTTTCGGTGCGGTGGGATTCACATGATCG
The DNA here is from genome assembly GCF_002113215.1 of Pseudomonas sp. B15(2017). NCBI lineage: Bacteria > Pseudomonadati > Pseudomonadota > Gammaproteobacteria > Pseudomonadales > Pseudomonadaceae > Pseudomonas > Pseudomonas sp. B15(2017). The sequence continues at coordinate 114,820 of NZ_NEJZ01000015.1, forward strand.
ACCACCGCCAGTGTCGCAGCAGGTCGCCAGACATCGCGCCCGGACTCGCGCAATCCGCTGAAGGCTTGCGGGCTGGTGTATTCGTTGGCGACCTGGCGGTCGATGTAAAGCAGCACGTGGCCCTGATCGTCGAGGGTGCAGACGGTGTGACTGTCGATGTGCTTCTGATACAGGGTTCTGGGGCTGGGCATGGCGTTGGCTCTTTTCTGTCAGTGCAAAAACAACGTACGGACAGAGTCATTGATCGCCGAAACGGCATCAAGAGCGCTTTGGTGAAGCCATAGACCACGAAATGTGAGCAATCAAAAGCGATGGGGCGCTACTCGGTAGCCTCGAACGCCTCGTGATATTTCACCACGCCCACCGGCAACTCCCCGCCAAACGCCAACGCCTGAAAGTACTCCGCCGGAATCCCCGGCAACTCCAGACCGGCATGGGCCTTGAAGCCAAAACGTCCGTAATAGCCCGGATCACCCAGTACCACGCAGCCAACGCCGCCAATACGCTGCAACTCCGCCAGCGAAGCTTTCATCAGCGCCGAACCGATGCCTTGCTGCTGGCGGGTCGGGCACACGGAGATTGGGCCCAGGCCATACCAGCCTTGAGTGCCGGAGGAAATCGTCACCGGTGAAATGGCCACATGGCCGACCACCGTGTCGTTCTCCACTGCCACCAGCGAAACGCTGAGCTGGCCGGCGTGGCGCAAGGCGTTGACGATGAATTGTTCGGTGTGGCTGGAGTGTTCTTCGTGCTGGAACGCGGCCTCGGTGATTCGGGCGATGGCGTCGATGTCTTCGGGGTGTTCGTTGCGGATTGTGATGTTTGTGTTCATGCGCTCTCGGGTATCGCGGTCGATCAGGGTTCGAAGGGTTTCGAACAGCGGATCGGCATTGGTGTATTGCTTGCCGTAGGCCAGGTTGAAGCCATAGTCGAAGTCTGGCGGATTCTTCCCTTGCGTGTGTTGTAAAAGTGTTTCCAGCTTGTCGAGGGCCTTCACGGCTTTGGCTTCGGGAGAACGGGCGTTTTCGTAGTCGTCCCAGAGCGCGAGGATTTCGTTTCTCAACGCGTCGTCCAGGGAGCGGGTGAGCAGCAGCAAGTCATTGCGCTCCTGTTCGCCCTTGTCGGGAAAACCGGCTTGATCGACCGCCGGAATGTCACCGTTGATGGCTTCGCCGAGGTCGTGGATGACGCACATTTTCAGGACTTTCAGCACATCGAGCCCGGCCAGGTCGTCGGCGAACACGATCGCCATCAGGCACAGGCGCCAGCTGTGTTCGGCGGTGCTTTCGCTGCGCCCGGAGGAAGTGTGCGCGCTTCTGAGGACGTCCTTGAGCCGTTCTGCTTCGCGCAGGAAGTCGAGGCGTCCCTTGATTTTTTCGAGGTTCATACGGTGGCCGGGATAAAGAGAGCAGGGCTCAAAGCCTAGGCCCGGCCTCGATCATCGTCCACGCATAAAATATGCGGCGGATGGCCTACAGCGTTTCCACCAGCCGTGCGGCGGTGCCGTCGGAGAGGGCGATCCGCGTCCAGCGGCAGAGGCCCGGCTGGATCGGCACGAGGGCGGAGTCATTGCTGCCCGTCAGAAATTCCAGAGCCGGCGGCGCCTGGACTTCTCGCCAACCGGCGTCATCCAGCAAGGATTCCTTGTGCCGGATTTCCACTGTCGCAAAACGCCACAGCGACTGCCCCAGCAGATCGCTCAGGGGGCTGGCGAACTGTGCGGCGCGAGCCGGCGAACAGGCCAGCAGGCGATGGGTCAGGTCGCAGACGAGGTGAACCGGGCGCGCGCTGTCCGTGACCAGTCGCGCGAGGGCCTGATCGGCGGCGCTGTCGAGTCGCGCCGCGAGCAGCCTTTCGAGCTGAAGATGGGCGTCCGGGTCCATCGCCTGCACGCCGCTTTCCCAGCGGGAAATGGTCGACTGAGTGACCTTGAACAACTCGGCGGCATGGCCCTGCTTGACGCGGTGCAGCACGCGCCAGCGGCGTAGGGCAATGCCGGGCAGACTGGGCTTCAACAAGATGTCGGGCATGGCGATGGATCGCAGAAGGAATGCGGGCCGACAGTCTGAAGACTGTCGGCCCGTGCTGCAAATCGATGCGATGTCAGGTCATTCCGGCAGTTTGGCAATCACCTTGATCTCGAATTGAAACCCGTATAGCCACGTCACGCCGACCGCTGTGATGGTCGGATGCGGCGCTTCACCCCAGAACTCCGGCACCACCTCCCAGATGGTTTCAAACGTGGATTGCGGGTCGACCATGAACACCGTCACGTCCACCACGTCGTCGAAACTGCCGCCAGCCGCGCCCAGAATGGCGTTGAGGTTGGTGAAGGCCAGTCGCACCTGTTGCTTGAGATCAGGTTCCGGCGAACCGTCCTCAAGGCTGCCGACCTGGCCGGAAACGAACAGAAATCCTTTGGAACGAACCGCCGGCGAATAGCGATTGCGTTCGTACAGGGCATGGCGTCCAGGTGGGAAAACCACATCGCGTTTTGGTTGGGCACGGGTCATGAGGTGTCTCCTTCAATGGTTTGAAAACCTGCGATGGAGAAACTTTAGGGGCTTGCGCTGACACGATAAACGCGCAACCTTGGCGTTCACTGTTTGCAAATCCCAAACAATCGAACCGCTATCAGAGGTGGGGTATGGACCGTTTCGATGCGATGCAAGCCTTCGCCCGTGTCGTGGAGGCGGGCAGTTTCACCAAGGCCGCCGAAACCCTGCACATGAGCAAGACCACCGTGACTCAGCTCGTCCAGCAACTGGAGGCGCGGCTGCGGGTCAAGTTGCTCAACCGCACTACGCGCAAGGTCAACGCCACGGCGGACGGCGCGGCCTATTACGAGCGGGTGATCAAGTTGCTGGCGGACATGGACGATGCCGAAACCAGCCTTCCCGGTGCCGCGGCTCAGCCTAAGGGGCGCTTGCGGGTCGATGTGCCAAGCCCGCTGGCCAATCTGATTCTGGTGCCGGCGCTGCCCGAGTTTTATGAGCGCTATCCGGAGATCCAGATCGACATGGGTGTCAGCGACCGGATCGTTGACATCATCGATGAAAACGTCGATTGCGTGGTGCGCGGGGGCGAGTTGCGGGATCAGTCGCTCATGGCCCGGCGGGTCGCCGATCTGCAACTGGGCGTGTATGCCGCGCCGAGTTATCTGGCCCGTGTCGGCACCCCGACGCATCCCCGAGAACTGGAAGACTCTCATCACCGGGTGGTCGGTTTCCTCTGGGCACGCACCGGCAAACCCGTGCCTTACGCCCTGCACAACGAACACGAAAACTTGCAGATCAAGGGGCGCCACGTGCTGGCGGTCGATGACGGCAATGCTTATTTGTCGGCGGGGCTCGCGGGGCTGGGTGTGTTGTGGTTGCCCAAGTACATGTCCAAGGCACATGAGGCAAGCGGCGCGCTGATCCCACTGTTCGAAGACTGGCAGCTCGAACCGATGCCGCTTTACGTCGCGTATCCGCCGAACCGCCACATCAGCCGTAAGTTGCGGGTGTTCATCGACTGGATCGCCGAGGTGATGGCCCGCCATGCACCGGTCATGGATCGCTGAGGTTCGCCAGCAACCACTCGGTGAAACGTCGCGCCATCGGGTCATTCTCGCTGTCGCGATGGGTCAGCATCGCCCAGTTCGGGCCGCGAATGGTGTCGTCCACCAAGGGCTGCAACAGCCCGTCGGCCCGGGCCTTACGGCTGAGTAACTGACTGACCAGCGCAATCCCCAGACCTGAGCAAGCCGCATCCAGCAACAGGCCCGGATCAGAGAAATTCAAACCCTGATCCTGCTGGCCGACATCGATTCCCGATTCCACCGCCCAATGGCTCCAGTCCATTTCCCGCTCGCCGTGCAGCGTTGTCCGCTGCGCGCCCGGTACGCCCAGCAGGCTCGGATGACACGCCGGATAGAGCCGATCAGCGTGCAGCACCTTGAAGCTGCATTCAGCCTGGGAACTGATGTCGTCGCGCACGGCGATGTCGATGGTTTGTGTCGCCATGTCCGGCACTTCGTCGGTGCTGAAGATCCATAGATCGACCTGCGGGTGCTGTTGTCGGAAATCCGCCAGACGCGGCAGCAACCAGTGCCGGGCAAACGCCGGCGTGGTGTTGAGCACCAGTTGATTGGGCTTCTGGTATTGCCCCAGCCGCCGAATGCCCACCGACAGCTGCTGCAGCATGGCCTGAGTCGTGCTGAGCAGGTCGTGGCCGGCGTCGGTCAGGGCGACGCTGCGCCCGCGGCGGAAAAACAGTGGCTGTTCCAGATACGCCTCAAGGCTGCGGATCTGCTGGCTGATGGCCGACTGTGTGAGGCTCAGTTCCTCGGCGGCTTTGTGAAAACTGCCCAGCCTTGCGGCGGCTTCGAAGCCGCGCAACGAGCTGAGGGGTGGCCAGTGTTTCAGCATGATCGATAAGTTCCTCTAATCAGTTTTCCGCTAAATCCATCGTTTGTTTGCCCGTAAGGCCGCCATTAGCATGCACGTCAACGCCGCCAAGGCTGTTTTCATTGAACACAATGGCTTAACTCAGAGGGCTTTTTACCATGCAGCAGAACAAAAACAACAACAGCGGTTGGATGATGCCGGCAGAGTGGGTGACGCACGCGGCGACCTGGATGGTCTGGCCCCACAACAAGGCCCTGTGGGAGTCTGGCTGGCGCGTGACCCTGCCGTTGGTGCAGGAAGATTTCGCCCGCGTTGCCAATGCCATCGCCCGGTTCGAACCGGTAAAAATGGTCGTCGATCCGTCGGCCATTGCCAGCGCCAGAGCCTTGTGCGGGCCGAACATCGAACTGATCCCGCTGGCGGTCAACGACAGCTGGTGCCGCGACTCCGGTCCGAGCTTCGTCGTTCATCCTGAGCAAGGTCTGGCCGGGGTGAGCTGGCGCTTCAACGCCTGGGGTGGCAAGTCGGCCCACGAGCTGGACGAAAGTCTGGCCCGTCGCGTGCTCAATCACCTGGGCGGCGAGTGCTTCGGCACGGCGCTGAGCAACGAGGGCGGCGCGATCCACGTGGACGGCGAGGGCACCTTGATCACCACCGAATCGGTGCTGCTCAATCCCAACCGCAACCCCGGCGTGAGCAAGGCCGAGATGGAGGAAATCTTCAGCCGCCTGCTTGGTGTGAAGAAAACCATCTGGCTGCCGGGCGATCCGGATTACGTTACCGGCGACATGACCGATGGCCACGTCGATGGCGTCTGCGCCTTCGCCCGTCCCGGTGTGTTGCTGGTGGACGCGACTCACGATCGCAGCTCGGTGTACGCCGAAGTCGTGCGGGAAAACCGCCGTGCACTGGAACTGGCGACCGACGCTCAGGGCCGCCAATTCGAGTTGATCGAGCTGTACGAAGCCACCGACGCGGTGGATACCGAAGCCGAAGTGTTCTGCGCCTCGTACACCAATTTCTACATTGCCAACGGCGCGATCATCATGCCGGCGTACGGCATCGAGGCCGACCATGTCGCGGCAGAAACCCTGGCCAAGGCGTTCCCTGGCCGCGAAGTGGTGCCGGTGCAGATCAATCACCTGGCCCATGGCGGCGGCGGTGTGCACTGCATCACCCAGCAACAGCCCGCCTGGCCGGTGGAGGGGTGACCGATGACGATGCTCAAAGTCGCCACCACCCAGATGCCGTGCACCTGGGATCTGAAGAGCAACCTCGACCGCGCCGAGCAGTGGGTGCGTGAAGCGGCCGCGCAGGGCGCGCAAGTGATCCTGTTGCAGGAGCTGTTCGCCACGCCGTATTTCTGCATCGAACAGAGCCACCACCATATGGCGCTGGCCGAGGAGTACCGCGACAGTCAGGTGCTGTCGCGTTTCGCCGCGCTGGCCCGTGAACTGGGCGTGGTGCTGCCGCTGAGCTGGTACGAGAAGGCCGGCAATGCCTACTTCAATTCCCTGAGCGTGGCCGATGCCGACGGGCGCCTGTTGGGCGTGTACCGCAAGACCCACATCCCCAACGCCATCGGCTATCAGGAGAAGGAATATTTCAGCCCCGGCGACACCGGTTTCAAAGTCTGGGACACCGCGTTCGGCCGTCTGGGCGTGGGCATCTGCTGGGACCAGTGGTTCCCCGAAACCGCCCGCTGCCTGGCATTGATGGGCGCAGAAGTGTTGCTGTTCCCGACCGCCATTGGCTCGGAACCGGGCTGTGCGGATCTGGATTCGCGCGACCACTGGCAGATGACCATGCGTGGCCACGCGGCTGCGAATCTGTTGCCGGTGATCGCCTCCAACCGTGTTGGCCGCGAAGTGGCGGGAACCGATGCGGCGCTGCAAATGAATTTCTACGGCTCGTCGTTCATCTGCAACCACAAGGGAAAAATGCTCGCCGAAGCCGACCGCGCCAGCACCGGCGTGCTGGTGCAAAGCCTGGATCTGTCGGCCATGCGCGAAGAGCGCCTGAGCTGGGGCATCTATCGCGACCGTCGCCCGGACATGTACGGCGCTTTGCTCAGCCAGGACGGCCGTCACCTTAACGCCCGCTGGAATCCTCAAGGAGTCTGATATGCACACCTCACACAAGTGGTTGCTGGGCGCTCTGGGTCTGGCGCTGGCCGGTTTGATGCCGGCCGTGCACGCCGAAGACAAGACATTGCGCCTGTACAACTGGGCGGATTATTTCGCCGAAGACACGCTGACAAAGTTCACCGCCGAAACCGGGATCAAGGTGATCTACGACGTGATGGACGGCAGCGAAACCCTGGAGGCCAAGATGCTCTCCGGCGGCAGCGGCTACGATCTGATCTTCCCCGGTGACACCGTGGCTGAACGCCTGATGCGCGCCGGCAGCCTGTTGCCGCTGGATCCTTCGAAAGTCGCGGCGATCAACGACATCGAACCGGGCCTGCAAAAACTGCGCAGCCGTTACGAGCATTCGAACAAGGCTACGGTGCCCTACACCTGGGGCACCATCGGCCTGACCTACAACGCCGAGCAGATCAAGCAGCGCATGGCCGATGCGCCGGTCAACAGCCTCGACATGCTGTTCAAACCGGAGTTGGCGGCCAGGTTCGCCGATTGCGGAATCTCGATGATCGACTCGCCGGACGAAGTGCTGGCCGTGGTGCTCAATTATCTGGGGCGCGATCCGCGCAGCGCCAAGCCTGCGGATCTGGCAGCGGCCAGTGACTTGCTGATGAAGCTAAGGCCGTACATTCGCAAGTTCCAGTCGCAACCGGTGACCGATCTGGTCAACGGCAACCTGTGCCTGTCCCTCGGCTACAGCGGCGACATGACCCAGGCCCAGCGCACCTCGGACAGCGCCGGCAAGCAGACCCGCTTCCAGTACCGCGTTCCCCGCGAGGGCACCACGGTGTGGATGGACACCATGGCCATTCCGGTCGATGCCAGACATCCGGAATACGCCTACGCGTTCATCAACTTCGTGATGCGCCCGGAGAACATGGCTGCGATCAGCAATTTCACCGGTTACCCGACCTCCAACGCCAAGGCCCGGCCAAGCGTGGATGAGGCGATGCGCAACAACCCGGACATCTACCTCGACGATGCGACCTATGCTCGTCTGATACCGGGCAAGGATATTCCCCAGGCTGACATGCGCGCCCGCATGCGCACCTGGACCAAGTTCAAGACCGCCACTGCCAAGTGATTTTTCCGGGCCGCTTCGGTGGCCCCCTTACACATCAGGAACGTACACATGCCGACTCGTCGCGAGTTCATCAAACAGGTTTCAGTCGCCGCCGGCGTAGGCGCTGCCGTCATGGGCCTCGGCCTGTCACCGGCACGCGTGCTGGCGGCCAGCGAAGGTCGCTGGTTCATGCCCGACGAGGGCGACAAGCACGAACGCGCCTATATGGCCTTCGGCGCGCAGGACGCAATCTGGGAAGACTTCACCGAAGACGTCCAGGAAGCGCTGGGCCGGATCGCCCGTGCCATCGCTCGCTACGAACCGCTGACCATCTACTGCCGCAGCAGCGAACGCAGCCTGGCGGAAGAGATTTGCGGCACGTCCAACATCACCTACCAGATCGCCAACCTCGACGACATCTGGATGCGCGACATCAGCGCCAATTTTGTCATCGACGACAAGAACGGCCTGGGCGCAGTGGACTTCAACTTCAGCGGCTGGGGCAACAAGCAGCAGCACTCGAAGGACGCGAAGATCGCCAAACGTGTAGCGCAAGACGCGCAAGCAACCTACATTCGCAGCGAACTGGTGGGCGAGGGCGGCGGCATTGAAGTCGACGGCCACGGCACCGCGATCATGACCGAAAGCTGCTGGGTCAACGAAAACCGCAACCCCGGCTGGAGCAAGGCTGATGTCGAGGCGGAACTGAAAGCGCGCCTCGGTTTGCGCAAGATCATCTGGCTGCCGGGCATTAAGGGCAAGGACATCACCGATGCCCACGTCGATTTCTACGCGCGCTTCGTCACGCCCGGCGTGGTGATCGCCAACCTCGACACCGACCCGCGCTCCTACGACAACAAGGTCACGCTGGCGCACCTGGAAATCCTGAAAAAGGCCACCGACGCTGACGGTCGCCCGTTGCAGATCCACACCGTTTCGCCACCGCTGAAACCGCGCAGCACCAAATTCAACAAGGACAACGACGACTTCGCGGCCGGTTACATCAACTACTTCGTGATCAACGGCGCGGTGATCGCCCCGGAGTTTGGCGACAAGGACGCCGACAAGAAAGCCTTCGACCTGCTGAAAAAACTCTACCCGAACCGCGACGTGGTGCAGATCAACATCGACGCCATCGCGGCCGGCGGTGGCGGCATTCACTGCGTGACCAGTCACCAGCCGGCATAAGGCCAGGCCTCAGCGGAAACGTTGGGGCAGGGCCTCGGCAAAGGGATGGAAGTCAACTGTGTTCCAGCATGTCGCAGGCGGGCCTCGCGGTGGTGATTAAAGGCACTACACAGGTATAGCGCGCCTGCGCACTGCCACACATTTGATTTCCACCAGCAGCCCCGGATGGGCCAGTTCGCTGACGCCGATGCAGGTCCAGGCGCAGAAGCCTTTGGGGAATACGCGGTTCTTCACGTCACGAAACACCGGCATATGTTGGCTCATGTCGACGTGATAGGTGGTCATCTCCACCACATCGTTGAAGGTGCAACCGCCGGCCTTCAACACCTCGTCGAGGTTTTCCCAGGCACGAATGAATTGTTGCTCGGGATCTTCGATGACCTTCAAGTCAGCCGTCCGGCCCACCTGGCCGGCGCAATAAAGCGTGTCGCCGACCAGAACCGCCGGGGCGTAACCGGCGCGTTCGACGATGGGTTTCATGGATTCGGGGATGATGATTTTGCGATCGGGCATGCTGTTTTCCTTCAGTGACAGGTCTCAGCGACCATGAGCGGCCGCCGCCAACTGCTCGGTATCGACCCGAACAAACACCGAATCACCCACCGCCGTCAGCACATCCCCGGCGTAGACCTCGCAGATCACCCGGGTTTTACGTCCGACTTCACCGTCGACTCGGGCTTTCAACGTCAGCGGTACGCCCATTGGCGTCGGCTTGATGAATTTGATACCAAGGTTGCCGGTGACGCAGTTGATGCGTGGCAGGCTTTCGGCTTCACGGCCTTCGGCGCGGTAGTGGTAAGCCATCGCGGTCCAGTTGGAATGGCAGTCCACCAGCATCGCGATCAAACCGCCGTAGACCAGCTCCGGCCAGCCGCAGTATTTGGCCTCGGGCACATGCTCGGCCATGACGTGCACGCCATCCTCGTGCCAGAAACTCTTGATGTGCAAGCCGTGCGGATTGCTGCTGCCGCAGCCGAAACAGACGCCGTCGGGGGCGGCGGTGTCTTGCAGGGAGGTGTCGATGGAGGACATGCCGGGATCATCCTTAAACTGGTTAGCCGAACCCGGGGGATTCTAAACCTGAATCAAGAACAAGGCGTTGTCTCAAATGACGCCTTCTGCTGTTGGCGTCGATCCTCGCACGATGCTAATTGCGCTGCGCCAGGTTGCGTTGAAATTCTTCGAAGCTGCAAGGCAGGCTCGTGGCTTTGCGTTTTTTCGACTTGTCGTGCTCGTCTGGCAATTGATCGCTCAACTCCCAGACCTCAAGCATCTTCGCGTACTCGAAGGCGTGGCGCGGACTGCTCTGAATCCAGTGCTGGAACGCCTGGCGTTCGTCAGGTGTGCAGGTTTCGTCTTGCAGACGCAGGCACCAGTGCGCTGCCTGATTGAGGATTTCATCGTCGGCGTCTTGAGGGCTTTGGAGGTTCATTGACTGCTTCCAGGATGGCCGGAGAGGGCACTTTAACCTGCCTCTTGCAAAAAAAACGTCAAAGTTCGACAGGGATTTAGCCTGCCTGACGGACAGAACGCGCGCCCACCGGACAGATCGCGCCGCCATTTACGCTTTTCGAGGTTTTGCCATATTCAGTCACATTTCGTTATAGATAGTGGGCAGCCCAACCGGTTTCCAATGAGGCTGCATCGTGTTTCCACGTCTTCTGTGTTCGCTGTCCGTGTTGAGTCTGTCCATTGCCGCCGCCCACGCGGCCACCCTTGATACCCCGCGCCTGCAGGGCATCGACAACTTCCGCGATGTCGCCGGTATCACCACGGCCTACTCCACGACCCATGACGGCACGATGCGCGCCGGTGTGTTCTACCGCTCCAACGCGCTGACGCCGACGGCCTCGGATCTGACAGCCCTCAACGGTCTGGGGATCAAGGCCGTTTATGACCTGCGTACGCCCAGCGAAATCGCCGGTACGCCGGACACCGTGATCAGCGGCGCGACTTACCAGAACATCGACATCATCGGCGCCACCACCTCGGGCGCGAACATCACCACGGTCTCGTTCAAGAGCGCAGCCGATGCGATAGCGATGATGCAGGAGACCAACCGCGCCTTTGTCAGCGACGCCGGCATGCGCGGTCAGTTGGGCGTGCTGTTCAATGAACTGGCGGGCGTCGACGGTGCCGCGCTGTTCCATTGCACCGCCGGCAAGGACCGCACCGGCTGGACGGCCGCCGTGTTGCAAAGCATCGCCGGGGTGGACAACACGACGATCATGAGCAACTACCTGGCGACCAACGACTACACCGCCGCTCGTGTGGCCAAGACCCTGGCGATGATGCCGCCGAGCATGGCCGCGGTCTACGCGCCACTGCTGGGCGTCGAGGCGAGTTACCTGCAAGCCGGTCTGGATCAGGCGACCGCGCAATACGGCAGCATAGACAACTACCTCAAACAGGGCCTGGGTCTGTCCCAGGAAACCATTTACGTGCTGCGCGGCAAAATGGTCGAGTACAACAGCCTGCCGGGTCAGGTCGGCCTGATCGGCAACGCCGCTGCCGGCGCGCAACTGTTGCAGGAGTTGCAGAACAGCAAACTGTCGGGCACCTACAGCGCCTACAACTACTACCTGCAATCGGCTATCGACGCAGGCACGCTTGGCGGTGTCGAGTCCACGGTCGGCGGTCAGGTACACGCCGATGCGGCGAGTTACCTGTTGCGTCAGAACGCGATGATCGAGCAGGCCGCCGCGCCATTCGCCAGCGGTACCGACCTCAAGGTCGGCCAATACCGTTTGTGGAGCACCGCGCTCGCCGGTTATCTGGGCACCGACGGTTCGGCCCATGCGCAAAGCAGCAACGAACACAGTCAGGGCCTGATGGTTGGCGTTACTCAGCGCTTCTCCGAACAGCTCAGCGCGCGCGGCGGGATCGGTTACAGCAAAGGTTCGGTGGGTGGCGCAGGTGGCGAGGCCGATACCGATTTCACTTTCCTCGACATCGGTGCGCGTTATGGCTTCACCAGCCTTGAGCGTGGCCTGTTTGCCGATGCCAACCTCAGCGCCGGTTACGTCGATTACGACAGCAAACGCGACCTCGGCGGCGGTCTTGGCTCGGCGAAGGGCGACACTCACGGCAACCTCAGCGGCGCCACGCTGGCGCTGGGTTATCGCCTGCCGATGAACGATGTGGTTCTGGAGCCGAGCCTCGGCGTGCGGGTCAGCCGTCTGGACCTGTCGGGCTTCCAGGAAAAGGGCAGCGAACTGGCCCTCGACGTCGACAGCCTCCAGCAAACCCGCCGCAGCGCCGTGGCCAATCTCGACGTCTCGTTCGCCCCGATGCCCATGGGCGCGTGGCAACTGGTGCCGGGCATGCGGGTCGGTTACGAGCGTGTGCTGGGCGATCATCAGGTCGACAGCGAAGGCCATTTGTTGGGGCTGGATATCGAACAGCGCGCGGCGTTCGACAACCGCGATCAGTTCAGTGGCGGCGTCAACCTGATGGCCAACCTCGGAGCCCTGAGCCTGGGTGCCGAAGTCGGCGCCAGCGGTGGAGGCGACAGCCACGGTTTCAGCGGCGCTCTCAAGGCCAGCTATCAGTTCTGATCAACCACAGGTGAAGAAAAGGACTGCCTCAGCGCAGTCCTTTTCGCATTTCTGCGGGGCTCACACCGTAGGCATCCTGAAAGTACTGGCAGAACCGGCCGACGTTGCTGAATCCGTATTGCAGGGCCACGTCGGTTACGGATGACGATTGGTCTTGCTTCAACATTTCGCAGGCACGCTCCAGCCTGACCTGGCGTTGGTAAGCGACAATCGAGGTGCCGACAAAGCGCCGGAAACCTTCCTGCAAGGCCCGCAGGCTGACGTTCACCAGCCCCGCCAGATCCGTTCCGCTGACCAATTGTTCGGGATGCGCCTGAATGTACTCGATGGCTTGCTTCACATGCCGTGGCGCAATCGATGCTTCGGGGCGGCGCAAGGCTTCGCTGAAATTGTGCGGCCAGGCTTCCAGCACGGCGTCCACCAGCATCTCCCGCAGGCGCGATGGCATCAGCGAACCGGCGTTCAACAACAGGTCGAATTCGGTGCCGGTGGCCAGGTCGATCAATGCGCGAATGCCCTGAAGCGCCGGGCTGTTCAGATCCACCCTCGGCTCGAAATGCAGCTTGTGCACGATCGGTCGTCCCAACAGCGACGACAGCCGTTCAGTGAGCGCCGCACGGCTGATCGACATGCCGTGCTGGGCATGATTGTCGACGAAGCGCATCGAGCGCAGATCCGCCTTGTCGATGGCCAGACCGATGTGCGGCAGGCCCAGGGATTCGGCGGAGTCGTTGAAGATGATCCGGCCGGCGGTGGGAATCACGAAGGTGATTTCGTCGTAGGGCTCGGGGAACGCCACCGTGAAATCGCCCCGGTAATGCATGCGCCGGAAACTGACCCCGTCGTGCCGGCCGTACACGCCACCGATGATGATGTCCTTGGGCGGCGGCGGTGTGTCGCCGTAACGATTGCCGAACATACGGGAGAACAACGTGCCGAAGTCGTCGCAGGACATATCGGCGGATCTGAGGATGATGGTCTGGCGCGTCGGGCTTGAGGACACCGGGAAGGTCACCTTGGCAGTCGGAGCAAAGAGGCGCGAGGACGTTAGCAACCAACAATGACGCCGATGTGACAACGCTCGATGCTGTGCGTGGCGCTATGCACAGCATCGAGCGGAGTCGGGTCAGGTGTGATGAATCTCCCGATCCTTGGTCTCCGGCAAGAAGAAGATGCCGAGAATCGCCGTCATCACCGCGATGACAATCGGGTACCACAAGCCGTAGTAGATATCCCCGGTGGCCGCGACCATCGCGAACGCCACGGTCGGCAGGAACCCGCCAAACCAGCCGTTGCCGATGTGGTAGGGCAGCGACATCGAGGTGTAGCGGATGCGCGCCGGGAACAGCTCGACCAGCCAGGCCGCAATCGGGCCGTAGACCATGGTCACGTAGATCACGAGGATGGTCAGCAGGAGCAAGACCATCGGGTAATTGGTCTTGGCCGGATCAGCCTTTTCCGGATACCCGGCTTCTTTCAGCGCGGTGCCGAGGCTGGCGGTGAAGGCATCGTTGCGGGTCTTGAAGTCGGCGGCCGGCAGGGCCGTGCCTTCGAAACTTTCGATGACTTTATCGCCGATGCGCACCTGAGCCACGGTACCCGGTTCCGCCACTACGTTTTCGTAAGGGATCGCCCGTTTGGCCAGGATGGTCTTGGCCAGATCGCAGGAACTGGTGAATTTGGCCTTGCCCACCGGATCGAACTGGAACGAGCACTGGTCAGGGTTGGCGATCACTTTGACCGGGTTCTTCTCCTGGGCGACGAACACGTCGGGGTTACCGTACTGGGTCAGCGCGTGGAAGATCGGGAAGTAGGTCACCGCCGCCAGAATGCACCCGGCCATGATGATGCCCTTGCGCCCGATGCGGTCGGACAGGCTGCCGAAAATCACGAAGAACGGCGTGCCGATTAACAGCGAGCCGGCAATCAGCAGGTTGGCGGTCTGCGGGTCGATCTTCAGGGTTTGCAGCAGGAAAAACAGCGCGTAGAACTGCCCGGTGTACCAGACGACCGCTTGGCCGGCGGTACCGCCGAGCAGGGCCATGATCACGATTTTCAGGTTGTCCCAACGGGCGAAAGATTCGGTCAGCGGCGCCTTGGAGTGTTTACCTTCTTCCTTCATTTTCTTGAACACCGGTGATTCGTTCAGCTGCAAACGGATGTACACCGACACTGCCAGCAGCAGGATCGACAGCAGGAACGGAATCCGCCAGCCCCAAGCCTCGAATGCCTCGGTGCCCAGCGCAGTGCGGCAGGCCAGAATCACCAGCAGCGAGAGAAACAGCCCCAGCGTCGCGGTGGTCTGAATCCACGACGTGAAATACCCGCGTTTGCCCTTCGGTGCATGCTCGGCCACATAAGTCGCCGCACCGCCGTATTCACCGCCCAGCGCCAGACCTTGCAGCAGCCGCAGGGTAATCAGAATGATCGGCGCCGCGACCCCGATGGTCGCGTAACCCGGCAGGAAACCCACAATCGCCGTCGACACGCCCATGATCACAATCGTGATCAGAAACGTGTGCTTGCGCCCGATCATGTCCCCCAATCGCCCGAACACCACCGCACCAAACGGCCGCACTGCAAAACCGGCGGCGAAGGCGAGCAGGGCGAAGATGAACGCCGTGGTCTCGTTGACCCCGGCGAAGAAGTGCTTGGCGATGATCGCGGCGAGCGAGCCGTAGAGATAGAAGTCGTACCACTCGAATACGGTGCCTAAGGATGAAGCGAAGATGACCTTGCGTTCCTCTCGGCTGACGCTGTGGTGCGGGGCACTGCCGGTGGACATGCTGTCGAGTACGGCCATGGGGGTTCTCCGTCGTGCTTGTTTTTGTAGGCCGGAGCACTTCATCAACGTCGCGTACCCGAGGCCTGTGGCGGATGCCGGATCAGGTGTTTCGTGGAGCGTGCACAGAATCACCACCCCGCGGGAGGGCGGGGTTTCTTTGAGCATAATTGGGATTGTGGGGATATCCAGTGGGGGCGGTGGATGGAGAGGGGGGACGGTTTAGTGGCGGAATGAGCTTGATGAATTTGCATTCTTGTTTTCTTATGTTTTTTCATGACTTCGATTGTTCCGAATTGGTATTAAAAACTGTTATTTCTGTCAGGTGTTGTGGCGGCTATTGTTGGAGATACTTTGTTTGCCGGGGGGGGCAGAAAATTGTCCCTTTTGTTTCTGTTAAAAATGGAGGTGCAAAATTTTGCAAAAAACTAATATAGATTCGTCTCCCGATATACCGGGAAAATTGCAGGATTTAGGAGGTAAAAAATATCTAACTGTATATGGTGTGGATGGACAGGTTTATGAAGGTAATAGTCCATCACTGGATTGGCGGTCTAATCACATGACAGGGAGTTTCGTTCTTACAATTAACCTGTTGTCTGGAGGTGTTAAGGTTTTTAATGATGCAGTAGCTGAGGTTCAAGCTATTACCAGGCATACTTGATTCAATTTTAATCAAAGGGGACAAATCAAAGGGGACAGATTTATTTTAGGTCAAATCAAAGGGGACCAATCAAAGGGGACAGATTTATTTTAGGTTATTTCTATCAGGTGAGATTGCGGCTATTTGTGTTGATGCTTTGCTTGTGGGGGCGCAGAAATAAATCTGTCCCCTTTGATTTTCGTCCCCTTTGATTTTCAGGCAGTAGGCATAAACTTTTATACCCAAGGCTTCCTTGAGCTCACGCAGGTCAGAAAGATAGCGTTCGTAATCGGCCGGTTCGGCGAACACAACCTGCCTGTTGTGGCCGCGCTGCACGATGTGGTGTGGGTAGTGGGGTAGCACGATGCGTCCCGTTCTGGGCATGAGTCTTCCTACGTCCTTGTTTTGACGGATGAAGTTTAGAAGGTGGCGAGGCTGAGGCAGGTTGGATGTGTCAGAGAATGTATCTGCCGAAGCTAAGCGAATGAATTAAATAAGCCAGAATTCGCGGCCTCTTATAATCGCTCAGGGTTTTGGTTGTTCTGAATCAGTATTAAAAACTGTTATTTCTATCAGGTGTGTTTGTGGGTTTTCGTGTTGATACTTTGATTGTGGGTGCGCAGAAAATAAATCTGTCCCCTTTAATGCATTAATGGATGACTTGATGGAGCAAGATAATGGGACAACAACAAGGAATCACCAGTCCAGGCACTCTGGATCCAGCTTTCAATAAAACCGGCATTCTTGAATTTCCTATTCCTGAAATTTCTGGTATCGAACCGAGCGCTGTATTGGCTCTGCCTCAAGGGAAACTGCTCACTGTCATCCCGTTGAGTGGAATCAATGCTGGCTACGCGGTGGCGCGTCTGAACGCGGACGGATCGCTGGATAAGGAGTTTGGTGCAAATAAACACGGTTTTGTGCTTGTGCCGCTCGATACCGTTCAGGATCTGAGCGTTTTCGGTATCAGCCCGGCGGTCAATGGCGGATGCCTGATTGTTGGTCAAGCTATCACAGACACCTCAGGCGGCCTGTTGATCATGCGCCATCTCCCGGATGGTCGATTGGACACGTCCTTGAATGAAACCGGCATTCTCTACATTCCCTACGAGGATTTCGGCAGCTCCGGGTACAAAGGAGTAATGGCGAAGGGGACTCCTCGCGATAATAAAGAGGCAGATGATGCCGAGCAGTCTTCTTTTGCCAGTTCAACTTCAGCGAGCGTACAGGCTGATGGCAAGATCCTGCTGCTCGGCAATGCCATAGATGAATTCGGAATACCGAAAGGCATCGTTCTGCGGCGTCACCCGGACGGCTCTCCCGATGAGACGTTCAACGGCACAGGCGCTGCGCTCATTGAACTTGAAGGCTTTGCATTCGAGTATAGTTCTAGCGATGGCATCGAATTACAGGCGGACGGGCGGATACTGGTTTGTGGGAGTTTCTATTCCAATGACGGTCAAACTGCCTATGTGACCCGTCTCACTGCCACTGGCAGGGTCGATCCCGACTTTAATGGGGGGCTTGCTGTCACCGTTTTCAGTCCGTCTTTGATTAGGTTGAGGGCTATGACGGTCCGGGAAAGTGATGGCAGAGTTATTGCGGTAGGCTCAGCAAAAATGGCGAGAGGTGAGCCTTGGAAAGGCCTGATAGTCGCTCTGAACTCTACGGGGTCCTACAACCTCCCATTTAATAACGGAAAGCCGCTATTTGCCGATTTTGTATCGGCGGGGCTCAGTTGGGAGCATTGCGTGACACAGGCCAATGGATCAATCGTCGTCTCCGGCTTTACCGGCAACGGTTTTGTCACAAAAGAGTTAAGTATCCTAACCGCGCGTTATCTTTCTGACGGTTCTCCGGATACTACGTTCAACGGTACAGGTTTTGCCGTGTTTGATGACGATTTGTTCATAGAATCTATCAGCGGCATGTCGATGAAAGGAACAGATCGTATTTTTGTGTGCGGTGCATTGTGGACGGACGCCGAATCTTGGCCATACATCAGTGGTGGTGTGCTGTTGTGTTACCGCGCCTGACGCCTTGAAGTGAATCCCGCCGTCGTTTTGCCTGAAGGCTGAAGTTGAATCAAAAGGGGACAGATTTATTTAATCGTCCCCTTTTGATGTTGTGTGATAGCAAAGAGCATCTTCGCCGCTGCGACTTACTCCGTTGGCACAACGTTATCCAACACCTGATTCACCGCCAGTTCCGCAAGCATCACGATCTGCGCGATGCCCTGTGCGGTCTTGCGGTGGGGGCCTTCGAGGAGGTCGACGAAGTTGTTGAGCATGACGTTGGCCGAACCCAGCGTTTCGACGGCGTCGGCGAGCAGGGATTCGTTGTTGCTGGCCGGGTTGGCCTGGTAGAGGCGGTTGGGGTAGTAGGGCGCGGCCATCATTTGGGCTGAGATCGGGCCGAGGTGGTAGTCGAGGGCGCGGGTGGCGGCTTCGTTGAATTTCTTGGAATCAGGGCATTCGTAAGGGGAGGTTGGGTCGGTGATGCTGGCCGGTGCGGTGACCGGAGGATTTGGCGTTACTTTGAACATGTTGGGTAACCTCTAATTGAGGCTGCAACCATCTCGCTGCTAAACGAAGGGGGTGGCAGCTGTGCGCAAGTTAGCAGACCGGTGAGGTTCCCAAACCCGGCGCGCCCGAGGGCGCCATGCGCACAGCCACCATCAAATGCAGGGCAATACCTGACTGATTGATGTACTTGCAACATTGGGAAAACACACCGGGCTGCTAAACCCGATCACTGGAAATCAGTGACCCGATCCAAGTTACCGGCCGACCCCAAGGCGCACAAGCCGGCGGATTCTGGCGTAGCCGTAGGCTCTGGCGCAAGGATTTGTGGGCAATTGCGCGTAACTCCAGATGTCTCTAAACACACGCATCGAAACATGTTTATTGGCCCACAAAACACACCGAAACATCCGTCAGAATCCACCCCGAAAACCGCCATTGCTTCAAACCCGCCGCCGCGTCTGTAAACTGGCCGCCCGAAACGGCGCGCGATGGCGCCGTCCTCACTGCCAGCGAAGGACTTTCCCATGGCCAACCAAGACATCACCTACACCCCGGATCCGGATGCAGACTCGATCTCTTCGGACGTGACCGAATTCAACGGCATCCTGATGTCGACCCAGATTCCGACCCGTGCCGACGGCAGCCTGGAACTGGGCGACGTCACCGCGCAAAGCGAATGCACGTTGCAGGCGCTGAAAGTAGCGCTGGAAAAGGCCGGCAGTTCGATGGACCGCGTGCTGCACCTGACCATCTACCTGACCGACATGGCTGATCGCGCAGCCTTCAACGAGGTGTACAAGCGCTACTTCGCCAGGCCATGGCCGGTGCGCGCAGCGGTTGGCGTGGCGGCGCTGGCGGTTGAAGGGATGAAGGTGGAAGTCACCGCGATGGCCGCCAAGGCCTGAGTTTGCGGTTCGGTAGGGCAGCTCTGCCGTGAGCAGGGCTGCCACCCGGCAGCACAGGCGTGCCGCCCACGCGTTTCGCGGCTACAATGCGCGCCTCGACCGTGACAGCCTGACTAAAAACTATATATGTCCTTGCCCAAACATCACCTGGAACTGCTCAGCCCCGCCCGTGACGTGGCCATCGCCCGCGAGGCCATCCTGCATGGCGCCGACGCGGTGTACATCGGCGGCCCGAGCTTCGGTGCGCGCCACAACGCGTGCAACGAGGTGAGCGAAATCGCCGAACTGGTGGAATTTGCCCGTCGCTATCACGCGCGCATCTTCACCACCATCAACACCATCCTGCACGACAACGAACTGGAGCCGGCGCGCAAGCTGATCCATCAGTTGTACGACGCCGGCGTCGATGCGCTGATCGTCCAGGACCTGGGCGTGATGGAGCTGGACATTCCACCCATCGAGCTGCACGCCAGCACCCAGACCGACATCCGCACCCTTGAGCGGGCGAAGTTCCTCGATCAGGCCGGTTTCTCGCAGCTGGTACTGGCCCGTGAACTGAACCTCAAGGAAATCCGCGCAATTGCCGATGAAACCGATGCCGCCATCGAGTTCTTCATTCACGGCGCGTTGTGCGTGGCGTTCTCCGGTCAGTGCAACATTTCCCACGCGCAGACCGGGCGCAGTGCCAACCGGGGCGACTGCTCCCAGGCCTGCCGTCTGCCGTACACCCTGAAAGACGAAAAGGGTGGCGTGATCGCCTACGAAAAACATCTGCTGTCGATGAAGGACAACAACCAGAGCGCCAACATCCGCGCGCTGGTCGAGGCCGGTGTGCGTTCGTTCAAGATCGAAGGACGTTACAAGGACATGGGCTATGTGAAGAACATCACCGCCTATTACCGCCAGCGCCTCGACGACGTGCTCAACGACCGTCCGGATCTGGCCCGTGCTTCCAGCGGCCGCACCGCGCATTTCTTCCTGCCGGACCCGGAAAAGACCTTCCACCGTGGCAGCACCGACTACTTTGTCAGCGAGCGCAAGATCGACATCGGCGCGTTCGATTCGCCGACCTTCACCGGTCTGGCGGTGGGCACGGTCGAGAAAGTCGGCAAGCGTGACATGCAGGTCATCACCCACGAGCCGCTGTCCAACGGCGACGGTCTCAATGTGCTGGTCAAGCGCGAAGTGGTGGGTTTCCGCGCCAACATCGCCGAAGCCAAGGGCGAGTTCGAGGAAGAAGGCGAGAAGCGCTACCGCTACCGCGTCGAGCCGAACGAAATGCCGGAAGGCCTGTACAAGCTGCGCCCGAACCACCCGCTGAACCGCAACCTCGATCACAACTGGCAGCAGGCCTTGCTCAAGACCTCCGCCGAGCGTCGTATCGGCGTCAGCTGGCTGGCGAAGCTGCGTGAAGAGCGTCTGGAACTGACCGTGACCAGCGAAGAGGGCATCAGCGCCAGCGTCGCGCTGGACGGCCCGTTCGGCGTCGCCAACAAACCGGAACAGGCGCTGGAGACCTTGCACGATCTGCTCGGCCAGCTCGGCACCACCGAGTACCACGCGACCTCGATCAAACTGGATGCGCCGCAAGCGTTCTTCATCCCGAACTCGCAGCTCAAGTCGTTGCGCCGTGAAGTGATCGAAGCGCTGACCGCCGCCCGCGTTGCCGCCCATCCGCGCGGTTCGCGCAAGGCCGAGACCACGCCACCACCGGTGTACCCGGAGGCGCATCTGTCGTTCCTGGCCAACGTCTACAACCAGAAGGCTCGCGACTTCTACCACCGTCACGGCGTGAAGCTGATCGACGCGGCATACGAGGCCCACGAAGAGGCGGGCGAAGTGCCGGTGATGATCACCAAGCACTGCCTGCGGTTCTCCTTCAACCTGTGCCCGAAACAGGCCAAAGGCGTGACCGGCGTGAAAACCAAAGTCGCGCCAATGCAGCTGATTCACGGCGATGAAGTGCTGACCCTGAAGTTCGACTGCAAGCCGTGCGAGATGCACGTGATCGGCAAGATGAAGGGCCACATCCTGAACATGCCGCAGCCGGGCAGTGTGGTGGGACATATCAGCCCTGAGGACCTGATGAAGACCATTCCTCGGGCTCCGCACTGATTCAGAGGCTGCTGTGCGATAAATAAAAAAACCGGTGACGAAAATCACCGGTTTTTTTATGCCTGCCAGAAACTCAACTGGCTTCGTAGCGCGATCCCGTTGGCGGCGCTGCTTCGCCACTCAACGCATCGACCATCGGCGGATGGTCCTGCGCCGCTTGACGCAAGTCTTCGGTCACCCGCAGCTCGGCGCCAGTTGGCGAGAACGTCGCTGCCGCCGCAAACGGCGCCGGGTTGGCCGGCACCGGACGCTTGCCACGGCGCCAGAAGAAGAACGTCACCATGGCCAGGTTGACCAGCGCAAAGGCCCAGAACAGCCGGGTTTCGCCGTGGGCGTTCATCGCTGGCGAGATCAGCAGCGGGCTCATCGCCGAGCCCAGCGAGTTGATCAGCAGCATGCCCTGAATCATCGGCACCAACGTTTCGACCGGCGCGCGGTCGGCCGCGTGACTGACCGCAACCGGGTACAACGCGAACACGCCGCCACCCAGCAGAAACAACATTGCCGCAAGCAGGGCCGAGGACAGCGGTACCAGCACGATCACCAGCGACAGCACGGTGCACGCGGCGCACAGCACGGTCAGCACTTGCAGGCGATCCTTGCGGTCGGACCAGCGTCCGACCGGGTATTGCAGCAGCATCGCGCCGAGGATCGTCCAGGCCATCATGCTGCCGACTTCGCCGACGTTCAGGCCGATGCGTTGCAAGTACAGCGGCAGCAGAGTGTAGATAGCCGCGATGGTCACACCGGAGCCGAAGCAGCCGACCAGACCGGTTGGCGATACGCCCAGCAGTGCCCGTGGCTTGAGCGGTTCGACCTGTTCCAGCAACGGAGAAACGCGCGGCAGGATCACGATCGGCAACACCGACAAGGTCGCCAGCATGCCGGCGACCATGAACGGCGCGGTATCGCCCAGACCGGTGATTTTCCCCAAAAACGCCTGCCCCAGCACCCCGGCGCCGTAGAGGACGATCATGTACAGCGCCAGCAGACGGCCGCGAATCTTCGCGTCACCGGCCAGCAGCAGCCAGCTCTCGATCACCAGAAACACGCCGACCGTGGCCCAGCCGTTGATCAGACGCAGGACGACCCAGCCCCAGGTGTCATAAAACAGCCCTTGCAGCAGGATGGTCGCGGCGATCAGCGAGGCGAAGCTGCTGTAGGCGCGGATGTGGCCGATGCGCAGGATCAGGCGATCGTTGAAGATCGCGCCGAGGGTCAGGCCGATGAAATAGGCCGAGGACACGATGCCGATCATCGTCGCCGATTCGCCGGCCGCGCCCAGGCGCAGAGTGGTCAAAGAAGACAGAAAGCCGTTGCCCAGGGCAACAATGAATAGCCCGAGCAGGGGCGCCAGCGCCATGGCCAGCAAACGCGGTGTCATAAAAACCCCAAGTGATCGAACAGCGGAACGTGCGCCTCTGCGCATGCGAGTGCCAAGCCGAAGTGTGTTGAAGACAAACGACCGCCGAACGGGCAGGACGATTGAGCCTGGCGCACTTCGTGAAAGTGGCCGGCTGTTCAAACCTGAGGGTTGTCATGGCTGCGGGCAGGCGCCGTTCGGGCGACTGCAAGAGGAGGCGCGATTTTAAGCGTTGTCTGGCGTTTGCCAAGATGCTGGCCCTGCGACGTTGGGACGCAGCCCGGCAGGGCTGGGTGATGATCGTTCCCACGCTCCGCGTGGGAATGCAGCCCGGGACGCTCCGCGTCCCTTCCAACGGCGGACGCAGAGCGTCCATGGAGGCATTCCCACGCGGAGCGTGGGAACGATCTACCTTGTGGTGCTTGCGTCGTTTGCGAGTAATTTGCTGCGGCGCCAGTTAGCATGGCGCTACAACAATGAAACCGATGGGCCACACCTTGATCGAACGACGCCAATTCAGCGGTGGCATGAAGGGCAAGAACCTTCGCTACCTGAACGAGCCCGCCAGCGGGCCGGGACACATGACCCGCACCGGGTTCGTGTTGCTGGAGCATTTTTCCCTGCCGGCCTTCACTCAGGCGCTGGACACCCTTGTCACCGCCAATCTGCTGCGCCCCGGTCTGTTTTCCACGCGCACCTTCGGCCTGAACGACGGCGAAGTGATCAGTGATCTGGGGCTGGTGATCCGCCCTGACGCGCGTCTGGAAACCAGCGTGTTGCAGGAACTGGATCTGCTGGTGATCTGTGGCGGTTACCGCACGGAATTGAAGGCGAGCGACGAGTTCATCAACCTGCTGAAAATGGCCGCCGAGGCCGGCGTGATGCTGGCCGGGTTGTGGAACGGCGCGTGGTTCCTGGGCCGGGCTGGGGTGCTGGAAGGTTATCGCTGTGCGATTCACCCGGAGCATCGGCCGGCATTGGCGGAGATTTCCAAGGCGACCCAGGTCAGCAGCGAACCTTACGTGATCGACCGCGACCGGTTGACCGCATCCAGTCCGTCCGGCGCGTTCCACATGGCACTGGACTGGATCAAGGGCCTGCACGACAAGGCGCTGGTCGAAGGCATCGAAGACATTCTGGCGTTCGAGGAATCGCGTTACCGGCGGATCAAACCGACCGAGAACCTCTGCGTCAGCGCGCCGCTGCGTGAAGTGGTGAAGCTGATGGACGCCAATCTGGAGGAACCGCTGGAGCTGGAACAACTGGCGGTGTATGCCGGCCGATCCCGGCGTCAACTGGAGCGACTGTTCAAGGAACAACTGGGCACCACGCCGCAGCGTTATTACATGGAACTGCGTATCACCGAGGCCCGGCGTCTGTTGCAACACACCGAGCTGTCCCAGGTGGACGTGCTGGTGGCCTGCGGGTTCGTGTCACCGAGTCATTTCAGCAAGTGCTACAGCGCTTACTTCGGTTATCGCCCGTCCAAAGAAAAACGGCTCGTCAAATGACGAGCCGTTCGGCGTGCCGCTTCAGAGGCGATCGGCGTCGATGATCGCCTGAGCGAAAGCTTTCGGGTCTTCCTGCGGCAGGTTGTGACCGATGCCGCCATTGATCAGGCGGAACTGATATTTGCCGGTGAAGCGTTTGGCATAGTCCTCGGGGGCCGGGTGCGGCGCGCCGTTGGCATCGCCTTCCAGGGCGATGGTCGGCACGCTGATCGACGGTGCGGTGGCGAGTTTCTGTTCCAGCGCATCGTACTGGCTTTCACCCTGCACCAGGCCCAGGCGCCAACGGTAGTTGAACACGGTGATCGCGACGTGATCCGGGTTCTGCAAGGCCTTGGCGCTGCGGTCGAAGGTGGCGTCGTCGAACGTCCATTTCGGTGACGCCAGTTGCCAGATCAGCTTGGCGAAATCATGGGTGTTCTTGGCGTAGCCTGCTTCACCGCGATCAGTGGCGAAGTAGAACTGATACCACCATTGCAGTTCGGCCTTGGGCGGCAGCGGGTTCTTGCCGGCGGCCTGGTTGCCGATCAGGTAACCGCTGACCGAGACCAGCGCTTTCACCCGCTCAGGCCACAGCGCCGAAACGATGTCCGCCGAACGCGCGCCCCAGTCATAACCGCCGAGCACGGTTTGTTTGATTTTCAGGGCATCCATGAAATCGATTACGTCACTGGCCAGCGCCGCCGGCTGACCGTTGCGCACGGTCTTGTCGGACAGGAAATGCGTGTCGCCATAACCCCGGGCGTACGGCATCAACACCCGATAACCCTTGGCCGCCAGCAGCGGCGCCACGTCATCGTAGCTGTGGATGTCATACGGCCAGCCGTGCAGCAGAATCACCACCGGGCCGTTAGCCGGGCCGGTTTCGGCGTAGGCCACGTCCAGCAGGCCGGCCTTCACATGTTTCAGCGGGCCGAAGGGCAGGTCGGCCTTGACGCTGGCGGCTTCAGTCTTGACCGGCCCGGGCGCTGCGGTTTGTGCCTGGGCGAGCGCGCCGAACTGCAACAGCGCGGTGGCGAGCATCGACAGGCCCAGCAGGCGGCGACGGTTTTTCCCGGTGGTGACGGTGGCGAGTGGTGCGTGCTTCATGGCAAGTCTCCTTATGATCGGCGAGGGCCGGGTTCTGGCTGAACCCTTCGAATCTGGAGTCCATTAAAGGCTGGCCACGTATCCGGGCTGTTTCCGTTTTTGTTGGCTGATGCGCGGGCATGTATCCGGGAGGCATTCGTACACACTGCGATACAAACCCGTGGCCAACAAAAAGCCCCGAATGTTCGGGGCTCTTGCTTGCCTTGGGCTTCAGGCCTGAGTGACGTGCTTGGGCCCGGCCAGCGCCCAGGCGATCAGCCCGAACAGTGGCACAAACACGATCAATACGATCCAGACGCCTTTGTTGCTGGCTTTCCCCTCACTCTTGCGCACCCTGTTGATCGCCCACAATTCGATGAGCAAAAGAACGACGGCCAGTACGATCCACGTGGTTTCAAGTTGCATGGGCTACCTCCTGATGGTCATTGGCTTAGGCGGGGCATACCACTCAGGGTTCATTAAATTTGCTTGATGGTTTGCCTGGCGCACGTGCACAAATGTTCTAAACCCACCGGCAAAGTCGCGGTAACGTAGACGCCTTTGACGAACAACCACTGCTTTCGGAGCCTGGCGTGGACAAACGCAACTGGATCGAGCTGTCTCAGGATGCCGACACCGGTATCGAGTCGATTCGTGCCCATTTCCAGGGCCATGCCTACGATCCGCACTGGCATGACAGCTTTCTGGTGGGCGTCACCGAGCAGGGCGTGCAGCAGTTTCATTGCCGGCGCGTGCGGCATCTGAGTACGCCGGGCAAGATTTTCATGCTGGAGCCGGGGGAGATCCACGACGGGCATGCGCCGACGGAGGAGGGTTTCACCTATTCCATGCTCTACCTCGATCCACATTGGCTGGAGCGCGAATTGCGCGTGCTGTTCGAGCATGCGCCCGACAACAGCCAGCTCGGGTTCACCGATACTCTGAGCCAGGATCCGCGCCTGTCCACCGCCATCAACCAGGCCTTCAACGCCCTGCATCAGGGCGATTTGCGCATCGTGCGCCAGACCGCCATCGACACCTTGCTCGGTTCGCTGACGTCCCACCTCGACTGGCGAAAGCACCAGCCTTTCGATCCGCGCCTGCCACGAGTGGCCCAAGTGGCGCGGGACTATCTGCATGCGCACGCCTTCGAGGACATCGGGCTGGACGACGTGGCCCAGGCCTGCGGGGTTGATCGCTTTCGACTGACCCGTGCGTTCAAGGCTGCTTTCGGGTTGGCGCCACATGCCTACCTGATTCAGTTGCGCCTGGCCCGCGCCCGCCAGTTGCTGGCGCGCGGCGAAACACCCGCCAGCGTCGCCAGCGCCCTCGGTTTCGCCGATCAGAGCCATCTGGGGCGCTGGTTTCGCCGTGCCTATCACCTGACGCCGGCGGATTACCGCAAGCGCTGCTCAAATCTTCCAGACTGAACCCCGCACAACCGCGACCATGACTTCCTGTTTTGATTCGGGAGTCCTGTCATGGAATCGTTGCTGCCTTTTCTGCTGTTTTCCTTCGTCGCCTCGATCACCCCGGGGCCGACCAATATTCTGGTGATGAGCCACAGCTCGCGGCGCGGTCTGACGGCCACGGTGCCGATCATCTTCGGCGCATGTGTGTCGGCGGCGCTGGTGGTGTTGGTGGTCGGCCTCGGCGTGGGGGAAACCTTGCTGCGCTATCCCCGTGTGCAGCAGGCGATGGCCTGGGCCGGCGTGTTGTGGTTGAGCTGGCTGGCGTGGCAGATCTTTCGCAGCACGCCGCCGTCGCTGGACTCGGCGCCAACGGGTGATGGCGGCTTCAGCGTGTTCGGCGCCGCCGGCCTGCAACTGATCAACGCCAAGGTGTGGATGATGGCCGTGGCGGTGGTGAGCGTGTTTGCCGGTGGCAGCGAGGACAGCGCCCGGATGGTGCTGTTGTCGCTGGCGTTTCTGCTGGTCAGTCTGCCATGCATGACGGCGTGGGCGCTGCTGGGTGTGGGCAGCGCACGGTTCTTTGGCTCGCCACGGGCATTCAGGCGCATGAACGCCGGGCTGGCGTTTTTGTTGTTGCTGTCGGCTTGGTTGACGGTGTTGGTGTAGGCGTCGCGGTTGGTCATATAAATTTGAAATACCAGACATTGCCCCCCAGAATCGCGCCCCGATCCGGCCACCAGCGCCGGACGTTCAGTGTGAAAGGGGGTGCGGTTGAACGAACAGACATTGTCCATGCGCCTGGAGCAGGTGGCGGCACACGTGCCCGCTGGTGCGCGGCTGGCCGATATCGGCTCGGATCACGGTTACCTGCCGGTGGCCCTGATGCGCCGTGGCGCGATCGCGGCGGCGGTGGCGGGCGAGATGGCCGAGACGCCGTTCCGTTCGGCGCAACGCACCGTGCGCGAAAACGACCTTGAGCAGCAGATCACCGTTCGCCTGGCCAATGGCTTGATGGCTGTCGAGCCGGTCGACGGGATCACGGCGATCACCGTGTGCGGCATGGGTGGCGAGACCATCCGCGACATTCTCGAAGCCGGCAAGGCGCGCCTGAGCGGCCGCGAGCGCCTGATCCTGCAACCCAACGGCGGCGAACAACCGCTGCGACAATGGCTGATGGACAACGGCTACCGAATCCTCTTCGAGGAAATCCTGCGGGAGAACCGCTTCGACTACGAAATCATCGTGGCCGAGCGGGGCGGGCCGGTGAGCTACACCGCCGAGGAGTTGTTCTTCGGGCCATTGCAATTGCAGGCGCGCAGTCCGGCGTTTGTCAGCAAATGGCAGCACCGGCTGCGGCACAAGCAGCAGACGCTGGCTCATTTCGGGCGGGCACGGCATGGGGTGTGCGAGCGCAAGGTGCAGGATCTGAAGCAGCAAGTGCGCTGGATTACTGGCGTGCTGGCGTGAAGGGGTGATCAGTGCTGCGCGCTGCTTCGGGTCTCTGCGAGAATCCGCGTCGCATCCCGCGAGGGCGGCAAGCCGAACACCCGTGCGTAATCGCGGCTGAATAGCGTAGCGCTTTCATAACCGACTTCGAACGCTGCGCGGGTGACGCTGCTGGCATTGGCCACCATCAGCGTCCGGGCCTGAAGCAGGCGAACACGCTTCTGATACTGCAACGGGCTCAGCGCCGTAACGGCTTTGAAATGTCGATGAAAGGCTGACACGCTCATCGACGCAAGCTGCGCCAATGCGTCCACGCGAATCGGTTCGGCAAAGTCCTGACGAATGTGCTGAATGGCCAGGTTGACGCGGGCCATGGCGCTGTCGGGGGCCGCAATGTCGCGCAGCATCCAGCCGTGGGGGCCTTGCAGGACGCGATACAGAATTTCCCGTTCGTAGACCGGCGCGAGGGCCGCGATCTCCTCCGGCCTCCCCATAAGGCGCAACATGCGCACCCACGCATCCATCAACTCAGGCGTGACAGCAGCGACCGAAAACCCGCTGTCCTGTTCATGTTGCCCGAGCGGTTTGGGCAAGTCGGCCAGCAGGGTCGTCAGCACCATCGGATCCAGCGTCAGGCTGACCGCCAGGTAAGGCTCGCCGCTCGCTGAGGGGTGAACCTGTCCCACTGCCGGCAGATCGATGGACATCACGAAGTAGGTCGCCGGGTCGTAGTGAAGCGTGCGGTCGGCGATGGTCATGGATTTGCTGCCCTGCAGAATCAGGTTGATCATCGGTTCGTAAACGGCGGCCAGCATGTGCTCGGGGATTTCACCCTGAACCATGGCGACGCGCGGGATACCCGTCTCCGTGCGGCGGTTTTCGGCGTGTTGCGCCAGGGCGCGAAGTTCTGTCAGTTGATTATTCATGCCCGGCATCTGAACCTACGCGATCACTCCCGCGCAAGCAAAAAGCAGAAACAGGCAGGTTTCGAAGAGGAACGGCTGCGCTCACCTCGAAGCCGATGGCTACTGTGGTCACTCACCACAGAGACATTGGAGCAACGCATGAGCGTTATCGTGATTACCGGTGGCAGTCGTGGCATTGGCGCAAGTACCGCCGAACACTGTGCCCGCATCGGGATGGGCGTCATCCTGACCTACAAGAGCAATGCCGATGCGGCCGCTGCTGTTGTGCAACGGATTCAGACGTCGGGCGGCACAGCCGTGGCGCTTGAGCTGGACGTTGCGGATGTCAGTCAATTCGACCGTTTCCGTGAGGCCGTGCGACATAACCTCGACAGCCTCTGGGGCGTGGCTACGCTGGCTGGACTGGTCAACAACGCGGGCCATGGCTTGTTCAATCCGCTGGCAGCCGTCACCGAGGCGCAGTTCGACGGTTTGTTGAACGTTCATCTCAAAGGCCCGTTTTTCCTCACGCAAACCTTGTTGCCGCTGATGGGCGAGGGCGCCAGCATCGTCAACCTGACCAGCGCCACCACCCGGGTCGCTACCGCCGGGGTTGCGCCGTATGCAGCGTTCAAGGGCGGGCTGGAGGTGTTGACCCGCTACATGGCCAAGGAGTTCGCGGACCGGCGCATACGGGCCAACGCTGTTTCGCCGGGAGCGATCCGAACCGAGCTGGGCGGTGGTTTGAACGACGAATTCGAGGCATTGCTCGCCTCGCAAACGGCTCTGGGCCGGGTTGGCGAACCGCAGGATGTTGCGCGCGTCATCGCCATGTTGCTGTCCGAGGAGGGCGGCTGGATCAACGCCCAATCCATTGAAGTCGCGGGCGGCTATTTCATTTGAAGGCGAGGTAACTCCATGCTTGATCACATCTTTCTGTCAGTCAGCGACATTGAGCGCTCCATTGATTTCTACACCGCCGCGCTGACCCCGCTGGGCATTACCGCCAGGCTTGATTACGACGGCAAGGACGGCCCACCCGGCCATCCGGATCTGAAAGGTTTCGGTGCCCATGGCCGGATGTTTTTCTGGTTGCGCGAAGGCGTGGTGGAAGGGCGGGCGGTGCACGTCGGGTTTGTCGCCAACAGCAAGGCCGAAGTTGACGCAGCTTACGCGGCGGCGATCAACAGTGGTGCTGTCGATAACGGCGCTCCAGGCGCACGTCTGCATTACGACCCCGATTACTACGCTGCCAATGTCCTCGATCCGGACGGTTACAGCCTCGAATTTGTCTTCAAAAAATGGCAGCACGGCCAATGAGCACACTGATGATCTACGGCGCGACCGGGTACACCGGGCGCATGGCAGCCGAACATGCCAAGGCACTGGGGCTGGACCTGGTCATCGCTGGGCGCACGGCCGAAACGCTCGAGTTGCTCGCTGCGCAACTGGATGTTCCTTTTCGGGTGTTCAAGCCCAATGAACTGACAGCTCAATCATTGGAGGGTATCGCGGTACTGCTGAATTTCGCGGGTCCGTTCGCCCAGACGGCAGACGCCTTGATGCAGGCGTGCATCCAGGCCGGTGTCGACTATCTGGACATCACGGCGGAAATCAATGTCTATCGGCGTGCCGAGCAGTTGGGTGCTCAAGCAGCCAGTGCGAACGTGATGTTGTTGCCCGGCGTCGGCTGGGATGTGGTGCCGACCGATTGTCTGGCGATGCGTGTTGCTCAACGGGTGCCACAACCGCGTTCATTGAAAATCGCCTTGCAGGTCGCGGGCTCGATGTCGCGCGGCTCGGCCCTGAGTGTCGGCGAAATCATTGGTGCAGGCCTGTTGGCTCGGGCCGATGGACAACTGGTCGCAGCGCCTGACGCGCAGCCCCGTCACTTCGATTTTGGTGACGGGCCGGTGCTCTGTGCGCCCCTGTCATTCGGTGATCTGGTGACCGGCTGGCATTCCACCGGTATTCCCGATATCGTCATGTTCGTGCACATCAGCGGTGACGCGTTTCCGGAAGGCGATCTGGCGCAACTGCCAGACGGCCCAAGCGTCGAACAGCGCGAGGCACATCGCGCCCGAGCGGTGGCTGAAGTCAGCGGCGCCAACGGCAGCGTTGCATGCTCGGTGATCGAGACCGTCAACGGCTACACCTACACGCCGCTCGCAGCTGTCGAAGCCGCGCGTCGTGTGTTGAGCGGGGAGCGACGGCCGGGTTTTGAAACGCCGGCCCGGGTGTTCGGCATCGGGTTTGCCGAAAGTATCGCAGGCACAACCGTTACTGATTTCTGAAACGCGAGTCCGCTTCGGCCTAGCGCCTGGCGAAATCCTCAAGCTCACTTCACCTAAGGCTTCAAGTATGTCATCCACACAGTTGCAGGACACCGCAGACAAACTTGCGGTGGTTGAAACGCTGTACCGGTTTGCCGCTGGAATCGATCTGCGCGACGAAGCATTACTGGCGTCGGCGTTTACCGAGGATGCGATTTCCGACTTCCGGCCCGCCGCTGCAAAGGCCGGGTTCGAATACCCTGTTCTGGAGGGGCGTCAGACCATCTTGGCGTCGCTTTCAGGTTCACTTGCCGGTATCGATACAACGCACTCTGTCAGCAATCCGCGAGTCAGCGTCGTTGGCGATCGGGCGCAGGTTGATGCACTCGTGGAAGCCCAGCACGTGCCGCAAAGTGATCACTCACGGCACTACCTCATGAAAAACCGTTACGACGTAAAACTGGTGCGGGCAGGCGACGCCTGGCTGATTCAAAGCGTCACGGTTGACAATGTGTGGCGCACGGGCGACCCCGGGGTGCTCTCCGGCGTTTAACCGGATTTGCGAGCCGGTTAGCGTGAAGGCTTGATTGAGCGTGAGGTTTCGCCTGCCTCTGCGCCGGCTGATTCAGCTGTTATCATTCAAGCCTTTACAGCCGGGTAGATGACCATGAATCGCCAGAAAAAACTGCAGCAACTTTTCAAGGAAAAATCCAGAAAGGCCAACGCCAAACTGGCACCCAAGAGCAACAAGCCGAAGTACATCAGCAAGGCTGATCGGTTGAAAATGGCGGCCGAGGCCACTCCCGAAGCAGTCGACACACCTGAGTCCTGATCAGGCAGTCACAGCGCAGCGCTCCCCCTCAGCCAGCCGGCTGTGCAGGTTTGGCCAACTCAATCCCCGCCGCCCCCAGCCGCTTGAGAGTCTCGAACAACAGATCACTCTTGGTCTTGCCGACAATCCTCGGACTGTCGACGTAGCCGGTCACGGTCAACGTGATGCCATCGGGCGATAGCTTGCTGAAGCGCACGAACGGTGCTGGTTTATCGAGGATGGTTTCGTGTTCGGTGTAGGTGTCGAGCAGCAGGCTTTTGACCTGTTCGGGGTCGATATCCAGCGGGAACATCAGCTCCAGCGTCGCCACGCCCTGGGCGCTGCCGCCGAGGGTGACGTTGCGCAGGTTCTGCGAGATCAGCTGCGAGTTGGGCACGATCACGATCGAACGGTCGCTGAGCTGGATTTCGGTGGCGCGCACGTTGATCCGGCGGATGTCGCCCTCGACGCCGCTGATGCTGATCAGGTCGCCGACCTTGACCGGGCGTTCGGTGAGCAGGATCAGCCCGGAGACAAAGTTCTTCACGATCTCCTGCAAGCCGAAGCCGATGCCCACCGACAGGGCGCTGACGATCCACGCCAGATTGGTCCATTGCACGCCCAGCGATGACAGGGTCAGCAGGATCACCACCGCATAACCGATGTTGGAAAACAGCGTGCTGAGCGAGGCGCACATGCCCGGGTCCATGTCGGTCTTGGGCAGAAACTCGTTGTCGAGCCAGCGGCGCAGGGCGCGGATCAGATAGATGCCGATCAGCAGCGCCAGCACGGCGTTGAGCAAGTGGCCGGGGACGATGTTCAGCTTGCGCAGACCGGCGCCGCCGAGGATCGTGCCGATGTTTTTGGCCAGTTGGCCCAGGGTGGTGCCGATCCCGCCGACAAACAGCGTGATCACCGCCAACAGCAACAGTGCAGCCCGACCAAAACCGGCCAGCAGGGTCGAGGCCTGTTCGAGACGCCGATCACCGACACCCAGCAGCTGTTTCAGCGCCTTGCCGCTGGAATGGCGGGGAGAAAAGAAGTACTCGCAGCTGTCCTTGAGCAACTGCATCAGCAGGTAAAACCCGGAAAACACGATAAACGCCCACACCAGTTCGTAGGTGATGAAACGCGCGAGCGACACATACCCGGTCAGCAGGGTGCCGAACGACAGCACCATTGCCAGGGTGGCCACGGTGTAAATCACCCCGGCAAACGTGTTGCCCGTTACCTGCGTATCGCCAGCCGCCGCCAATACTTTGCGCACCCTGCCGACGCGCATCAGCAACGTCGTGACGATGACCAGTACCATGAGCGCAATGATGCCCCGGCCGGCAATCACGATCTGGCTGCTCATGCCAGAGGCGTTACTGACCTGCACCGACGTCACCAGCACCAGCAGCGTCGCGGCGAGGATCGGCGCGAATGGCTGCAGCGTGTCTGCGACCTCGTCGGCCACCGCCGGCAACCGCCATGACGGGTGCTCGGTGGACAGCAAGGCGCGGCTGAGCCCTGTGATCAACACGCAGGCGTAAACGACTTTCTCGAACTCATCGGAAAACGTCGCCAGCATCGGCGGCAATGGCACGTGACGGGTGCACGCGTAGTACAACAACTCCAGGGCGATGGCGGTGGTCGCAAGTGTTGCCAGTGCCGAGGCAAACGCCAGCGAACTGCGACGCAGCCGACCCTCCGGCATGCGGTGAATGCACACCCAGGCCATCCAGCGGTCAGCGAGCTGCCGTCCAAACGTCCAGACGATAAACGCCAATATCACCAGCAACGCGGTGTAAAAGCGCTGGCCGGGTCGCCACGCCTCGGCGCCGGTCTGTTGTACCTGTTCGACGAAAACCCGCAGGCGCTGGCGGTCATCAGGCGAAGGATTGAAAAGAGGCGTCCAGAAGCCTGGATTCAGAATGCTGTGGGTGCTCAGCATCAGTTCGCTTTCGAGCAGCGTGCGGCGGATTCCGGCGATCTGCGTGATCAGATCCGTGGCGCTTTGCTTGAGGGTGGCGAGGTTTTTCAGCGCCGTATCGACTTTGGTTTTCTGCTCGATCAACGTTGCCCGTTGCGCGGCGATATCAGCTTGTTCGGCGGCCACCGCTTCGGTCGGCGCTGCTCCCAGCACGCCCAATTGCACGGCCAGTTGCGCCTGCTGCGGCAACAGCGACGCCGACAGTCGGTCAATGTCCAGAATGAACGTCTGCACCCGATCCTGCGGGCCTTCGAGCTGGTTGTAATTGTTGGCGGACGAGATCTGCTGCTTGAGGCCGTCGAGGCGCAGTTGCAGGGCTTGCAGATCGCTTTGCGTGACGCCGGGGAGCGGGGCGCCAGTGCTGACATCCGGTGTGCCAGGCAATTCGGCGGCCGACACCGCCACGAACCCTGAACCGAGCACGATCAAGGCGATGAACATCAATGACTTCAATGCATTACGCATGGGACTGGGCGATTCCGGTTGATCACACAAGCATTGAGGTTAGGTGATCGGGCGCCTGCTGCATCATTTTCTGCTGCTAATCCTGGCTTAATGCGTGTCCGGTGAGATCGCCGGGCAGCCGATTGTAGGCGCCCGTTTTCACGACTAGACTCCCGGCCATGAAACGCTATCTGCGGTTTTGTCTCGTTTTCCTGATCAGCCTGGCGCTTCCCCTCAGCGGGATGGCGGGCGTGCAGGCACCGACAGAACCGTGCCCGATGCAAACCATGGGCATGGCGATGATGGACGGCATGAACATGGATTGCTGCAAGGACATGAAGAGTCCTGCCGACCATGGCTCCCCCTGCAAACCCGGCCAGGAGTGCAAGACCGGCGGCTTGCTGCAAGTCGCGATCCTCAAGCCGCCCGTTACCGTTTTCAGCCCTGTCACGCATTCGTTCTTCAGTGACTCCCTGCCGCTAGCGGCCCCGTCCGGGGTCTGGCGACCGCCCCGCACCTGATTCCTGTCCCCCCCTCGAAGCTCATTCCGCCCAGGCGGAGTGATTTGGCTGTGCGCGTGTTTTACGCCGCGCGCAGTGGACGATCACAGGAATCGTAAACATGACATTCAAGTGCAATTGCGCGGGTTGGCCTCTGGTGGCCGGCCTTGCGGCAAGCGTGCTCGCGTGGCCGGGTTTCGCCGCCGCGCTGACACTCGATCAAGCGCTGCGGCTGGCCGAAAACAATGCGCCGTCGCTGACCGCACAAGATCAGAAAATCCAGGCCGCCAGCAGCGCGGCAATTCCGGCGGGCGAGTTGCCCGATCCCAAGCTGTTGCTCGGTTTGCAGAACTACCCCGTGGGCGGCCCGGATCGCTGGAGCGTCGATCAGGACTTCATGACCATGCAGATGGTCGGTTACCGGCAGGAGATGCCCAACGCAGACAAACGCAAGGCGCGCATCGAAGTTGCCGACGCCGCTATTGAGCGCGCGGCGGCCGAGCGCAGGGTCGAGCGTTTGAAGGTGCGTCAGGCGACAGCGCTGGCGTGGATCAGCGGCTATTCGGTCGAGCGTAAGGAAGCGCTGTTCCGGGATCTCTTCAAGGAAAATCGCCTGCTGAGTGAGACCGTCCGGGCGCAGATCGCCGGTGGCCGCGCGCAACCTGCCGACGCGGTGACGCCGAAGCAAGAAGCGGCCCGACTCGCCGAGCAACAGGACAGCCTGACCCTCGAGCGTACTCTGGCCCGAGCCGCGCTCAAACGCTGGATCGGCAGCGCCGCCAACGACAAGCCCGAGGGCGGTTTGCCCGTGTGGCCGGTCGATGCCTCGACCTTCAATCATCAACTGCAACACCATCCCGAACTCGCTGCTTTCGCCCCCATGACCCGCGAAGCCCAGGCCAGGGTGCAAGAGGCGGTGTCCGAGAAAAAGTCCGACTGGAGCTGGGAGGTGGATTACCAGCACCGGGGGCGCGAGTTTGGCGACATGGTCAGCGTGCAGTTTTCCTGGGATCTGCCGCTGTTTCCCGAGACGCGGCAGAACCCGAAAATCGCCGCCAGACAGGCCGAGGTCAGCCAACTGCAAGCCGAGCGCGAGGCCCTGTCCCGCGAGCACACCGAACAACTGGAAAACCAGTTGGCCGATTACCAGCGCCTCGATCGGGCCGTACGCCGCACCGAAGAAAGCCTGGTGCCGCTGGCCAGAGAGAAAGTCGATCTGAGCCTGGCCAGTTATCGCGCCGGCCAGGGCGATTTGAACGCGGTGGTCAACGCCCGCCGCGAACTCATCGAGGCCCGCCTCAAACAGATCGACATGGAAGAACAACGCGCACTGACCGCTGCGCGTCTGCATTTCGCTTATGGGGAGACCAGCCTGTGAACCGTAAACAATGGAACGGCGTGTGGCTGGCCGGCCTCGCGCTGGCGGTGGGCGTGGGTGGCGGTTACGGATTGGCCTATCAGCGAATGAACGGAGTAGCGGCTTCAGCCCCTGCGCCGAGCACTGAGCCCAAGGCCTTGTACTGGTATGACCCGATGTACCCGCAGCAGAAGTTCGACAAACCGGGCAAGTCACCCTTCATGGACATGCAACTGGTGCCCCGATACGCCAGCGGCGAGGAGGGCAGTGCGACCGTCAGCATTGATCCGGGGCTGAGTCAGAAACTCGGTCTGCGTGTGGCGCCGGTCAGTCGCGGCGCCTTCACCTCAAGCCTCGATGTGAGCGGTGTGCTGGGGTTCAACGAGCGCGATGTCGCGGTGATCCAGGCGCGCACCAATGGGTTTGTCGAGCGGGTTTACGCCCGTGCGCCGGGGGACGTGCTCACGGCTGGCACGGCGTTGGCAGACATTCTCTTGCCGGAATGGACGGCGGCCCAGAGCGAGTTTCTGGCGCTCAGGCGTAGCGGCGATGCTGACCTCATCGCGGCGGCGCGCCAGCGCTTGCGGCTGACCGGGATGCCAGCAAGCTTGATTGCTCAAGTGGAGCGCAGCGGCAAGGTGCAGTCCGAACTGACGGTCACCAGCCCTTTGGGCGGTGTGCTGCAAGCACTCGATGTGCGGGCGGGCATGACCGTGGCGAGCGGTGAAACCCTGGCGCGGGTCAACGGGCTGAACAGTGTCTGGCTCGCTGTGGCGGTGCCGGAATCGCACACCGGCTCGGTTGCCGTGGGGCAGGCCGTCGAAGCACGCCTGCCGGCCTTTCCCGGCAGAGTATTCAACGGAACGGTCAGCGCGATTCTGCCGGACACCAACCCGGACAGCCGAACCCTGCGCGTCAGGGTTGAGCTGACCAATGCCGACGGCCGATTGCGGCCGGGGATGACGGCGCAAGTGCGGTTGAACCGATCTACCGGGCAAGACAGTTTGTCGGTGCCCAGCGAGGCAGTTATTCGCACCGGCAAGCGGGCATTGGTCATGCTCGCCGAAGACGCGGGGCACTATCGCCCGGTGGAGGTGCGCCTCGGTCAGGAAAGCGACGGCAGAACGGTGATCCTCGAGGGCCTGGCAGAAGGGCAGAGCGTCGTGACGTCCGGCCAGTTCCTGCTCGATTCGGAGGCCAGTCTCAAGGGCATCGTCGCCGAGCCGCTTGAATCGGGCGGGAACGTTTCGGGGAGCCAGCCATGATCGCCGCGCTGATTCGCTGGTCCGTCGCCAATCGTTTTCTGGTGCTGCTGGCGACGCTGTTCGTCACGGGTTGGGGCGTGTGGTCGGTGCAGAACACACCGATCGATGCGCTGCCGGATCTGTCCGATGTGCAGGTGATCATCCGCACGCCGTACCCCGGACAGGCGCCGCAGATTGTCGAGAATCAGGTGACCTATCCGCTGACCACCACCATGCTCTCGGTGCCGGGGGCGAAAACCGTACGCGGTTATTCGTTCTTCGGTGACAGCTTCGTTTACGTGCTGTTCGAAGACGGCACCGATCAATACTGGGCGCGCTCGCGAGTGCTGGAGTACCTGAGCCAGATCCAGAGTCGCCTGCCTGCCGGCGTCAAACCGGGATTGGGTCCGGATGCGACCGGCGTCGGCTGGATCTATCAGTACGCGCTGGTGGATCGCAGCGGCGGGCATGATCTGGCGCAGCTTCGGGCGTTACAGGACTGGTTCCTCAAGTTCGAGCTCAAGACCCTGCCCGACGTCGCCGAGGTCGCTACCGTTGGCGGCATGGTCAAGCAGTATCAGGTGCAGCCCGATCCGGTGCGGCTGGCCAGTTTGGGTATCACTCTGGCGCAGGTGCGCGAAGCCATCGGCAAGGCCAATCAGGAAACCGGTGGCGCGGTGCTGGAAATGGCCGAAACCGAATTCATCGTGCGCGCTTCCGGCTACCTGAAGACGCTTGATGATTTTCGGGCTATCCCGTTAAAGCTCGGTGCTGGCGGGGTGCCGGTAACTCTCGGCGATGTCGCAACGGTTCAGACCGGGCCGGACATGCGTCGGGGCATCACCGAGCTAGACGGCCAGGGCGAAACCGTCGGCGGCGTGGTAATCCTGCGCAGCGGCAAGAACGCCCGCGAGACCATCGCGGCGGTCAAGGCCAAACTCGATGACATGAAAAGCAGCCTGCCGCCCGGCGTCGAGATCGTCACCACCTACGATCGCAGCAAACTGATCGATCGCGCCGTGGAAAATCTCAGCCACAAACTGCTCGAAGAGTTCATCGTCGTCGCGCTGGTGTGCGGGATCTTCCTCTGGCATTTGCGCTCTTCGCTGGTGGCGATTATTTCGTTGCCGATGGGCGTGCTGATCGCCTTCATTGTGATGCGTTATCAGGGCTTGAACGCCAACATCATGTCGTTGGGCGGGATCGCCATCGCCATTGGTGCGATGGTCGATGCGGCGGTGGTGATGATCGAGAACGCCCACAAGAAAATCGAAGCGTGGCACGCAGCCCATCCGGGGCAGGCGCTCAAGGGCGAGCGCCATTGGCAGGTGATGACCGACGCGGCAGCGGAGGTGGGGCCGGCGCTGTTTTTCTGTTTGCTGATCATCACGCTATCGTTCATTCCGGTGTTCACCTTGCAGGCCCAGGAAGGGCGGCTGTTCGGTCCGCTGGCGTTCACCAAGACCTACGCCATGGCGGCAGCAGCGGGACTTTCTGTGACGCTGGTACCGGTGCTGATGGGCTACTGGATTCGCGGGCGGATTCCGGATGAACGCTACAATCCGCTCAACCGCTGGTTGATCCGGATCTATCAGCCGGCTCTGGATGCGGTGTTGCGGCGGCCGAAACTCACTCTGTTGGTGGCATTGCTGGTATTCGTCAGCGCGGCCTGGCCGATTTCGCGGCTTGGTGGCGAATTCCTCCCGCCGCTGGACGAGGGCGATCTGCTGTACATGCCTTCGGCCTTGCCGGGTTTGTCGGCGCAAAAAGCCGCGCAACTGTTGCAGCAGACCGATCGGCTGATCAAGTCAGTGCCCGAGGTCGAGCATGTATTCGGCAAGGCTGGTCGTGCGGAAACCGCTACCGACCCGGCACCGCTGGAGATGTTCGAGACCACTATCCAATTCAAGCCCCACGATCAATGGCGTCCGGGCATGACCCCGGAAAAACTCGTGGAAGAACTGGATCGCGTGGTGCGAGTGCCGGGCCTGACCAACATCTGGATTCCACCTATCCGCAATCGCATCGACATGCTCGCCACCGGGATCAAAAGTCCCATCGGCGTGAAAGTCGCCGGCAACGATCTGGCCCAGATCGACGCCGCGACCCAGGCCGTCGAGCGGGTGGCCAAAGGTGTGCCCGGCGTCAGTTCGGCACTGGCCGAGCGCCTGACCGGTGGCCGCTACATCGACGTGGATATCGACCGCAACGCCGCCGGCCGCTACGGGCTGAACATCAGCGATGTGCAATCCATCGTCTCCGGTGCCATTGGCGGGGAAAACATCGGGGAAACCATCGAGGGGCTGGCGCGGTTTCCGATCAACATCCGTTATCCACGAGAGTGGCGTGATTCGCCCGGCGCGCTGGAGCAATTGCCGATCTACACGCCTTCCGGCAGCCAGATCACCCTCGGCATGCTGGCGAAGATCAAGGTCACGGACGGCCCACCAATGCTCAAGAGCGAGAACGCCCGGCCGTCCGGTTGGGTGTACATCGACGTGCGCGGGCGGGACATCGCTTCGGTAGTGGCCGATCTGCGTCGCGCCGTCAATGAACAGGCGAAATTGCAGCCCGGTATGAGCCTGAGCTATTCCGGGCAGTTCGAGTTTCTGGAGCGGGCCAATGCGCGGCTGAAACTGGTAGTGCCTGCCACGCTGCTGATCATCTTCGTGCTGCTCTACCTGACCTTCGCTCGCTTCGATGAGGCGCTACTGATCATGGCCACGTTGCCGTTCGCATTGAGCGGCGGTGCGTGGTTCCTGTATTTGCTGGGCTACAACTTGTCGGTCGCGACCGGGGTTGGCTTTATTGCACTGGCCGGGGTTTCGGCCGAGTTCGGCGTGATCATGCTGCTCTACCTGAAAAACGCCTGGGCCGAGCGCGAAGGCCTCGGCGACCACTCTGAACGTGGACTGGTCGCGGCGATTCGCGAAGGCGCTGTGCAACGCGTGCGCCCCAAGGCGATGACCGTGGCCGTGATCATCGCCGGCCTGTTGCCGATTCTGCTGGGCAGCGGCACCGGCAGCGAAGTCATGAGCCGCATCGCCGCGCCCATGGTCGGCGGTATGGTCACGGCGCCGCTGTTGTCCCTGTTTGTCATACCGGCGGCGTATCGCCTGATGCGCCGTCGACGGTTGCCCGCTGAAAACAAGTCACCTCAAAGCGACGATGCTTCCATCCAGCCGTAACCCGGCGACGAAAAAAAACCGGTGCGAACGTTCGCACCGGTTTTTTATTGTGAGGTCTGGTCATCAGATCGACCGCTGATTGACCCGCTGCATCAACTCTTCTGCCGATTCCTTGCGCTCCGAGTAGCGATCCACCAGATCCGGGCGATCTCGCAGCAACAGCGTGAATTTCACCAACTCTTCCATCACGTCCACCACCCGGTCGTACAGCGCCGAAGGCTTCATGCGGTTGCCTTCATCGAATTCCAGATAAGCCTTGGGCACCGACGATTGATTGGGGATGGTGAACATGCGCATCCAGCGGCCCAGCACGCGCAGTTGATTGACCACGTTGAAGGATTGCGAACCGCCGCAGACCTGCATCACCGCCAGGGTCTTTCCTTGGGTCGGACGCACCGCGCCAAGTGCCAGCGGCACCCAGTCGATCTGCGCCTTGAACACCGCCGACATGGCGCCGTGACGTTCCGGCGAGCACCAGACCTGGCCTTCCGACCATTGCATCAGTTCGAGCAGTTCCTGGACTTTCGGGTGATCGCCCGGCGCATCGTCCGGCAGCGGCAGGCCCGAAGGGTTGAAGATTCGCGTCTCGGCACCGAAGTGCTCCAGCAGGCGGGCGGCTTCTTCGACCAGCAAACGGCTGAAGGAGCGCGGGCGAGTCGAGCCGTACAGCAACAGGATGCGCGGCTTGTGGGCGCCTTCGTCACGAGTGGTTTTCTGAACCAGTGAGGGATCGAGGTTGGGCAGGTCGGTCATGTCGGCTCCGGTTACAGCGTGCTGATGCGGTCGAGCTCGCGCTTGAGGGCATCACGGTCAAGTTGGGCGAAGGGCAGGGCGAGGAAGGCCCGGCAGCGGGTTTCGATTCGGGCGAGGGTGGCGCGGAAAGCAGCGTCGATGGTGCGCTCATCACCGCGCACGTCCGACGGATCTTCCAGCCCCCAATGGGCTTTCAGGGCCGGGCCGAAGTACACCGGACAGGCTTCACCGGCGGCCTTGTCGCAGACGGTGATGACGATGTCCGGCGGATTGTCTTCGAAGGCCTCGTTGCCCTTGCTGCTCAACCCGGCGATGGAAATGCCGGCTGCCTGCAACGTAGTCAGACTGCGCGGCAGCACCTGGCCCTTGGGGAAACTGCCGGCACTGACCGCTTCGAAACCGGCCGGCGCCAGGTGGTTGAACATTGCCTCCGACAGAATGCTGCGGCAGCTGTTGGCGGTGCACATGAATAGAACGCGCATGATTGATCCTCAGCAGCAGGCGGATGTATTGAGCGGACGGTCGCCCATGGCGTCGAGGCGGGCGCTGTTTTCTTCCAGCCAGGCGCTATTGGCGGCGAGTGTGGTTTCAAGCAGCGTGCGAATCCATGTCGGCAGGTCGGGGTTGAGCCGGTAGTAAACCCACTGGCCCTGACGGCGATCCAGCAACAAACCGCAGGTGCGCAGTTGTGCGAGATGGCGGGAGATTTTCGGCTGACTGTCGTCCAGCGCGCAGACCAGTTCGCAGACACACAACTCACCTTCTCGGGTGATCAGCAGCGTGGCCCGGGCGCGGGTTTCGTCGGCGAGGCATTTGAAAACGGAGGCGGGGTTGAGCATGGCGACGCCTTGAGTACATATGGTTGGCCGAATATACGGATATCCATATGTGATGGGCAAGCCTTGATTTTGGTGTAGTGGCAGGTCTCGACCGAAGGTTTGTTTAGCGTGGGCACTTCAACGCTTGCTGAACGCCAACCGCGCGGCAAACAACACGAAAATCACCCCGGTGGTGCGATCCATCCAGCGAATCACTTTCTCACGGCGCAGAAACCCGGACAGCGGCTGCGTCGCGCCAATCAACACCTGCGACCAGATCAGCCCGAGCACCACATGAATGCTCACCAGCCCGAACGTCCACGGTACCAGCGGCTGACCTTGCGCAATGAACTGTGGCAGAAACGACACGTAGAAAATCCCGATCTTCGGATTCAGCACATTCCCCAGCATGCCCTTGAAAAACCAGTTCGCCCCCGGCTTGCCGTCGGCCTCGGCCGGTGCCAGCGAACGGCGAGGGCGCAGCAGCATGTTCAACCCCAGCCACGCCAGATACGCTGCGCCGCAATACTTCAACAGGTTGTAGGCCAGCTCCGACACCGCAATCAACGCCCCCAACCCAAACGCCACCGCCGCGCCCCACAACAGGCAACCGGCGTTGATACCCAACGCTGCGCGCAAGGCCTGTTGCTTGCCTTCGACGGTGGCGGTGCGCAGCACCAGCGCGGTGTCGAGGCCGGGTGTCAGCGTCAGCAGCGTGGCGGCGAGGGTGAAGGCGAGGAGGTTGTCGGCGATGGACATTGCGCTTGGGTTCCTTGTTCCGGATGGGGAACGGTAACGGTTTCAGGCGGGGGATCCAGCCGAAAAGTCAGGCGCGGATGGATGCGGCCGGTTGCATCTTAGCAATATGAACGGTGCGCATGGCTTACCTCAATGCCGGGCTTTTCATTTGGCTACGCCTGGCACATCCATATTTATCTTGCGCCAACACGCTTCAGAGAAACTGTAAACCGAGAAGGCAATCAGCCCCAGGGCCATCACCATCAAGACGAGCCATCCGGCGGGT
Source organism: Pseudomonas sp. B15(2017) (assembly GCF_002113215.1). Taxonomy (NCBI): domain Bacteria; kingdom Pseudomonadati; phylum Pseudomonadota; class Gammaproteobacteria; order Pseudomonadales; family Pseudomonadaceae; genus Pseudomonas; species Pseudomonas sp. B15(2017). The sequence goes on from NZ_NEJZ01000015.1 coordinate 158,222, forward strand.
AGGTTCTGGAGTGCGTCCAGCGCTTCCTTCATGCCTGGTGGGTCCATGGCTTGATAAGCGGAACCGCTCACTGCCAGCAGCAAAGCAATTTCCATAAACACGACTCCACGGGCCATCAGGCCGAATTGTGACACCGGACGGACATAGCGCATGACCTCTTCGTCGGCCTCAAAATACTTCTCGAACGAGGCCTTCCATCCTTTGATGATGTGAGCAACGCCAACGCCCAGTGGTATGAGAGCGATCAGATACAACAATAAATTCGAGTGTTCCCACGACAGAAGGTGCGCCAGCCAATCTTTGGTCTGCTCGCCTGAATGGCTCGAATTTCGGGTGCCGCTCACGAGCAGGCCCAACGCAAAAAACGCTAGAGCACCGTTGACCAAACCTCCTGCAAACAGGCCTGCACGAATCACCAGACCCTTGAATTGCGTGCCGTGATGATCGACATCGCGTACGGCTTGCAGGACACGCCAGGCCGAAAATGCAAGCAGACCCGCCACCACAACGCCCACCAGAAAATAGCCGAACGGTTGGCTCAGCAAAGCCTCAAGGCTCTTGTGACTGTCTTTCGGTTTTGTTGAGTCATGGGCTGCCATTAACGCGAATATACCGATGATCAAATAGAGCACTCCGCGAGAGGCGTATCCACCCCGGGCGAGTATTACCAGATTGCGCTGCGCGGACATTGGAGTTCCTTGCGAGAGGTCATGAAAGAGCAGACCGTCCTTTCTGGAGGGGGTTCTATTACACGTCGTAGATCACCGGGCAACCTGTGGTCCCAAGGGCAATGTGTGCTGTTGTTGCGGGTTGAGCGATCCTGACCCATCATTTGGGTTTCATCGGTTATCGGCGTCGTTTATTGGATGTCGAATTAAAGGTATTTGGGTGGGGATGTGGAAGGCGTAGTGTTGGGCGAGAAGATTCAGCGTGAAGCGGATCGACTGCTGGCGCAGATTGTCCGGGCAGATTCGATGATCATTGCTGTCAAGGCTGGGGCGCGGGCGGATGGATTCGTGCTGGGACTGGAAACCGGCGGAGCTTTGCGTGTCGGCGATGCCGAGAGGTTGTACATCATTTTCGAGGCCGCTCTGGTGGAGCGTCTGAAGTCCTTGTCGCGAGGCTGATCAGAACAGGTGACTGGATCGAAATTCATGAACCGCATTTACTTGAACTATAAGCTGACCACTCAGTCAGGATAGGTGCCGATTACTATTCTGAGGGAGTCATCCATGCGCAATTACACGATCACGTACCTGTTCAACGACCAGCCCCGTACCCATCAGCTTGAACTGAAGCAGCCTGAATTACCCATTCAGGACGCGGCCATGCACTTGTTGCAGTTACATTTCGGGGATGGCGAGAACAGCCTGATCATGCCTGATGCAGACTCCACACCCGACGAGATAATCGAGCAGGCGGGTCTGGTCGGAATCACTCGAATCGACGTGGTGGGTGCCCAAGGCGAGTAGGGCGATCTGCGCCGGCTGAGCCGATGTTCATACCGACGCCGAACACAGCGTCCTGCCATCGAGCGTCTGGAAATTGGATCTGGCCACCATCGGCGACGTGTACTCTGGCCGATCGCTGCCACAGCAGCTTCGGTCAGCGTTGACTACGTCAACTCACTGCGGGCCCAAGCTTCACAACTCAATCGCCCACGTCTGGCTCACCAAATCCTTGCCGAAGCTGTGAATCGGCTCTTCCTCGACCAGCTCAAACCCCGCCCGCTGATACAACCGGCGGGCATCCACCAGATTGCTGGTGGTCCACAGAATCATCTTTTTGTAGCCGACATCCCGGGCGAACCGCAGGCATTCCTCGACCAGGCGATTACCGATCCCCAAACCCCGCGCACTGGCATCCACGTAGAGCATGCGCAGTTTCGCGGTGGTTTGGTCGTGGCGGATGACGAATACCGAACCCACCACCTTGCCGTCCTTCTCCGCGATCCAGCAGCGCTCGACCGTGGGGTCGAATTCGCGCAGGTACTTGGCGACGACCTCTGACACCAGCGCTTCGAACTCCGAATTCCAGCCGTATTCACGGCTGTAGATCGCGGTTTGCTGATGCACCACCAGCCCCATGTCACCGGGTTGCGGATCGCGCAGCAGGTAGGTCGTTGACTGGCCGCCCTCGAGTAGCGTCTGGATCTGCTTCATCGATGCGATCAGTTGCAGTTGCTGCGGTTCGGACAGGCGTTCGAGCAGAGTAATGACTTCTTGCCGCGAGGCTTGCTCCAGCGGCGCGAGGATCTCGCGGCCGAGGTCGGTGATGTGTAACTGACTGGCGCGGGCGTCGGTGGCGGAGGGGGCCTTCTGGATCAGGCCTTTTTTGTCAAAACCGCTGATGAGCCGGCTCATGTAGCCCGCGTCGAGGCCGAGCATCTGGCGCAGGTCGGTGCTGGTCAGATCGCCCTGGGACGCGAGTTCGTAGAGGATGCGCAACTCGGTGAGCGAGTACTCGCTTTGCAGCAAGTGTTCCTGCAACACGCCGATCTGGTGGGTGTAGAAGCGGTTGAACTGCCGGACGATGTCGGCGCGGTCGTTGATCGTGGACATGGTGGACGCTCATTTGTTTGCCTGAGGCAACTATATAGTTGCCTCAGGCAATCAAGTCAAATGAATGATCCCGCAATCGCGAACGCAAAGTCCGTCGGATCGAGCCGCTCAGACGTGTCCATTCGTATGTTTCTGAGGTTCACCGTTTCCAGGTGTGTGGCGTAGAGCGATTCGGAAAAAAAGGTGATCAACAGGGTACGACGGCGTGCGCCACTGGAGTTCAGGCTGCCGGCGTGGATCAGGTCGGCATCGAAGATCAGGATATCGCCCGCGCTGCCCGTCAGTTGTACGGATCGGGATTCGTCCGTGAAGTTGAACGGAAGGTCGCTGAGGGCAGGGCGGTGGCTGCCGGGGACGATGCGGGTTGCACCGTTTTCCGGGCCGTAAGCGTCGAGGTACACCAGCGCATTGATCGTGTCGCCGGGGCGTTGCGCCGACAAGTCGCGGTGCAGCTGCTGGTGGCCGCCATGGATAAGCGGTTCGCGGCCCTCGACCTGAGAGAGGAAGAAGCGCTCGCCGATCAACTCGCCGACCACCGCCAGCAAGGGTGGCAATCGGCACACGGCCTGAACGGTGGCGTCAGTGTCCAGCTGCGAATGGCGCCAGTCGATGCCACGGGGCACGGGCCATTCACCGGAAGGTTTCACGCCTGCATCGAAGACTGCACGCAGAGTGTCCAGCCATGCTGGCGCAATTGCCTGGCGCAGCAGCACGTAACCGTTTCGATGGAGTTGCTCGCGGTCAGCCACAGATGTCCTCGGTTTGGTTGGCTAACGCAGAGCGTAGACAAAAGCCTCAATCAATGAAGGCTATTCGATGGCGAATTTTCTCCCGGCAGTGCCACGGCGTCGGATTTGCCCAAGGATATGAAGCTGAAATCTGCCCCCCTTCGGCTGAAAGTCGTCCCAGAACCCCGATGACAGGGCCGTCTCAGCATGCCTGTAAAAAAACTGACTAGAATCCACAGACACCCGTCCATTCAAGGAACGACCGATGTCCGGTTTACGCACATTGATTGCGACCACGACCTGTATTGCAGTGCTGAGCAGTTCGCTGACAGCGCTGGCCGATCCTGGCAACGGAAAGGGGCAGGGCAAAGGCAATCCGCATAACAGCCAGGATCATGGCAATCAGGGGAAAAAAGGCGGGGGCGGCTATCAGGGGCATGGACCGAGTATCGACCACGCCGGGGTGATCGGCATCGTGGACGGCTATCGCGGCTACTGGACGCCGGGCCCGGCGTTGCCGCCCGGCATCCAGAAAAACCTGGCCCGGGGCAAAACGCTGCCGCCCGGTATTGCGAAGAAGCTTGATGGTCGACTGGTCGGCAGGCTGCCGCACTACGACGGCTACGAATGGCAGCAGGTCGGCACCGATCTGATCCTGGTCGCACTGGCCACCGGGCTGATTTATGAGGTGCTCAATGGCGCCTTTGATTGAAAAATAAATCTCTCTACATATGAAAAAGCCCGGCGGATAAGGCCGGGCTTTTGTCGAGTACTGCGGTAGAACCTTGCATTCAGACGTTACGACGTTCGATCAGACGGTCAGAACCACCTTCGGCAACCGCATCACTGAACAGCGGATCTGTTTCGGTCGCGGCGACGGCGTCACTAAACAGCGGATCGGTCTGAGTCGCTGAGGCAACCGCATCGCTGAACAGCGGGTCGGTTTCAGTCGCTGCAAAAGCATTCAGGGCGAAGAGCGAGAAGGCGATACCAAAGAGGGTCTGGCGTTTCATGGTTCTGTACTCCGTGTGCAGTGGGTTGGTGTGGAGCAGATCCTACGCTTTGGACTCGATATGAGAACTTCATTGAATTAATGGTTGTTATTGATGTGGTCAATGATCGGTCTCGGTCGCCCGAATTGCTTTGAACTGCTGCGCCAAATCCAGGGCCACACGACCGCTGTCCACCGTGGGCAGCAGGTCAGTGAAGGGAATGTCGATCATCCTTTTCTCGCGTACCGCCCGCAGGGTCGACAACACCGGATCCTGCCCGAGCAAGTGACGCTTGCGACTGGCCGGCGACCATTGCGCGTCGGCCAGCAGGATCACGTCCGGATCGCTGGAGAGCAGGGTTTCGCGGCTCACGGTTACCCGGTACTGGTTGATATCGGCGAACAGATTTCGCGCGCCGGCAGCAGCCAGCAGCGGGGTGACGAAACCCCGTCGACCCTCGCTGTCGAGGCCGTTGACCTCATTGTCCAGATAGAACACCGAGAGCGGTTTGTCCGAGCCGGCCAGTGCTCTCGCACGATTCAGATCGGCGTCCAGCTTATCGCTCAGCTCGCGCGCACGCGACTGCTTGTGCAGCAGCGCGCCAAGGGTCGAGAGGTCGTTGCGGATGTGTTCGAAGTAGTCCAGCGAATGCCCGTTGCACGCTGACTCCAGCAGATAGGACGCCACACCGTTGCGCCACAACCCGCTGCGTGACGTCACGCCGTTGCCGAAGGCCGAGGCGAACCCGCCGATCACCAGATCCGGCTTCTGCGCGTACAACACTTCGCTCGAGGGGTAGCGGGGCGCAATGACTGGCACGCCGAAATATTCGGACTGCGGTGCGCCGGTGTCGTCCAGATAGGCGACGCCCGCCAGCGCCGGGCCTGCACCCAATGCCAGCACCAGATCGGCGGCGTGCTGATTGAGGGCGACGATCCGCGACGGTGGCGCGGCCGGCGCGTTCCAGGTCTCGCCGCAGTTGCGGTAACTGTCGCCCCAGACCGGGCACGCGCAGAGCAGGGCGCCCAAAAAAACGAGTCTTCTCATGAGCGCGCCCTGATCAACAAATCCTCGACCACTTCATCGCCCACCAGATGCCCCTCAACCAGTCGTTGGGCATCCGCGTGACTGCGCACGCCGTACCAGCACTTCTCCGGATACACCGTCACAATCGGCCCCAGATTGCACGGGAACTGACAATGGGTGCGGGTCAGCAGAACGCCGCCCGGCGTTTCTATGCGGTCATGCGCCAGCAGGTGCCGGCGCAGGGTTTTCCATAACTGCAAGGCGCCGCGCTGGGTGCAGCGCGGGCCGGTGCAAAGGAACACATGGCGCGCATGCTCGGGCACCTGCGACCAGTCCGGATGCGAATCAATGCCGTCGGTAGTGATGATGTCAGTCATCAGAAGCGGTACGTGTAGCGGACTTCGGAGGTGAACGGCCGCCCGAGGTTGTCGACGTTGTTCGAGCGACTGGTGACGTAGTCGCGGTCCAACAGGTTCTCCACCAACAGACTCAGGCGATGCTGATGGGCGCCGTCGAGGTAGCGATAAGCATCGGCGTCCACCACCGAATAATGGCCGTATTCGATCTGTTTCGAGCTGATCACGTCGCGGATATAGCGGATCGCACCGCCGGCGCCCCACATCCGGTCGACCGACTCGTAGCCAATGCGTGAGCGGGCGAAAAAGCTTGGCACATCGTTCAGCGTTACTCCCGAGCGCGACTCGGTGAGGTTGCGGGTCATGTCGGCCTGCAGGCTCCATTGCTCGTTGAGCGCCAGTCTGGCGTCCGCCTCGAAACCGCGCATCTGCACCCGGCCCTGGCCGTTGACCCACTGGATGTCGTCGAGGGTGATCAGGTCATCGATCTTGCGTTTGAACAGGGTGACGCTGGCGCTGAACTCGCGGTCGAGCAGCAGGCCTTTGTAATCCAGACCGAGTTCGGCGTTGCGGCTTTTCTCCGGTTTCAGATTACGGTTGCCCAACTCATCACCGGGCTCGTTGACGAACAATTGCTCGGCGTTCGGCAGTTTGTAGGCCGTGCCGTACTGCCCGCGCAGGGCCCAGTTTTCATTGAGGTCATACAGCGAAGTGAGCATGCCGACCGTGGCGCTGTCGCCACCGCCCATGGCTTCGTGACGAATGCCGATGCTCGGGTGCCAGTCGGGCAGGGAGTCAATCTGCGGGCGCAATTGGGTATACAGCGCGTGAGCTTCGGCCTTGTCGTTATCGATGATCAGCACATCGTCCTGACCTTTGAACCACTGGTTGTCCGTGCCGAACACCAGTATGTGCCCGCCGGGCAATTGCGCCTTGCCTTCGGCCTGTACGCCCCAGTCGGTGAAGCCCCAGTAGTCGTTGTGATTGATGGTTCGGGTGCCGCCATTGGCGGTGTTGTTGATGCGCGTGTAGCGGGTGTCCCAGTCGTTGATATGACCTTTGACGAAGTAGCTCAGGCGCTCGTTGAGAGTCTGTTCGAAGGTCGCCGTGGCGATCTGCTGGACGCGGTCGTTGGTGGTCTTGTGGTTGTCCACCGGGCGGGCGAAATCGAGGTTGGCGTCGGCGTATTGGTAGAACAGCTCCAGTCGTTTGTCATCGCCGAAGGACTGAATCGCCTTGCCGCCGAACGTTGTGACTTCATAGGCGCGTTTCTTTTCGGAGACGTTTTTCAGGTCGCGATTACGAAACGGCTGATAGCCGTCCGAGACGTTATGGCTGACATAGGCCAGCAAGCCCAGATCGCCAAAACCGTTGCTGAAAATGTTCTCGGCCCGCGCATCACCGGTGGTGCCGCCGTAGGTGTCCAGGCCCATGTTCACTTCACCGGAGGCTTTGCGGCTGTGCGGGCTGCGGGTGACGATGTTGATCACGCCCGACACCGCTTGCGTACCGAACAACAGGCTTTGTCCACCCTTCAGCACTTCGATGCGTTCGATGGCATTGGCCGGCAAAGTGTCGAGGTACAAACCGCCGTACAGGCGATTGTTCAGACGCACGCCGTCGAGCAGGATCAGCGTGTCGTCGTTGCGCCCGCCCAGCAGGGAATAAGTGCCGTAGTCGAACGGGCCGTTTTTCGGCGCGACGTACAGACCGGGAATGAACATCTGCATCACGCGGCTGACATCGGCGCTGGGGCCCGCGCGCTCAATCTGCTCACGGGTGACAATCTCGACCTTGCTGCCGAACTGCGCCATGTCGGCCACCGTGGTGGACTCCACGGACGGCGCGGAAACGATTTGCTGATGGAGTTCGAGCGGCGTGTCATCCGCCAGCAACAGGGGGCTGAACAGACAGCCGAACAACAGGGATGGAGCCGGAGTGTTGAAAGGTTTGATCATCGTCTTCTCGAAAGGATCTTCGCAGAAGAGCATGCAGGAGAAGGCATCGCGCACACGCCGACACCGGCCCATGCCCGCCCACCGCAGGAGTTTGCCAAAAGCATTTCAGGCCGGTCTCCGGGCTCGCGCGTCTGGACGCTTTCACCTTCCCATGGCCGACTGGCCACAGTGGTGTGTCGAAAGCATCACGCGCCTACCGTTGCGGGGGCAGCACCGGACTTGTTCGAAAAGAACGTACCGGTTTCCCGTTTCACCCCATGCACGGCGGCATGGGACACCTGAAACAGGGCGGCATCTGAACATTCGGGTGGGCGTGCGTCAACCTGGACGGTCGATGGATGACGTTGAAGGCGGTTTTGCAGGCTTGATCCGATTCATACGAAATCCAGCAACAGTGTTTGTCCAACCCGCCGATATTTCCTCGCCACCCCAACCCTTAGCATCGTCTCCAACCCGTGAACAAACACGGTCCTCAACGAGACGGTGAACATCATGAGCTTCAAGAAAATCGCGCTGGTTTTAATGCTTGGCAGTTTCGGTGCACACGCTTACGCCGATAACGCGGACGCGGCGAATATCCCGGTCGAGACCTACAGTTCTTCGACAAATCTGGATATCGAGCACGTCATCTCCATTACCGAACCGGCCAACGAATGCGCCCCGGTGCCGGTGCAGATGACCTACGAAGATTCCCATGGCGAGCGCCACGTTCTGCAATATCAGGTGATGGGCACTGGCTGTTCCAGTTGAGTCAGGTGCAGAGGATGGAGGGTCGACACTCCATACTTGCCACGCTCAAACCGCTTTCGCTCCAACCACGTCTTCATCCGATGCCAGTAACTGCGGGATCGACTGCTTCAGAAACTCAACCCAGGTCTTGATCTTCGCATCGACGAACTTGCGCGACGGATAGATCGCAAACAGGTTCAACTCCTCCAGCCGGTATTCCGGCAGCACCCGCACCAGTGTTCCCGCCCTCAGGCCATCCACGGCCGATGCGATCGGCTGAATGCCGATGCCCATGCCTTTTCCGATCGCGATGGTCATGCCGTCGGCGGTGTTGATGTGAAAGGGCGACACGGGAATGGTGATGGTTTCCATGCCTTCGGGCCCTTCGAAAGTCCAGTTCTCCACCGGCATTACCGTGTTGACGATGCGCAGACACTCGTGCTCGCAAAGCTCACCCGGTGTTTGCGGCAATCCGCGTTTTGCCACGTAGGCGGGCGAGGCGCAGAGGATGCTGTAGGTGATGCCCAGACGTTGCGCGACGAAGCCGGAATCCGGCAGGTCGCGGGCCAGCACGATGGACATGTCGAAGCCTTCTTCGAGCAGGTCCGGGACGCGGTTGGTCAGGGTCAGGTCGAACATCACCGTGGGGTGAATTTCCCGATAGCGGGCGATGGCGTCGATCACGTAGTGGTTGCCGATGGCCGACATGGTGTGAATTTTCAAGCGGCCAACGGGCAAGGTCTGGGCGGTGCCGGCTTCTTCGTCGGCTTCGCGCACGTCATCGAGGATTTTTTCGCAGCGCTCCAGATAACGCATGCCGGCCTCGGTCAGGGCCAGACGCCGGGTGGTGCGGTTGATAAGCCGGGTGTGCAGACGCGCTTCGAGGGCGGAGATGGCTTTGGAGACGTTGGTGGTGTTGGTGTCCAGCAACTCGGCCGCGGCAGTGAAGCTGCCGCTTTGGGCGACGGCGATGAAGAAACGCATGCTCTGGAAAACGTCCATCGGTGTCGTCTCAACAGGCAGGTGGAAAGAATATAGGGGCGACCTCACAGTAGACCGCCCCTTCGCCATGGTCACTTTTTGCGGGGAATGAAACCGGGTACGCCCGTCTCGACCACCGAGTTGAAGCGGATTCGCGTCGTGATCTCTTCCCTGATCTCGCGCATCGCCCGGTGCGGCAACGTCGTGATATCGAAGTTTTCCTGAATCCGGCTCGGGTTCGCCGAGGTCGTCAGGAACGCCGTTCCCCGCTGCACCGCCCAGGCCAGGGCCACTTGCGCCGGGGTTTTCTGTACGTGCCGGGCGATCCCGGTGAGCACCGAATCCTCAAGCACATTCGGCTCCATGCCATGGCCCAGCGGGGCGAAGGCGAGCAGGATGATGCCGTGTTCCTTGCAGAACTCCAGCATCTCCCACTCGGGCAGGTACGGATGGGATTCGATCTGCACCACCGCCGGTTTGATTCGCGCGGCGGCGACGATGTCCTTCAGCGCGTCGAGGGTGATGTCGGAAAGCCCGATGGACTTGCAGCGACCGTCATCCACCAGCGCTTCGAGGGCACGCCAGGTGTCGATCAAACGGGTTTCGCCATCGTAGATCACGTGCCCGAACACATCCCGTGGGTCCTGATCGTCGCCGGGCTGGAAGGCGAACGGCGTGTGGATCAGGTAGCAGTCGAGATAGTTGACCTGCAGCCGCTGGCAACTGGCTTCGAACGCCGGTTTGACCCGCTCGGGGCGGTGGTTGGTGTTCCACAGTTTGGTGGTGACAAACACGTCTTCGCGACGGATCTGGCCCGCCGCAAACACCTGCGCAAAGGCTTCGCCAATCTGCGTTTCGTTGCGATAGCGCTCGGCGCAGTCGAAGTGGCGAAAGCCCACTTCCAGCGCGCATTTGACTGCTTCGGTAGTGGTGCTCAAGTCGCGAAACAGCGTGCCGAACCCCACGGCCGGCATCGAACCAGCACCGTTGTTCAACGCTATGCGGGTGTCGCGAAGTTCATCGTGAAAGGCTTCGTAAGTCATGTCGTGTCTCCGGTATTTGCCGTTAAAGAAGGGATGAGGTCTTGCGGGCGGCGAGTTTCTGATCAAGCACACCCACCGAGTTGCCACCCAGCGCCACGAACAGGCGCACCGAGTCGAGATAACGCGCGGTCTTCACTTGAATCTGTCCGAGCAAGGCTTGCTGATAGGCGCGTTCGGCTTCCAGCACCTGCAGCAGGCTGTTTTCGCCCTGGGCGTAGGCCTGGCGATTGAGGCGCAGGCTCGCGTCGGCGGCGCGCAGGGCATCGTCCTGCGCCAGGTTTTGCTCGGCGCCGTGGTTGAGCGCCTGCAAGGTGTCCGCAACCTGGCCGAAGGACTGAATCACCGTTTGTTGATAGCGGGCGAGCGACGCGTTGTAGCCTTCGACGGCGCCTTCGCGTTCAGCCTTGAGCGTGCCGCCATTGAAGATCGGCGCCGTCAGCCCGGCGGCAAATCCCCAGAGCGCGGCACCGCCATTGCCCGACGCGGCTTGCATCAGCGAGGCCGACAGCTCGACATGCGGGTAAAGATTGGCGGTCGCGACACCCACCGCCGCGCTGGCGAAGTGCAGTTCGGATTCGGCTTGCAGGATGTCCGGCCGGGTGTGGGCCATGGTCGACGGCAGGCTGACCGGAATGTTCGACGGCAGGGCGAACTCGTCGAGACTGAAGTCCGGCGCAATCCAGTCCGCCGGACCTTTGCCGGCCAGAATCGACAACGCATGACGCGCTGCATCGCGCTGCTGGGCGAGGGGCGGCAGCAACGTGCGATCCTGAGCAAGGCGGGTTTCGGCCAGCGACACGTCGATTTGCGTGGTGCTGCCGCTTGCCTGTGCCCGGCGCACCAGATCGAGGTTTTTCGCGTCGTTGGCCAGCAGGGTTTCCACGGCGTTGATCTGCGCGTTGGCCGAGGCCAGCAGCAAAGCCTGGCTGGCGACATCACCGGTCAACGTCAGCCAGGCTGCTTCGTAACGATGCTTTTGCAGATCGGTCAGCGCTTGCTGCTGTTCGATCGTGCGTTTGTTGCCGCCAAAAACGTCCAGATCGAACACGACCCGTGGCCCGATCCCGTAGAAATTGGAAACCACCGGTTGCGGCCCGTTGTGCGTACGCTGGCGACCGGCAGAGGCACCGAAATCGACCTGCGGATAAAGCACACCTTCCGCCGCCGCGACCGAAGCAGCGGCCTGGCGAATAGTCGCGTCAGCGGCGGCCAGTTCGAGATTGCCGTCGATAGCGCGACGCACAACCTGATCGAGTTTTGGTGAACGAAACGCTGACCACCAATCACCGTCGAGTCGCTGGCCCATCGCGAAATGCTGTTCGGCAGCTTGATCGTAATGCAACGACGGGCTCTCGGCAGGCCGTTGAAAATCTGGGCCGACGGTGCAAGCGGACAACATCACCAGCATCGCCAGCGGTGTGAGGCGCATTGAAGCTTTCATGGTTCAGACTCCACGTCATCAGTTGGCCGCAACGGGCTTGCGCAGGAACATCACCAGCGGACTCACCACGAGCATCGCCAGCATCAGAATCTTGAATTGGCCCATCACCGCGACGAACGCCGCCTGATGGGTGACCAGATGGTTGAGGCCTTCGAGCGCCGGCAACGACGTCGGCATGGCCAGGCGATAAGGCGTGAGCTGACTCACCAGCGCCGAGTGCATCGCCTGGGTGTTGTTGAAGAAAAAGATCTGCACCACGGCCACGCCGAGGGTGCTGCCGTAGACCCGCATCAGGTTGAAGAAACCGGTGGCTTCCGGGCGCAGCTTGGGGTCAATGGTGCTGAACGCGGTCTTGCTAAGCGCCGGCATCAGAATGCCCAGCCCCACGCCCTGGATGAACCCGGTGACGGCCACCGGCGTCCAGTCCATCAGCGGCGAATAACCGAGCATCAGCCAGTTGGCGTACACCACAAGCGCGATGCCGGCGGCGACAAACAGTCGCGCGTCAATCCATGCCGGCGCTCGCATCATCAACAGAAACGCACCCACCAGCCCGATGCCACGGGGAACGGTCAGCAACCCGGTGGTGTCCGGCGGATAGCCGAGGATTTCATCGAGCATCGGCGAGGTCAGCGCCATGGTCGACAGCAACACGAAACCCAGGGCGAAGAACATCACGGTCGACAACATGAAGTTGCGGTCGCCGAACAAACCCTTGCTGAGAAAGTGGGTCTTGCGGGTCAGCGCATGGACGACGAACAGGTACAGGCCGAGGGCGCTGGCGAGCGCTTCGATCCAGATTTCCGGCGAGTCGAACCAGTCCAGCCGTTCGCCGCGATCGAGCAGCATCTGCAGGCCGATCATGCCGACCGTGAAGCTGGCGAAACCGAAGAAATCAAACGCTGGGCGCGAGTCTGCTTTCTTCTCGGCGAGCAGCAACGACACCACAATCAGGATGTACGCGGTCAGCGGCAGGCTGAGGTAGAACATCGGGCGCCAGTCGAAATACTCGCAGATCACGCCGCCGATGCTCGGGCCGCTGACGATGCCGAACAGCACCAGCGCGGTCCATTTCGGGCCGAACGCCGGGCGGTGTTCAGCAGGCAATGACTCCATAGCGATAGCCATCGACAACGGCGCAATCACGCCGCTGGCCAGGCCTTGCAGAATGCGTGCGGCGATGAACTCCAGCGGCGCGCCGGCCAGCGTGCCGAGCCACAGACCGAGGGCGAACAGCACCAGCGCTGTCTGATAAACCCGCTTCAATCCAAAGCGTCCGGCGAGCCATTGCGCCACGGGCATCGTAATGGCGCTCGCCGCGAGATAAGCGGTGAAAATCCATCCGGCCTGATCGTCGGTCATCGACAGACTGCCCTGAATCAACCGCAGCGCGGCGTTCGGCAACGGCAGGTTGGCTGACTGCATATAGGTGGCGAGCAGGGCGACAAACCGCAGTGCCCGCGCATCGGCTGTTGAGCTGTTCATCACGAATTACCCGCAGACAACAACGACTTGAGCGGATGCCACCATGGCGTGCGGTGCCCGGTATCAACCTTGACCGTGGCGCTGGTGCCGGAGAACAGCGGCAAGGCAGGATCGGCCTCGTCCAGTTCCAGACGAACCGGTACCCGCTGCACGACCTTGACCCAGTTGCCGGTGGCGTTCTCCGGCGGCAATAGCGCGAAGTCGGCACCGGCACCGGGGCTCATGCTGATCACGTGTGCCTTGAACGGGCGATCCGGGTAGGTATCGAGGGTGATGGTCGCGGTCTGGCCGGGGCGCATGTGCGTCACCTGGGTCTCGCGGAAATTCGCCTCGATCCAGATTTCCCGGTCGGAAATCAGCGCGAACGCCGGTGCGCCGTTGTTGACGTAATTGCCCACCTGCAAATCATCGACCTTGGCGACGATGCCGTCGTCCGGCGCGGTGACCGTGGCGTAGGACAGATACAACTGCGCTTCGTCGAGTTGCGCCCTGGCCTCGCGCACGGTGGGGTGATCGTCGAGGGCAATGTCCGGGTTGCCGTTCAACGCGACGACGGTGCTGGCGATCTGTTGCTCGATGGACGCGATGCGCTGGCGCGAGACTTTCAGGTCGGTTTCGGCGCGCTCGTAAAGAGCCTTCGACACGAACTCGGTGGCGATCAAGGCTTTCTTGCGGGCGAACTCCTTCTGGTCGTAATCCGTCGAAGCTTTCGCCGATTGCAGCTCGGCTTGCTGCTGGCGATAGCTGGCCTTGAGGCCATCGATGCGCAAGCGAGCATTGGCCAGTTGTGCTTCGGCCCGGTCGACGGCGATCTGCAACGGCTTGGGATCGATGCGAAACAGCACCTGGCCTTTGCGCACGGGCTGGTTGTCGTCGACCGCGATCTCGACCACTTGCCCGGAAATCCGCGCATTTATCGAGGCCTTGGCCACGCGGGCATAGGCGTTGTCGGTGGAAACGAACGGCTCGTTGGCAACGTACTGGCCGTAGCCAATCGCGGCGAAAAGCGCCGGAACGCCGAACATCAATACGGGGCGCAGATGCTGCTTGAGTGGCTTCTTCGGCGGCGCGTCGACGGGGTGAGCGCGGGCTTGTTCTGCGGTGAGATCTAATGGCTGATTCATGAACGGCTCTCTCCAAAGTGCTGGGCGGCGTTGAATGCGGTGCGTCATCAAGTCAGTGCGCGGTGCAGGAGGGGTGCTCTGTTGCCGCTGTTTCGTCGTCGCCAGCCTCGGTTCGAGCGCTGTTACAACAAACCTGCCGATCAAGGAATTTCTGATTCCTTAATTTTGTGCGATGGTGTAAGAATATGAGCGACTTCATTTCCCCGCAAGGAATTTGTACGACATGGCACAAAATAAACCGACAGAAGGAAAAGGCCGTGGCCGTCCACGGGCCTATGACCCGCAAACCGCTCTGCAACAGGCACTTGGCGTGTTCTGGAACACAGGCTATTCCGGCGCGTCACTGGACAGCATCGCCAGCGCCGCCGGCATGAACCGCCCCAGCCTGTACGCCGCGTTCGGTGACAAACACGCGCTTTACATCAAGGCCCTCGATCAGTATTGGGACACCGCCCACGCCGCCATGCAGGCCGCGCTGAACGACAGCAGCCTGACCCTGGAACAGGCCCTGACCGGTTTTTACGAAGGGCAACTGGCGATCTATTTTTCCGGCGACGGCCAGCCACGCGGCTGTTTCGCCATCGGCACCGCGACCACCGAAGCGGTCGAGGACCCGGAAATCCGCAACGTGCTGTCGCAGCGCTTGAGCCAGCTCGATGCCGATCTTGAAGCCCGCCTGCAACGGGCGATTGAATCCGGCGAACTGACCGGCGATGTGGATGCCGCCGCACGAGCCATGCTCGCGTCATCGCTGCTGCACAGCATCTCGATCCGCGCCCGCGCCGGTAAATCCCGCGAAGAACTGGCGGGGCAGGCGCGCGATGCGGTGAAGGTGATCTGCGGTTGAACGGGCTTGAGGACATCCTCACTCAAGGTTTGTCCGTGGTGTTCTGCGGAATCAATCCGGGGTTATTGGCCGCAGAGCAGGGCCATCACTTCGCCGGCCGCAGCAACCGCTTCTGGCGCACGTTGCACCTGGCCGGTTTCACGCCCCATGAAGTGCGTTCGGAAGACGACCGCTCGATTCTGCAATTTGACTGCGGCCTGACCGCCGTGGTCGAGCGGCCGACAGCGAGTGCGGATCAACTGTCTGCCGAGGAATTCACCGCAGCCGCTGCCAGCTTCGAACGCAAGATCGCCCGCTACGCGCCACGCTTCGTGGCGTTTCTCGGCAAGGCGGCGTACGCCGGTTTATCCGGCAGGAAGTCGATTGAATGGGGGCTGCAAGAGGACATGTTCGGCGGCGCTAGAGTCTGGATTCTGCCCAATCCCAGCGGCCGCAACCTGGCGTTCAATCAAGCGCAACTGGTGGCGGCGTATCAGCAGCTTCGACGGGCTTCGAGTGTCAGCACATAAGCACTGAACATGTCCGCCATACCCTCGGCGCGGGCGGTGATTTCTTCGTCGGTGCGCGGGCTGAGTGAAAAATCCTTTCCCACCGAACTGAGCGTGGCCAGGATCAGATCGCAGGCTTGCGAGCGAATGGCTTCGCTGGCCCCGGGCAGCAACTCCACCATGAATGTCGCAAAGATCCGCTTGCCCACCGCCCGCACTTCATGGGCCTGCGGCGCATCGCGATAAAGCGGCGCCGCATCACTCAACGCGCCACGCATCTGCGCCTCCTCGCACTCCGAACGAATGAACGCATGCACCAGCGTGCGCAGGCGTTCCAGCGGCGGCGGTGTGCTGATCGGCAGCGAGTTTGAACCGTCGAAGATCGAACTGGCTCGGCATCATTTTGTTGAAGGCGGGGTGAGTGATCTGATTGAAATTCGGAGAAAAAGGGACAGAAAAGGGGACAGAAAAGGGGACAGATTTATTTTCTGAAAAAATAAATCTGTCCCCATTTCCATTTTCACTGAGTCCCCGTTTTTTCCTAGATTCGAGGTCGTTGCAGCTTGACCCACTCTTGCACCGTCGGGCGTTGCCACTGGCGCTGCGCGTAATCCTCCAGTTGAGCCGGCACAGTGTCCCCGTTGAGTATCAACCGGTTCAGCATCAATGCCAGATCAACATCGGCGATCGACCACTCACCAAAAAGGTAATCCGGATTGTCGGTCAGCAGCCATTGAGCGACATCAACCAACTTTTGCCTGGCAGCCTCAGCCGACGCTGACAACGGGCCGTATTTGACGCCGTAGAACACGACAAGCGTAGAGCGCTCCTGTCGGATCGGTAGAAGATCACTCCGAAGCCACGCTTGAACTTGTCTCGCCGCTGCGCGTTTCTGTGGGGCCTCAGGGTAAACAGGTATTTGGGGAAACACGTCTTCCAGGTATTCCGTAATCGCCGATGACTCCGACAACGCAAAGTCGCCCCGCACGAGGGTGGGCACCCGTTGAGTCAGCGAAAGACGGGCGTAATCGCTGGCCTGGTTCTCCAGTTTGTCCAGATCCAGGGTACTCATTTCGAACTCGATTCCCTTTTCTCGAAGGGCCACAAAGCACGACATTGCGTAGGGACTGGTGAATTGAGCATCGACGTAAAGGCGCAGGCTTGAATCATTCATAGCGTCATCTCCATATGCGGAGTGGCCACGCTAAAAGATTGGGCGGCCTAAATAAAATTCATGTTTTTTATGGGGGCATTCCTGTCAGGAATGCAGTTCCGTCACAACCCGACGAGCATCGCGCCGCACCGCTTGCGGAGGCACGCCGAAGCCTCGGATGAAGGCTTCACGCATATGCCGGCGATCACGAAAACCCGATTCGCTGGCGATGACATCGAGGGAATGCCGGCTCTGTTCAATCATCAAACGAGCGGCCTCCAATCGCAGGCCTTCGATGGCCTTGGCGGGCGACTGACCGGTTTCCGCGCTAAAAATACGGGTGAATTGGCGCGGGCTCAGGTGTGCTACGCCGGCCAGTTCTTCGACACTGAGCGCGCGATTCAAATGTTTTCGCGCATAGTTCAGAGCGCTCTGGATACGGTCGGACTTGGGCGCGAGGTCGAGCATTTCCGAGTGCTGCGACTGCCCGCCGGACCGGTGCTGGTGCATCACCAGTTTGTGTGCCACCGAGCGGGCGACCTCGGCCCCCAGATCCTTTTCCACCATGCCGACCGCAAGGTCCAGGCCTGCGGTCATGCCCGCTGACGTCCAGAAAGGGCCATCGACGATATAGATGCGATCGACTTCGACGCTGATTTCGGGATGGCGCTTCTGCAAGGTCTGGGCGTAGGCCCAGTGGGTTGTCGCACGTCGGCTGCTCAACAAACCTGCCTCGGCGAGGATGAAACCGCCCGTGCAGATACCGACGGTGCGCCTGGCTTGCGTGCCAGCCTTGCGTACGAAATCGAGCACTGCCGTGGGCGTTTCGTTTTTCACGGGGTCGTTGACCCCGACAACGATCCACGTATCGGCCAGCCCGGGCGCCTGAAGCGGACGCGTTTCCAGGGCCAGCCCCAGCGAGGATCGCACCATGCCGCCGTCCGGCGAGAAATTCTCGACGCTGTAGAAGGGCTCCTCGGCGACCTGATTGGCGAACTCGAAAACAGCCTGGGTTGCCAGCGAGAGCACCTGAAAGCCGTCAGTGAGCAAATAGCCGATGCGATGCATGGTTTTATCTCGAATGTCCTGAATCACTACCTTATACGTCATTTGAGATATCGCCTAGCCGTCGCATGCTGTCGTCCAGTGCTTCCCACCAACCTGGAGACTCGACATGACTCAATCCCGCCTCGGTACTGCCCTCATCACCGGCGCCTCGTCCGGCATCGGTGCCGTTTATGCTGAACGCCTGGCCCGACGTGGCCACGACCTGATCCTGGTCGCGCGAAATCGCGAACGCCTCAATGCCCTCGCCAAACGACTGAGTGACGAAACCGGTCGCAACATAGAAGTCTTGGCCGCTGACCTGTCCGACCGTGCCGATCTGGCACGGGTCGAGGAGCGGCTGAAGACCGATGCCAGCATTTCTCTGCTGGTAAACAACGCCGGGATTGGCGCGACTCAGCCACTGCTGGAATCAAACGTCGACACACTCGAAGACTTGCTCACGCTCAACGTGAACGTGCTGATGCGACTGACCTACGCGGCTGTTCCGGGGTTTGTCACCCGTGGCGGCGGCACACTGATCAACATCGCCTCGATCGTGAGCATTGCTCCGGAGTTGTTGAACGGCGTTTACGGCGGCTCCAAGGCCTTCGTTCTGGCGTTCAGCCAATCCTTGCGTCATGAACTGGCGGACAAGAATGTGCGCGTTCAGGCAGTCCTGCCCGGCGCGACGGCCACCGAGTTCTGGGGCGCGGCCGGCACACCGCTGGAGCATCTGCCGGAAGCCATCGTGATGCGCGCGGAAGACATGGTGGACGCGGCACTGTCCGGCCTCGATCAGGGCGAGTTCGTCACCATTCCGGCGCTTCCGGACATTGCCGATCTGGATGCCTATGAGGCTGCGCGTCAGAAGCTCATGCCCAATTTGTCGTTGAGTAAGGCGGCTGCACGTTATCGCACTGAAGACTGAGGCAGGCATTAACGCAAAAAATGAGGCAGACCTTTTATCCCGTCACCGGATAACAGATCTGCCTCATTTCATTGGCGATCTTGAGGCCGGCACGATATCCCGTGCCGGCCTCAGTCGCACTTGTTCCAGTCACAATACGGACCGCGATGATTCGCTGTAGAAGTAGCCAAGGACTGCTCCTGCAGCCATCGTGAGATTACGCGGCCTCGACGTGATCCAGCGCCTGATTCACCGCCAGCTCGGCAATCATCACGACCTGCGCAATACCGATCGCCATCTTGCGATGGGACGGATCGAGCGTTGCCGCGAAATTGCTCAGCATCTCACTGGCCGCCCCAAGGTTTTCGCTGGCGTTGGCCAGTAAGCATTCGGTGTTGTACTTCGGATTGGCCAGGTACATCCGCTCGGGTTCGTTGCAGGACGACATGATCCCGGCGGCGGGGCAGAGGTAGTGATCCAGCGCGCGCTCTGCGGCGTCGTGGAGTTTTTTGGAGTTGGGGGATTCGTAGGGAGAGGTGGTGTCGGTTTCGGGTGGGTTGGGTGTTGGTTTGATCATGGTGAAACTCCTACATCGTCAAATGGGAGCCGACACTCTCGCTACCAAACGATGGGTGGCGGCCATGCTCAGGTTGGTAGACCGGGACGTAGGAACCGGCGCGCCCGAAGACGCCCTGTGCATGACCACCATGACGCGGAGTCTTTCAGACACTGCACATCATGATGCTTATGCAACCTACGATAATCCGGGGCTACCAAACCCCATCACTGTTTTTCAGTGACCGGGAAACGATAAGACCCGCGTCGTAGACGCACAAGCCGGCGGATTCTGGCGTAGTCGTAGGCAATGACGCAAGGCGTTGTAGCCTCGAGGAAGTTACGGCGGGTTGCTTTAAACGAACCTGTTTAAGCGCTCAAAGCCTTGAGGAAATCTCTTTCCAGATGTAGCCGTAGTTGTATTGCAGCCAGCGAACCAACGCCTTATCAAACTGCCTGCGAAACCAGCTGTTCTCCCTGGCAGCCAGCCTTTCCTCAATCATTGCCCTAAGCGAGTCTGGATCAAAGCCAGTCCATACCGGAGGCACAGCGGCCGCAAGGTTGGTGAAGCACACCGGCGCGACCTCTGAATAAAGGATTTCGTAGAGCGCGTCAGGATCGATGCCTCTGACCTCCGCCGCTACATAGTCGTATTCGACCGGCAAATCGTTGAAAGGCCAGGAGAGTGCAGCTCTGACGTCGGTCAGTTGCGGCTCAGTCAGAAGATGTCCCAAAACCAAAACTCCTTTAGTTCGCCACTCAGTGGATGAGGACAAGGGACGGGGATATTTCTTGAGAGATAGTACTGGGCTTTATTGGCAGAAAGGGAGCGGCGGGATTTTCAGGGTTTCAAAAAATGCGGGGTTTATGCGAGCCATTCGCGGTGGGCGAGAGCGCTTGGCACGGAACCAAGCGCTCAGAGTAGGGCGGGGCACTTACGACTCCACCCTGATGTTTCAGTTTTTGCTGGCGTTCAGCTTGCGCAGTTCTTCGTAGGTCGCCGACTGGACGAACCAGAAGCCGGAAATGATGCACCAGCAAAGGGTGCCTGCCACGAAGATACCCAGCGCCGGCAAGAACCCGCTGGTGAAAATCGCGACGATAGCGACCAGCCAGATGAATGCCAGGGAGAGATACAGGACGGTGTTGTTGACGCTGATGACGAAGTCTTTCACGAGGGCATATTCCTTGCGGGATGTAGAAAAAAATCCCCTCTCCGGGGGGAGGCGCATGCTATCACAACGCCTTCATGGGGCGAGAAAAGGGGCTCTCAGAACTGGTCCAGTACAAAGTTCTCTGATTCACGCGTCCAGCGTGTATTGCGTATGCATTTTGATGGCATTGAGCTATACCTCAATGACTGCATTGTCTAGGGGGCGATGAATGACGAGAGAATTTGAAAAACTGACAAGACTTTGGATCAAGGTGATGGGTTTGAGGTAACTAAGGACTTTGAAATATGTGTCTGAAAATGAAAAAGCCTTCAGGGTATATAACGTGATTTCGTTTATTCATAAGACTAAGAAATCAATTTATTGGTGGTGTGCGCAATGAAAGTTTCAAAAGTTGAAATTTTAAATTATCGGCTTCTGCGGAATTTTTCGTTAGATCTAGAGAATGAGCTTTCGCTAGTAATAGGAAAAAATAACTCAGGGAAAACTTCTCTATTGTCAGCGTTTGAAAAATTTGTCGTTGAGAGTAGTAAAATTTCCATTGATGATTTTAATGTAAATCTAAGGGAGAGACTTCGCGAGCTAGTCTCAGGAGAAAAGCCAGTTCCCACAGAGGAGGAGTATGTTTCTATTGGTATGCACTTAAGGATGACAATAAAATATAATGAGCAGGACGATCTGGGTCAGGTTTCGGAACTTATTATGAGTCTGGACCCGGAAGATAATTTAATTAATCTAGGATTCGATTATAAATTATCTCATTCTCAACTTGTTTCTTTCTGTGGTGCGTATCAGGAAGATAAAGATGATTATGATAATGATGCGCTGCTTTATATTTCGGAAAAACACGGAAAGTATTTTGGTGGTGTTGTTCGTAAAAGCTACCTCAGTGGCGATTTTTCTAAATATACGGATTTAACAAAAGAAAAAATTTCGCTTGAGGAGGTGTTGTCGTTTAGATCGATTAGCGCGAAGAGAAGCGTGACGAACAAGGATAATGACAAAACTCTCTCGGTGCAAACCGCTAGGATTTATAAAAGAACGGATGAGACTGAAGAGCAGAAACAAACCGTAAATTTATTCAAGAAAAAGCTAAGGAGTACTGATAAGGATTTGAGTGCGGTCTATCAGAGCATGTTTGCTAAGCTTCTTGGTAGCGTGGAAAAGTTTGGCGGTGTCTCCCACGCAGAAACTTCGTTGACTATTTCATCAACTTTACAGCACAGGGAACTGCTTGAGGGTAATACTACTGTCCTTTATCGACATGAAAATCACGACTTGCCTGAGCATTTTAATGGTTTAGGCTATATGAATTTGATCAGTATGATTTTCGAAATTGATTTGCTGATGACGTCGTTTAGGCGAGCACTGAATCAAAGGCCTGCCGCCATAAATATACTATTCATTGAGGAGCCAGAGGCTCATACCCATCCTCAAATGCAGTACATCTTTATTAAGAATATCAAGGCGCTCTTGGCCGAAGGAATAAAGCGAGAGGATGGAGTAAACGTAAATCTTCAGACTGTAATAAGTACGCATTCTTCGCATATTGTCGCCGAATGCGATTTTGACGACATAAAATACATGAAAAGATCTAATGGGGAGGTGCTTTGTAAAAGCCTGAAAGCCCTGAAAAATGATTATTTGGAAGCGAATGATGAGGAAGGAGTTGGGCACTTTAGATTTCTAAAGCAATATTTGACCTTGCATCGCGCGGAATTGTTTTTCGCGGATAAGGTTATCTTGGTTGAGGGAGATACAGAAAAAATACTGCTTCCCGCCATGATGAAAAAACTAGATCAAGAGTATCCTGTAGAAGGCGTCGCTCCTTTATTGTCGCAGAATGTTTCCCTCGTCGAAGTCGGCGCTCATTCTCAGATATTTGAAAAATTTCTTCGTCTCGTCGGAGTAAAAACACTCATTCTTACAGATATTGATACCGGGAAAACTACCTTAGAATCAGACGAAAGTGGTAAAGAAAAGAAAGTAACCCAAAAGTGCCCGCCGCTCGATCCTGAAACTGATCATACCTCCAACAATGCACTCTGCTTTTTCTACGGTAAGAAAAGGGAGGATGTTAAGTTTTTCCTCGATTTGAAAAAGGATAATAAAGTATTGTCTTATTCTGGCGGTTGGATACCTAGCAAAGAGGGAGATTTATTCGTTGGATTTCAGACTGAAGAGGAAGGGTATCGTGGGAGAAGCTTTGAAGATGCTTTTTTTAGTATTAATAAAAAATTCTTAGGTAATGACTCCGCCAGATTTCCTTCGCTCGTTGCAAAGCATTTTCAGCTTTATGTTGATGGAACTCATACTCCCTATGAGTTTGCAGAAAAAGCTGTAGATAAGAAGGCTGGCTTAGCTATTGATATTCTATTAAATAGCGTTGCGTCTGAAGAGTCAGCATTTTCCAATTGGAAGACGCCCGCATACATTCAGGAGGGATTGGAATGGCTTCGCAACTGATAAAGAATATATATAGTGAGGAGACAAATGAAATTCTCGCAGCTACAAGAGAGGGTAGAAACTTCCTGCTAAGTGGTGGCGCTGGAAGTGGTAAAACTTATTCGCTTGTTGAAACTATTTCTGGTCTGATCGAACAAAAGCCTCTTGCTGAAATTGCCTGTATTACGTATACGAATGCTGCTGCACAAGAAGTTGAGCACAGGGCAAGCCATGAAAATCTTTACGTGTCGACCATCCACGATTTTTTATGGTCAACTATCAAACATTTTCAAGTGGAGCTAAAGGAAACGCTGATTTTTCTGATTAATGATGATGGTCAGAATTTATTTAAAGTGACTTTGGATAATGGTGAACCTGATAGGGTTGAGTCCATTGATGGTGATGTTGAATATAAGGAATATGTAAGGCTGAGAAGTGGGATTGTTTCTCATGATCAAATTCCTGTATTGGCTCATGCAATGTTTTTAAGTTATCCAAAACTGTGTAGGATAGTAAATGATAAATTCAAATTTATCTTGGTTGATGAATATCAGGATACCAGTCACCTTGTGGTGGAAATACTGCTTGAGCACCTCGCACGTACGGAAAGACGCAACGTAGTAGGTTTTTTTGGGGATGCAATGCAATCGATTTATGATAAAGGCATTGGAGATCTTGAGGCCTACAAAGGTGTAGGTAAATCCAAAGTTACGGAGGTCAAGAAAAAACAGAACAGAAGAAACCCCGTCTCAGTGATAAATCTGGCAAATAAGTTTCGTACTGATGGACTTTTGCAAGAGCCTTCGAATGATATCGACGCCCCAAATATGGAGGATGGAAAACCAATAATTGGTACTGCGAGATTTTTTCACTCAAGAAAATCCAATGTTGAAGTTGCAAGGAGTTATTTGCGGTGGAGCGATTCGTCTTTGCTTACAAAAGAGTTAAATCTTACTCATAATTTGATAGCAACGAAGGCTGGTTTTCCCGAGTTGATGAGAGTTTATGATGGAGACAAAATCTTAGAATATGTAAATAGACTTAGATCGTTTATTAAGACGACTGTCCCAAGGTACTGTCCAGAAGGTAAGACGTTAGAGGAAGTGGTTGCGGATTTAACAGCAGGTAAGATCGGGAATGAGTTGAAGAAGGTGCTTCCGACAGATGGTCAGGCTGGATATATTGCGAAATACCCTGAGTCTTACCGTTTGGCGTTGCAACAGCATTTTCTCGATTTAACTTCAATATACATTGACAAGGATATGCTCATTGATGATCAGAAAGCAGATCAAAGCATGCTCGGGGGAGGAGGAACGACTCGAGATAGTTTGATTAAGCATGTCCATAGGATCCAAACGCTAATTAAACTTTACCAAGAGGGGGCGTTTAATGAGTTTGTGAGGGCGACAGATCTAAAAATATTATCTCATAAAGATAAATTTAATCTTCGAGAAGAAATCAGAAGTCTAGCTGATTTGGAAGGTAAAACAATCGGAGAAGTTATTGAACAAGCGCATAAGAAGGGTTTGGTTAGAAGGGATGATCGTTTGGAAAATTTTATAAGGCAGAGGTTTTATGTCTATGCGCAAGTTTGCGATCTGGCTTTCTCGGAGTTTCAAAGCTTATACAGATATATAGACGGAAAGACGCCATTTTCGACTCAGCACAAAACTAAAGGGCGTGAATTCGATAATGTGCTAGTCGTTATGGATAATGGAAGATGGAATAACTATAATTTCGAAGCATTCTTTACTGGTGATGGTAAAGATACCGTTATAGAACGCACTAATAAAATTGTATATGTGTGCTGTACTCGTGCTAAGAAGAATCTAGCTTTTTTCTATCCGGAGCCATCGGATGCTGTTATAGAAAAAGCAAAGGAGTTATTCGGTGAAGATAACGTGATCGATTTGGATAAGTTCAAATAACTCGTCAGGATTGGGTGCTCAAGTTAATGGAGTAGGCAGCATAAAACTGGCTACAAGGCCGAAGCTCTTAGAGTAACGGCCTATATTCAGATATGGGGGCTAATCATTGGCGATGCTACATCGATAGGGAGTAATTGATTGCCACGACTTAAGCCTTAACCCACCGCCCCCGCCCCCAAC